>JAKDMQ010000057.1 GCA_030452265.1 Nitrococcus sp.
GCCGAGGGCTGCACCTCCCGCCGCCCCCCGGACTGCCCCGCCCCGTGGTCCAGAGTTTGGCGCTGCCTGCACCTCTGCCTCGGCGATGGCGACCGGATCCACACCAGTCTCCTGCTGCGCCCAGCCCTGGCATGCGGCCGTGTCCTTGCTTTGCTGCTCGGTGCTTTGTCCTTTCGACGGGTAGATGATGGGTGACTGCGCCATAACTGGATGCACCATCCACAACGCGGCCCCCGCCACAAATGGGATCGCAGTGCGTAAATTCATCTTAGATCCTCTCTAGAGCTGATAAGAATTGCAGCGACCGGCGGGCGTCCCATGGCGCGCTTTGCAAGGATGACTTTGAGGCGTGTCCTTCGATGGCGCAGGGCTGGGTTCCATATAGCCATGTCGGGCAGCGCGTCAGGCTCATTCGGCCGGCCAACTTAGGGCGTCTTGTGCAACGACAATCGAGTCTCAGCGGGGAGCGTGATTCCACGGTGAGCTGAGCCTGGGGGGTACGATTCGGTCTCATTGCCGAATGGCAGCACAAGGCTGATTCCGGACGATCGCCGGCGGAGTGGGGACGCTTTTAGAGGAGCGGGAGTGCCGCGGGGGCACGGGTGAAGGGCGAGAGGACGGTCCGCGCGGCGCGCCACGCAGTAGGAGACGTTGTCGTAGACCGGGTTCAGCCCGCCACCAAGCTGGCCGGTCAGTCCATGGCCACGTTGACAAGGGCAGAGCCGCATCGGCCGTGCCGGCAACGTAATCTGGCTGTTGCGCATCGCCTGTTCGATAGCCAGCAACTGTCGTAATACTGCGGTGCGCAGTCTTGTTCAAGGTTCTCGCCGGGGTAGTTGCCGGATGCGCTCGACAATCTCCGCCATGGTCTCTAACCGCACCACGCGGCGGTCAAGGCTCCGCGTCTCCTGATTGAGCGCTTTTACCTCCTCGCTCAAGCCTTGAACCTGCTGGCTCAGCGTCACAACCTCCTTGATCACCTCAAAGAATTTATCAGCGATCCCCATTAGCCACCTCGTCGAGCGCATGCGCACGGAGCTGCGCACGGGTCTCCGCAACGCTCGCCCGTGCTTCGTGGACCTGGACGATGGCCTCTCGCAGCGTGCTGCTCATGCTCTCGATGGCCGAGGCCAATAAAGTATCATTGTCGGTCGGATCATAAGCGCCTATGGCCCGGCGGACTATTTCGCCAACAGAGACACCGTCACGACTAGCGAGCGCATTGAGCTTGTCGCGTTCGCCCCGGCGCAGCATCACCACCGTGCGAAAGCTCGCGGATCCGGCGTGCTGTTGTGTTGTCATGCTCATTCCATCGCCTCAACCAAAAATATTGACAAGTGTTGCACATGTGCGAAACCATTGCAACGGCAGCGGCTCGGGGTCACGGCGTGCCGGTAGATACACTTGGCCGGCTCAGCGCGGGAAAAGGAGCGTTAATTGCGCTCGTAGACCCCAGCCCTCGGCAGCGTTGTCAGGTGACTCCATCCAGTAGCGCGCACCGAGGCTCAGTTGTATCGGCACAGGCCCCAGCTTGAGCAACTGCGAAACCAGGGCGTTGATGGGCACCGACCAGTTCTCCGCTTTCCAGTCGTAGGTCGACTCTGTATTGAGGGTGAAGGTCGTGCTGGTTCGGGTGATGTAGGCGAGAAACGGCTGCATGAAGGTTTGGCTGATGTCGGGGCGGTCGTCATCGCCTGCCACCGACCAGATGTGATTGGCAAGTGCACCGTACGTCCATGGCCCTTTCTGCTTGAGGACGACCGCCGTCGGCCCCAGGCCCCATTTTTCTGCGCCCAAGGTAGACTTCGTGGCCGTGGGAATCAGCTCCACCGGGCCCACGCCCCAAATCCAGCCGCCAGAGGCTGGCGCCTTGGGCGAGAAAAACTGGCTCGCGGTGGTATCGCCAAGGCCGGAGTCACTGTTCCCGGGCGTTGGGATATCGTCGAGAAAGATCACGGGGACGATCGTGCGCGTAATCAAATTCCAGTCGCTGCTCAGACTCAGCGGAATGCCCGGTTGTATGTTGAGCTGGCTCTTCGAGCCCTTCTCATTGGGGCCGTAGCTGTCGTCGTAGTTGTACTGAAAAGGCACGCTGATAAGGGAGGCAACCGGGTTGGCAAGTTTCTTGGCCAGCCCCGTCGATTGGTCGCCCTGAGCGGCGGCCTCGCCTGCCAGTGCAGCCAGCGTGACAGCCAAGGCAACACTAAGACCAAGAGACACTTTGCACATTGTTTTTCTCCAGGTTATGCCGCCGGATCGACCAGACAAAGTCCGCACACGCTGCCCGCTTCGGCTCATCGCCGTATACGAGCTCTTGCCGCCGCCATCCGCCGGCTCATTCCTCGGACCATAAACCTAGCCGGCAGTGCGACACGGGGCAATTGGACCTTAGTCCTATGGCGCCGGGCTCGAGCGTTTCCTGCGCGGCTTGCATCTTGTTTAGTTGCGCGATACAAACGTCATCATCATTGTTGGGTTCTGGGCCGGGTGGCCGCGGGTGAGCAATCGCCTGCGGCTACCCGGCCCGGAATCCGTCTCAGAATCTCGGTTCGGTATCCGCATCGAAATCTTGGCTACGTTTGGGGTACCATGATTGCTCGAACCAAATTCCTGCGAGGTGAGCGTGGCCAAGCCAAACTATTCCTTCCAAAAGCGTCAACGCGAGCTGGCGAAGAAGAAAAAGAAGGACGAGAAAACCCAGCGCAAGCTCGCGAAGAGCCCGGCGCCGGATGCTGCAACGATTGACTTGTCGCCTGATGCATCGGACCCTATCGATGCCGATATATCGACTGCAAATACCTGACTTGGTGTCTTTGAATGCAACAGAACAAACTTTACGTAGGAAACTTCCCGTACTCGGTGGATGAAGCGCAGTTGCGCGCGCTGTTCGCAGACTATGGGGAGATTAGTGAATTTGCCATGATCATGGATCGTGACACTGGCCGCCCGAAAGGGTTCGCATTTATCACGTTTTCATCTCAGCAATCGGCGGAGAAGGCGTTGGAGCAAAACGGCCGTGACCTTGGCGGGCGGCCACTGAAGGTCAATATGGCCATGGAGCGGGACTCTCGTAGGGGCGGGGGTCGTGGCGGACGCCACGGCGGCGGAAATCGTCCTCCGCGATGGTAGCTTGAAAAGGTAGAGCGGGGGAGACGCCTAACGTACAAGGACAACTACTCGCCCCAGGGCAATTGCGCATGAATCCGTGCAGCGGCCAAGTAGGCTTCTGGCACTTTGGGACCGCGGGCATCCCTGCCCGCATACGGCCCGGAAGGGTTGTTTGCGCCTTGCCTTGCGGGCAAGATGCCCGCGGTCCCACGGGTTCAGACGGCTTATCGATCCCTGTTCGGCCTTTTGTGCGTGCTACGGGGCGAGTGGTTACCTCCTGATGAAGTAATTAACGGCATAAGCACGCCCAGAACGACAAAGGTGCTCAGTGCGAGAACGGCCGACGCGTAATTGGAGGTCCGCATTATTATGCGATGCCGCATCTTCCATAAACCTTCGGCTCATTGCCATACATCTGCTCTTACCGCCGACTATAGGCGCCGTATCTAAACCTAGCCTTCCGACCGACGCGGGACAATTGGACCAAAGTCCTATATGGCCAGGCGCGAGTGTGCCCGCACGGTTACGGGGATAGCCTTGTCCAATGACAAATGAATCTGAGGTCGTCAGTTCCGCAAATAGTTGCGCGGCGCTCTCAAAGCCAAGCCGATAGTTGGTAGCCTGTGTGTTTCCGTTCGCGTGGGCACGGGCGCGGGTCGTCAGACCGGGACCAGTTCTACGTGGAGACCGGCCGCGTTCGCGAGCGTGAGCAAGTCGTGCGGGTCGGATGTGAGGATCCAGTCGCCGTCGGCAGCGAGGAGAACGAACGCCGCGTCGATGACGTCGCGACCTCCAGATCGGCCCAGCAGTACGCCGGCACGCCGGCCCAAGGCATTATCGAGGGCCGCGATGATGAGCCCAGGGAGCAGGCGAGCCAGCGGAGCCTGACGGCTCGCGCCGCCCCGCCAGACCTGGCCCACGATGCCACCGTGCGTGACTGGCGCGCGGCCCCCGAGTAGCTCTCGTTTCAAGAGGGCGATGGTATCCCGGTCGCCGCGCTCGACCGCGACCAGCGCCCCCGCATCCACCACGAGGCTCACTTCGCGCGCCCCGCTCTCTTGCGCTTGGCCGGCGGGAGTGCGCGGGCGCTGATGGCGCGTGCGCGGCGCGTCGCCATGTGTATCTCCTCTTGGCTGATCTCACCGTGCTCCAGCTCGTATGCGGCGACGAACGACGTCAGGGCGGAGAGCCGCCGATCGTGCTCGATTTTCAGGCGCAGCGCCTCGTTCACCCACGCGCTCACGCTCGCGGCCTTCCCATGCGCGACGGCCTCCTCCGCGGCTGCGATGAGTTCGGGGTCGACGGACGCCGAGAGACGTTGCTTGGTTGACATACGAAAATGCTACCGTTATGCCACGTTCGTGGCAAGATCCGCATTCAACAGTATCACCGCCGAATACCAGCTCATGGCTAATTCTGTACCATCAGGGTAACTATTCACCCCTCGTCATCCTGCGCGCAGGCGAGCTGGCCGCCGAGCTCCAGCGCGAGGGCCGTGTGATCGGTGTGCCCGATACCTTCTTGGCCGCGGTCCGCGAAAAACAAACCGCGTGGTCAAACGCCTTCGTAGATCGTCGCGACGGGGATTTCGAGGCCGACTGAATTCAAACGAACCGTATCGGTGCCGGTGCAGGTCTCGAGCTCCCATCCGCCCTCGAGCCGCCGGTAAATCCGCACCTCCGCCCTGTGCTGCGCGACCAGCACGTAGTCCTCTAGGCTGTTGATGGCCTGGTAGGCGATGCGCTTGTCCAGCGTGTCGCGCGCCTCGGTGGAAGGCGACACGACCTCGATGACCAGCGCCGGCCGTTCGAGGTAATACTCGTGGCGATCAGCGGGATCGCGGGTGACCGCCACGTCAGGATAGAAAAAGGCATCGGCGGCGCGCACCTTCATATCCGCGATGAACGCTTGGCAGGGCCCGCCGCGCAGGTGGTTGCGCAAGGCGGCAAAGATATTTCCAGCGATTATGTTGTGCGCCCGGCTGACGCCGACCATGGCGTAAACCTGGCCGGCTACGTATTCGCGCTTGACCTCAGCGCGCAGCTCGCCTTCGAGATACTCTTGCGGACTCAGATCACGGACCTTCTCCACGACGGCCATGTCCGTCCGCTCCCCGGCTGTGGAAATGCCGCGCATCATAACAGTTGCGCGTCAACGATGCGTTAGGCGACGAATACGTTCAGCGGCACGTGAATTTCTAGCTCGTCGAAGGGTACGCTAACTCCGTCGTCGCCACGCTCCACCAACCCCAAGGCCATGAGACGCTGTACGTCACTATGGACGTTGCTGTAGTTGCGGTCGAGCGTCTTGGCCAGCGAGTATATGCTTTGGGCACCTTCGCGGCGCAGGGTTTTCAGTGTGCGCATGCGCTCGGTCGTCAGTTCCGCAAATAGTTGCGCGGCGCTCTCAAAGCCAAGCCGATAGTCAGTAGCCCGTGTGTTTCCGTTCGCATGGGCACGGGCGGCAGCCATAGCGTGTCGGTGCATATCGGTATTGCTGGCAATTTCGATAATAGCTTTCAAGACCTACTCCTGCGTCCGTCGGGTTACATCAGCCTGAAAGTCGACCAGTAAAGCTTCCAGCGTGGTGAAAATGTAGGGCTCTTCGTGCTCGCCGTAATGCCGATGATCGCCTTTGCCCGCCTCGTTGTTGTAGCGAACCAAGCAGCGCGTAGCATTTCCGCCGTACAGACTGTATTTCAGGCCATGCGGCCGTTCCGCGCTCGCCTCCGGCAACACCTAGACCGTGCGTTCAATGATCCAGCGGCCCCGAGTGACCTTGCTATTGATAATGCAGGTCGCTTTCGGCATATATTGTATTATAGGCTATATAGCGTGCAAGGCACTATTCCATCAATCGGGGAGGCAAGGTCGCGGGTCGACTACTTCACGTCAGGATAAATCTGGTTCCAGTCCTCCTTCATGTCAACCACATACCAGCCGCGCTGCTGGGCTTGGTCGAGCGCCTTGTCCAGTCGTCCGACGGGTGATTTGCGGTCGTACGCCCACTCGCGCACGGCGTCGGTGTGGTGAATGATTATCCCGAATCTCGGCGTGGTGTCCTTGCTGCTACGGGGGATTGTGGTGTACTGCAGCATCTGCAAGTCGCCATCGGAGTTGCCGGCTCCGAAGATGGGTTGGCGGCCGATGTGGCGATAGATGCCGACCGGTTTGCCAGCCTTGTCGTCCACGAGAACCAGCTCGGCTGTCTTGACGATAATCGGGATGCCATCGCGCATCTCGAACTTCGCGCCCAGGGTCGAGCCGACCACCTGTTCGGGCGGAATCCCGTAGACGCGCTCGGAGAACACGCGCACGAAATCCATGCCGCCGCCAGAGACGATGAATGTCTTGAAGCCGTTGGCACGCAGATAATCCAACAGCTCGAGCATGGGCTGGTAGACCAGTTTGGTGTAGAGCACACCCTTGGTCGGGTGCTTGGCGCTCGCGAGCCAGTCGTGCACCGTCGCCTTGAACTGCGCCCCAGTCATGCCCGTGTGCGAGGCGGCGACAATTTTCGCCAGGCCTTCCTTGCCCGTGGCCATGACGCCTTTCATGTCACCGGCAATCACGCTCTTGAAGGGCTCGGTATGCTTCCACCGCGGATGCTCCGGCGCCATGGCGCGCACACGGTCGAGTGCGAATAGAAGCTGGAAGTAGACCGGCTTCTCGCTCCAAAGCGTGCCATCGTTATCGAAGGTGGCGATGCGCTCGGCTACCGGCACGAAATCCGCGGAGCCCGGCTTGGTAACGCGCTCCACGAAGTTGATGATGGCCGACTTGGTGGGGCTATCGTTCCACGAGGGCAGGGGATCGTTCGCCGGTTTCGCCTGGGCGACGACCAGGCTGGTGGCAACGCACAGCATGAAAGCGACAAGCAATCTGAAAAGTGGCTGCTGCATGGGGGGCTACCTTTTTCCAGGGTTGCGTGAAGTTCTATCGCGGCTGGAACAGTCGCCGGTCACGAGATCCCGTGTCCAGACCTGAAAGTCTCTCGGCGCGTTATCACACGCCGAGAGCCGTTTCAGATCAGCGCCAGTTCCGTTTGAGCGAATGCTGCGTCAGTTGCCGCTTGGCAGCCCGATGTTGAAGCCTTTCTCTTTAAGCTGATCGCGCAGCCACTTGAACCGCTGGTATTGCGTGATCGTGATTGGGCCCGTGTAGGTTTCGCTCTGCAGCTTGCGCGGCGGGTATTTGATGTAGGTCTGCATCAAGTCCTTGATCGCGTTATTGAACATCACAAGCGTCCAGGTATGCTCGGTCCAGTTGTTCATGAAGATGTTGTATCGCTCCTGCGGGTCCTGCCACAGGTCGTAGATATTCGGCACGGTTGCGACATACTTCTCCGGCCCCTTCCAGCCGAGATTGGTGTCGACCGAGAGTCCACCCGTGTCCGCGCCATCGTCGCCGTGCAGGTTGAACACGGCCTTGTAGTGGCCTACGCGCACCGCGCCGGAGGTTAGCTCATTCTCGGTGAAGTAGTACCAGACATTACGCGGGTCCGGGCCGGTGCCGAACAGGACCGGAGAGATGTCGTAGCTGTCGAAGATGATGGGCTTGCCCGCGCGATCCTTGGTCGGCAATTCCACCCCGGCGAGCGCGGCGAAGGTGGCCATGAAGTCGAGGCCGCCCACGATGTCGTAGTTCCGCGCGTGCGCCTCGATGCGGCCGGGCATCCAAGCGATTGCCGGCACGCGGCTGCCGCCTTCCATATCGGTGCCCTTGGTACCGCGAAACGGCGTGTAACCGGCGTCCGGATAGGCGTCCTGCCAGGCGCCGTTGTCGGTGGTGAAGATCACCAAAGTGTTCTGGTCGAGGCCAAGCTCGCGGATTTTGTCCATGATCGCGCCGACGTGAGCATCCATCTCCACCATCGAATCGGCGTACTTGGTCTTCGAGAGCGATTTGCCCTTGAACTCCGGGGCCGGCATGTTCGGCTGGTGCATCTTCATGTAGTTGACGTTCAAGAAGAACGGCTTATCCGACTTCGCAGCCTGCTCCAAAAAGTCGATTGCGGCCTTATTGATATATTCGTCGAGGTACGGGATGCCGACCACGCCATTAGCATACGCTTGCATTTGTATGTTGGGCGCGTTGACATACTGGCCATTGACGTCGAAGTCCTCATGCGGCTTCTCACCGGCTTTGCCCGAGAGCATCCCCGTGGTCACTTTCTGGAACATCGCACGCAGCTTCGGATCCATGTCCGGGAACCAGGTCGGATCGGCGTAGGTGTAAGCGTTCAGGTGATAGAGGCCAACGTATTTCATCTCATCGTAGCCGTGCGCCGTGGGCAAGGCATAATCGGCCTCGCCGAGGTGCCCCACTTGCCGGTGAAGTAGGTGTTGTATCCGGCCTTCTTCAGAACCGACGCCAGGGTCCACTCCGCGTGCGGCAGGCCGCCGCCCTGGCCTTGGAAGGCCACGGTGGTCATGCCGCTGCGGTTGGGGATGCCCCCGTCTGTAGGGCCGCGCGCCCAGGTGTGCAGCTCGGCTGGGCATAGAAGTCGAAAAACGTCATGCCCTCATCGGCGAGCTGATCGAGGTTCGGTGTGGGCATGCCGCGGCCGGTGTCGCCGCCGTAGACTCCGAGATCACCCCAGCCGACGTCGTCGCCGACGATCAGGACGATGTTGGGTTTGTCGGGCTTGTCGGGTTTGGCGTTGGGTTTGTCCTGTGCTTGGACACAGGATCCCCCCAACAACAAAACTGCCGCGAAAATGGCAATTGAGACTTTCATTGCTTTTCTCCGTCTAGGAATCAGGTAGCTATTGAGTGTTCGCGAGCATAGTTCATGGGGCTCTCACTTCCTTTCTTGCTGTGGAATTGCTGAGGGTCGCGGTTCTTTCGTGTGACTCGAGCCGGTTGTACGACGGCTGATTTCGAATCGATCGCCAAATAGGATCGCGGAATGTGCCCGCGCTGCGTGCCCCTCTGTCACGGCAGTTAGCCGCGCAGCGCTCGTTACAGTCGCCTATAACGCCTTCTAGCATTTCAGGGCTACTGTTTCCATTGGACCAAAGCCCTATGGTGCAACCGCGTGCGCGCTCGTAGAGTTGAGCGACAATTTTGGCGCGGCCACGAATACGCAAACTCCGATTGTCTGCGTGATTGATGACAATAAATCCACTCGCAAGGCTCTGCGGCGTTTGGCCGAGAGAAGAACGGATTGGCCGATTATCGCCATATCCGCGTAAGACCACGACGAGGCCCGCGAGCGGGCACGCCAACCGGGCGCGATGGCGGATGGGAATTTCGAGAAGGGGCCTCAACGCAGCGATCCGCGATGTTCAGGCAACAAGAGTACGCCGGCGCGGGTGCGCGCCCGCCGCCGAGTCGACCCAATCCAAGGAGTTGGGCAATGACCAAGCGCCTCTGGCTATTCGTAGCAGCGTTGCTACCGCTCACATCGGCGGCGCATGCGCAGGGGCAAGCCGATCTCGCCAAGGCAGCGCAGAACCCGGTTGCCGCGATGATCAGCCTGCCGTTCCAAGACAATACCCTGTTCGGCGTCGGCCCCAATGACGACACCGCCAACGTCCTTAACATCCAACCCGTGATCCCGTTCACGCTCGGCAACTGAAACATCATCAACCGCACGATGACGCCACTGATTTACCTACCGGAGGTGACCAGGGGACTGTGTCCGCGCCAATCATCACGGCGAACTGGACGGAGGGGGCAGCGACGACACCTGGACCGTGCCGCCTGGGGGCGGTTTCGGCAGGATCTTCCGGATCGGCAACCAGCCGATGAACGCGCAGTTGCAGACCTTCTACAACGTCGAGCACCAGCAATTCGGCCCCGAGTGGAGCATGCGCTTGCAACTTCAGTTTCTGTTCCCAAAGTAGCGGTTCGAGCAGCCCCGTAGGTTGGGGTGACGGAGGAACCCCAACGCCTCCGGTAGTCCCGCTGGGGCGAACGTCGAGGCACAACGTTCGGGTTCGCAAGCTCACCCCAACCAAGCTATCTGTTCTCCGGCAAAACGACTGCGTGGGTAGCCCTAATTGACGACGGAGCCGCGCCCCTGCATGCATGCCGCAAACGCCCTTTTATATAGGCGAGATCTCCTGAAACCTGCTGCCATTGCGCTTGGCTGTCGTCCGCGCCAGTTAGGCATTGTGCGCGTGTTCGGCGTTGAGTCGGGCGTAGTCGATCTCGCCTTCGTTAAGTGGCGGGGCACTCCTTCGAACCTGTCCCTTGGTGCGGCTCAGAATCCGCCTCATGACTGAGTCAAAAGCCCCCTTGATGCTAAGCTATTGAGTATTACTTGAGAGGATGCGACGAGATGACTAACCCCAACGACGACCATTATGGATGGACGCAAAAAACCATCGAGAAGTTGCGCCAAGGGCGGGTTAGCGAAGTGAATATGGAGGATCTGATTGAGGAACTAGAGGGTATGGCGGCAAGTGACCGGGTGAGCTTAGAAACCGTCTTTCAGTGCTGCTAATTCACTTGCTCAAGTGGCGGTATCAGCCGGATCGCAGAGGCCGGAGTTGGAGAGCCACCATTAAAGAGCAGCGGTTAAAGCTGCAGGATGCACTTGACGATCATCCCAGCCTGCAGCGACAACTCCCGGCATTGGGCTGCAAGGCGTATCGAACAGCCGTACAAGGCGCTGTACGAGAGACGGATAAGGACGAAGATGCCTTTCCCCCAAGGTTCGAGGAAACAGGCTGGGCGTGGGAGCAGGTATTGGAAGTCGAGTTTTACCCTGATTGACTGACAATCACTATTATTTACCCCTTTTGCCCGGTACCGATCACGCTGTTTTTGCCTCGATCAACAGCGCCAATCTCGATTGCTTCTCTGCCTTTGGCGAGGCAAGTTTGCGGCTTGCGAGGCGAGCGTAACGTGCAAGTCGCGCACGCACGGCATGGGCTGGCCTCCAAGCGTGGCGCGGCGGGTTGGCGAGTGAGGCGATGCAAAGGCGATCACTGGCGGGTGCGGCAGGGAGGACAAGCCGGGGCGCTATTTCGCGCCCGCGGCCGCCGTGAAACGCTCCAAGGTTGCCGTAAGCGCGGCGTCGTCGAATGCTTCGGTGACCACGGCGCTGCCGATGCCTTCGAGTAACACCAGGCGCAGCCGGCCGCGGCTTGCCTTTTTGTCGATGGCCATGATCCGGCGCAGCTCGGGGGGGGAGAGGCGCGGGGCTAAAACGGGCAGCCCGGCGGCCTCGATCAGGGACTGCGCGCGCTCGTAGGCCTTGGAGCTCATCCAGCCCATGGTCGCGGAGAGGTGGGCGGCCATGCACATGCCGACGGCCACGGCCTCGCCATGCAGCCACTCGCGATAGCCGGTCGCCGTCTCGATGGCGTGAGCAAAGGTGTGTCCCAGGTTGAGCAGAGCCCGCTGCCCGGATTCGCGCTCATCCGCCGCTACCAGGTAGGCTTTGTTACGGCAAGATTGCTCGATGATATAGATCAGCGCGGCCGAGTCGCGCGCCAGCACTTGCGCCAGATGGCGCTCCAGCCACTGGAAGAAAGCATAGTCTTGAATCAGCCCATATTTGATGACCTCGGCGATACCGGCTCGGAATTCGCGCTCTGGCAGCGTCTCCAAGGTATCCGTGTCCGCCAGCACGCAGCGGGGCTGGTGGAATGCGCCGATCATATTCTTGCCGCGCGGATGATTGACGCCGGTCTTGCCGCCCACGGAGGCGTCCACCAGCGCAAGCAAGGTCGTCGGGAACTGGATGAAGTGCACGCCGCGCTGATAGGTGGCGGCGACGAACCCGGTGATATCGCCGATGACGCCGCCGCCCAGGCCCACGAGCGTGGCGGAGCGGTTGAAGCCCCGTTCGATCAGGGCGTCATAGACGCGCATGGCCGTCTCCAGGGTCTTGTGCTGCTCACCATCGGGCAGAATGATCCGGTCCACATCGAAATCGGCAAGGGCGGTGCAGGCCCGTTCGAGGTAGAGCGGCGCGACGGTCTCGTTGGTGACCACGAGAACCTGTGTGCCCGCTATGTGCCGGCGCAAGAGCTCGGCATTGTGCAACAAGCCGTGATCGATGTAGATGGGATAGGATCGCTCCTGCAGGTCGACTTGAACCGTGTGGCCAGGATGACTAATAGGCACTCGCTCGCTCTCCGAGCCGATGAATGATGTCGTCGACGATTATTGCAATAGTGCCATGATCCGTATCGACGATGATATCGGCGAGCATTTCGTAGAGGGGTGCGCGCTCGAGCATCAGTTTCTCGAGGCGCGCCCTTGGGTCCTTGGTCCGCAGCAGCGGTCGGTCGCTATGGCGGGTCCGAATGAGCTGCGTGTCGATCGCCGTACGTAGATAGACGACGATGCCGCGCTCGCGCAAGCAGGCGCGATTGCTCTCGCGCGTAACCGCACCGCCCCCGGTGGCAAGGATGAGGCCGGGGCGGCGGGTCAGCTCCTGCAGCATGGCCTCCTCGCGCAGGCGAAAGCCGTCCTCACCCTCGACGTCGAAAATTCGCGCAATATCGACGCCGGTACGCTCTTCCAAGCTTCGGTCCGAATCCAAAAAGCGCCGCCCGAGCCGCTGCGCGAGCTGTCGACCCACCGCGCTTTTGCCGGCACCCATGGGTCCGATCAGAAAGACTCGCTGCTCGGCTGACATCTGGCCTCCGCCCATTTTCCCCCGCCTAGTTCCCAAGACGAATCCAGTATACCCCGGGCGGTTGGCAGCGCGCGCCAGGGAGCGTGCGCGCGGCCTCATTCATCGCCCGGGATGGCAACGGCGGTAGGCGCTTAGCGATTCGCCGCTACCGAGTCAACGCTAGATTCTGCTTGAGGATCTTGGGCGTGACGAAGATCAATAGCTCTTTGTTGTTGTTGACGCGCGCGGTATTGCGGAACAGCCAGCCCACCAGCGGCAGCTCGCCAAAGAACGGCACCCGGGTTACCGTCTTATTCTTGGTGCGCTCGTATACGCCGCCCAGCACGACAGTCTCGCCATTGTCCACCAGCACGTGGGTGCTTACGGACTGGGTATTGATGGCCGGCCCAGCGGCTGTGATCTGGCCCGGGCTGTCCTTGGTGACTTGCAAGTCGAGCAGGATCCGATCATCGGGGGTGATCTGCGGTGTTACCGTGAGCCCGAGCACGGCCTCCTTGAACTGGACACTGGTTGCGCCGCTGGAGGTGGCTTGCTGGAAGGGGATTTGAACACCCTGCTTGATGTAGGCTTCCTGTTGATTGGTGGTAATCACGCGCGGGCTGGAGATGATATCCCCGCGGTTCTCGGTCTCCATGGCGGAGAGCTCGAGTTGGAGCAGGTAGCTGCCGATCTTGCCGATCGCGAGCCCGATCGCGCCGGCGGCAGGGGATGCTGGTAGATCGACCAGCAGCCCTTCGTTGCCGCTGCCCGCGGGCACCTCGTAGGCCGTTGTCTGACCGAAGTTGACATCACCGGGCAGCTTGCCGCCGACGATCCCGCCGTGATTGGTGCTACCGAAGTTGCTCTGATTGCGGCTGTAGCCAAAGCGTACGCCGAGCTCGTTGCTGAAGTCATCGTTGGCGATGACTACCCGCGATTCGATCAGCACCTGGCGCACTGGGATGTCGAGCTTGCTCACCAGCCGCCGGATGTCATCCAGATTGCGCGCGGTATCTTGGACGATGAGGGTATTGGTGCGCTGATCGACGCTGACGGTGCCCCGATTGGAGAGCAGCGAGCGGCCGTTTTTGCCGCTTCCCAGGATGAGCTGGGCCAGGTCCTGCGCCTTTGCGTAACTGACCTGGATGAACGTCGATTGCAATGGCGCGAGCTGCTGGATTTGACGCTTGGCTTTCAGCTCCAACTGCTCGCGCGCGGCGATCTCCTCGGCCGGTGCCACCAGCATGACGTTGCCGATCCGGCGCTTGCCGAGGCCCTTGGTCTTGAGGATGATGTCAAGCGCCTGATCCCAGGGCACGTTTTGCAGCCGCAGCGTGATGTTGCCCGCGACGCTGTCGCTGACCACCATGTTGATGCCGGTGAAATCGGCCAGCAATTGCAGTACCGAGCGAACCGCAATGTCTTGGAAGTTCAGTGACAAACGATCGCCGGTGTACTTGAACGCCTGCTTTCCCCGCTTTTTGTCGGATTTGGAGATGGGTGCGATCTCGACCGTAAAAATATTGTCGGCCTGGTAGGCGATCTGGTCATAGGCGCCGCTGGACGTGACGGTGATTCGCGCCGTCCCGCCGCGCTGAGTCGTGTCCACCGTTTGCACGGGGGTGGCGAAATCGGTGACATCGAGGCGTCGCTGGAGCTGCGCCGGTACCCGCGTGTGCAGGAAATCGGCAATCAATTTGTCGTCCTCTTGGCGCACATCGACTATGGTGGATGCATCAGAGAGCTCGACCACAATTTTCCCGGCACCATCGGGACCGCGCCGGAAATCGATCTTGGTGATCTGATTCTCGCTTGCAGTCAATGGGGGATCGGCTTGCGAGTTGTCCGCGCCTGGCCGCGCGGCCACCATGGCCGTAGGCGGCTGCAGCAGAATATGGAACGTATTGCCGTCGACCTGAGTCTGGTAGGGAACCATCTGCGAGAGCTCGATGACCACTCGGGTGCGGTTGCCGGCTTGAGCGGTGCTGACAGCGTTGACCGCACCGATACCGATGTCCACGCTGCGCTGCGCGAGCGCGCTGCGGGTGCCCATGAAATCGAAGGCAATACGCGCCGGCTGGTTGGTCTTGAAGCTGTGCGGCTGCGCTACCGGTTTGTCGAGGGTCAGCGTAATCTCGACCTGATTGCCGGGCAAGGTCGAGTAATTGAGATCGCGCAGGACGTTATCGGCCGCTTGCACACTCTGTGCGGCGCCGGTAAGCAATAACAGCATGGGCAGCAGCCACCTGGCGGCAGGCCGAGCGTGTGCCCCCGTTGATATAATCCTCATGGTGCCCCCGAGTCTTTGATATTCGTTCATTGGGTAAGATCCCATACAGTCAGTCGTTCATCGCCAGAGCCGCTTGGTGCTGGAGCCAACCCCCTCGTTGATTGGGGATAAGCTCGGCGAGCTCGACCGACCTCGATGAAATGGTCACAATGCGCCCGTAATGCTGCCCCATGTAGTTGCCGGTGTGGACACGATGGATCGTTCCGTCTGGGTCGCGGATGAGTGCCCAGACTTGGCCTCCCCGGCGTAACGTCCCGACGTAAGTCAGCGCATCCAGTGGATACTGTTCGAGTGCCTCCTTGGGCCGGGTGGGATCCGGCCGCGGGCCTGACTGCGCAACGCCCAGAGCTTGTCTTGATTGTCCGAACGCCAGCGGTGCGAATGGGTCACGAACCGCACTATTCGGGTAGGTGAAGGCGGCATACGGCTTCATTTCGGGAATCTCGGCGATCGGCCCGCCCGGTCGCTGCTTGACCTCTTGGATATAGCCGCGCAGGTCATGCATGTCCTGGGAGCAGCCTCCCAGTAGGGCCGTTGACAGCAGAACCAGGACGGCGCGTGGAGTGGAAAACCAATGGCGGCGGCCAGGCGGTGAGCTCATCAGTTCGCGCCCCCTTCCAGATACCAATAAGTTTTGGCGCTGAGCGCCATGCGCAACGGCGTGTCTGCGTTTCTACCCGGTTTTGCGTTAGCGGCGCCGTCGCGGCGGATGCGGATGTTGTGCAGGGTTACGATCCGCGGCAAGTTCGCTACATCGCTTACGAAATGAGCGAATTCCTGGTAGGTGCCGCGGACCTCGATCGCCACCGGCAGCTCGGCGTAGAACTCCTTGCGAATGGAGTCGAGCGGTTTGAAGAGCTCGAACTCCAGGCCGCTTGCCAGACCGGTGTGGGAAATATCCACGAGGAGCTTGGCGACCTCGGCGCGGCTCGGCAATTGCCGCAGCATAGCCCCGAACGAGGCGCGCATGTCCTCGAGCTGCTTTTGGTAGGCAGCCAAGTTGGCGGCGAGGCGCTGCTTCTGCTCGAATTGCCCTTTCAGCTCGATTTCACGCGCGCGCGCCTGATCGAGCTGGTCCCATTGATGTTGCCAGTCGAAGTACCAGCCGGCGCCGAGCATCAGGGAAAACAGGATGACCATCGCGGCAACCTTGACGAGCAGCGGCCAGCGCCCCGGCTGTTCGAAATCGAGCTCACGCAGCTCGGCCAGGTTCATCACGTCCCCTCCTCGGCGTTTTTGGTCGCCGTCGGGTTGGTTTGCTTCACGGCTAATGTAAAGTTGCTGATTCGAAAGCCGTTGTGATCGCTCACCTCGATGACGTTCAAGTCCGGGTCAGTCAACCATTGCGAGTCGTCCAAGTTCTCCATGTAGTTGGAGACCCGGGCATTGGATTCGGCTACCCCGGTTACGGTGATCTGGCTGCCGTGCTCGTTGATGCTGGTCAGGTACAGCCCCTCGGGCAAGGTCGCCACAAATTGATGGAATAGGTGTACGATTTGAGGCCGCCCCTGCTGGAGCTTCTGGATTACCCCCATGCGGGCGATCAGTTTTTTCTTGGTCGCCTCGAGCTCGCGGATCTCGACAATCTTCTCGTCCAGCCGGGCGATTTCGTCCGTTAGGAATTGGTTGCGATCCTGCTGATAGTCGATACGACCGTTGAGCTCGGTATGGGTGACGAGCCAAACGCCGGCACCCGCCAGCAAAGACGCCGCCAGCATGCCGTAGAACGCACGCTCGCGCTTCTTGCGCAGCTCCTCGCGCCAGGGCAGCAAGTTGATTTGTATCGCCATCTCAGTCGTAGCTCCTCAGTGCGAGACCGCAAGCGATCATCAGTGATGGCGCATCGTCGGCCAGGCTCTGCGGGTGAATTCCGGAGGAGACGCTCATGCGGCTAAACGGATTTGCCACGATGGTGTGTGCCCCGGTCTGCTGCTCGATCAGCTCGGCCACGCCCGGGATGCTGGCGCAACCGCCGGCGAGCAGGATGTGGTCCACGCTGTTGTGTTGGCTCGCGCCGAAGAAGAACTGCAGTGACCGGGCCACCTG
>JAKDMQ010000264.1 GCA_030452265.1 Nitrococcus sp.
GCTGGGCGATGCAGAACGGCCCTATCGGGCCTATGCGGGCAAGATGCCCGCGGTCCTAAGGGGTCAGACGGCTTATCGATCCCTGGTCAGCCTTTTGTGCGTGCTACGGGGCGAGTAGTTCAAAAAAGTCTTTATCTATCGCCTTGGCACCGTGTATTCCTGGACGCAATGGAACCTGCCGGACCCGACATCTAACCACCAATTTCCGGCGACCCGTCTTGGCAGAGCTGCGTTGCCAGCGCAACCGCCGGTTGCCAACGCGGATCCCGTTGCACCGGCATGCGCTCGACCCGCCCGGCACCACAAAGAGCGAGCAGGCGCTGCGCCGAATCCGGCCGCTCGATATTGGGGATGCGATCGACCGCGCTTGCAGCAGCGTCGAGCTCGTTGCCGAGCAACAGCAAATCACAACCCGAGGCCAGTGCAGCGGATACCCTCTGGTGCAAATCACCTACGCCTGCCGCGGCGCGCATGCCGAGATCGTCGCTGATCACCGCGCCTGCGAAACCGAGGCGTTCTCGCAGCTCATTGGCAATCCACACCGGGGAGAAGCTCGCCGGGTGCTCATCCACGCGTGGATAAAGCACGTGCGCGGTCATGATCCCTTCCAAACCAGCGGCTATAAGCCGCTTAAAGGGCAACAGATCGATTTTGCTGATGGCATAAAAAGGCCGATCGTCCACGGGCAGCTCGTGGTGAGAGTCCGCGACCACCGCACCGTGGCCTGGGAAGTGTTTGCCGACCGCTGCCATCCCGGCCTGATGCATCCCTCTTATCCAGCCCAAAGCGAGCTCCGCCACCGCTTGCGGCCGATGATGAAAAGCCCGCGCGCCGATCACCCGGCTCACGCCGCGCTCGACATCGAGCACGGGCGCGAAACTCAGGTCTACGCCCAGCGCGCGCAGCTCCGCGGCCATCAACCAACCGAGGTGCTCGGCGGCGGTGACTGCCTCGCGGCGGTTGTAGTCGTAGAGCTTGCCGAGACGACCGGGCGCCGGCAGTGTGGTGAACCCGGCGCGAAAGCGCTGGACGCAGCCACCTTCCTGATCCACGGCGATCAGTAGTGGCGGTTGGCGCATAGCATGGATCGAGGCCGTAAGCCGGCCCAACTGCTCGACGGATTCATAGTTGCGGGTAAAGAGAAGCACGCCGCCGATGCGGGGGTCGCCAAGCAGCTCCCGTTCCTCCGGGGTCAGCGTAGGGCCGCGAATGCCGATCATGATCGGTCCTAAAGGCATATCAAGCGCTCAGACCACTTTCAAGCGCGGGCGCCGCCCGATGAGCTGAAGTCCGATGAGAATTTCCACGCCTCGATCGTCCCGCTGTCGCGGGTAGCCGTAATAATTCAGCCGCTCGAGGAACTCCTCGCGGCCGACAGGATGGTCCTTGTTCTCGCTTCCCATCCAGTCCTGGTAAGCATCGTAGAACAGCTCCGCCGGTGCCCGTCTGGTAGCGGATCGGCGGCACTGGCTCCCGATAAACTGGGCAATCTGATCCAATGCCGCTTGCTGCTGTACGGCGTCCTGGCGCGTCTGTGCGGATGCCTCCTCTACAAAAGCGAGATCGACGGCAACCCGGCCTTCGGGGCTCGGATAACACTTGGCGCCGTACTTCGTCACGAGCTGCTCGAAGATACTGGGGTCGACCGATTGACCGATACCCTCGCTCGCAGACCACTTCTCATACGCTGACCTGAGCTCTGGCAGTGGGGTTCTGGCGTGTTGGGAGAGGTAACACTGCGTCTCGATAAACCGGATTACAGGACTGACGGCTCGTGTGATGAATTCTTGCGCGCTCGGGAGCCACGAGATCGGCGTGGCCGCATCAACCGGGTGCACGCAGACGAACCGGGCGCCTGTGGAGGTAGGCACCCAGCCGGAGCGCCCCGGGCGCTGGGCTTGGAGTTGGGCGTCGGCCAAAATCTCGTTCACCTGGCGCGGCGTCAGACCATAACGCTTGCCAAGGTCAGTCGGTGACATACCACCGGGAATCTCTTCGCTAGGCATCTTGGTATCTTCCTCCGGAGGTGCCCTCTATATCTTGGACGCAGCAACCCGGCCTCGGTTCACCACCGCTAGATTATTGTGACTGGGCCAACCGGGACAAGCCTCCTGATTCCGCTTTTCAAGGACTACCCCTCGATCAGGACCGGAGTCCGCGCGGGCATGGCCTCGAACAGCTCGACAACATCCGCGTCGTGCATCCGGATGCAACCTTTAGAGCCGGGCAAGCCGAGCGCAACGGCAGCCGGTGTGCCATGGATATAAATACAGCGGCGCATGGTGTCCACCACCCCCAGGCGGTTGAAGCCCGGCTCGAGGCCGCTGAGCCAGAGGATGCGCGTCAGTATCCAGTCGCGATCGGGGTAACGGCGCGCCAAATCCGGCGAATAGGTCTCGCCCGTTGGCCGGCGGCCGACGAAAACGGTGCCTATAGGCTGATCCGCCCCGATCCGAGCACGCACCATATGCCAACCACGGGGCGTGCAGCCGCTTCCCATCCGCTCCCCTACCCCGTTCAGCCCGCTCGACACCAGGTAGCTCGCGAGCAGATGCCCGGAATCGTACAGCTCCAGCCGCTGGCTGCCGATCCGGATGTGCGCCCAGCGCCCCTCGCTCTCAAAGTCCGGCGCGCTCTGCCTCTGTCCACTCACGGTAGGGATGGTCCACCAAGTTGACGTTATAGTAGCGCAGCAGATGCGATACCTCGTGACCGGCCCAGGAAGGGATCGTAAATCGCTCCTCGGGATCGGTGAGCTCGATCTCCGCGACCACCAGCCCGGCATTCTCGCCCTCGAAGCAATCCACTTCCCAGACATGCTCGCCGAGCCTTACACGGTAGCGCACCTTCTCGATCAAAGGCTGATAACACAGCTCAGCGAGTATTTCGATGGCGTCCTCAAGCGGGATTGGGTAATCGTACTCGCGCCGAGACACCGTCATTGTAGCGCTTTTGATATTGAGCCAGGCCCGCTCGCCGGCGAGGCGCACGCGTACACTCGATCTGCTGTGCCCGAGGAGATACCCCTGCCGGTAAGCTGTGCCGGCATCGGCATCACGCCGCCAATCATCGGCAATCACCAAAAACTTGCGCTCGATCTCTGTAGCCACCGAGAGCCTCCATACTGCTCGATACTATATTAGCCGGAACAATCTGGCTTGCCGCCATCTTACAGAGGAATCGCAGTGCAGCGATCCTCCTCTACCTCAGTGTGGCTGCGCTGGTCTGGGCGCCTGCCCTACCCTACCCCGGGCAGCCAATTCGGACTATGGTTATCACCTAGGAGTTAGCGGTGAAGGCATTTGCGGTTTTTCCCGGAGCGGCGGGCGATCCACGTTATAACCATGGCCGAGCCGGCGGCGCCCGCGGCGAACCCTGCGGCATCAAGAACGACTTTCGTAACGCCGCCTCGGTAACGGACTGAGGTAGATGGAGCCCAGCGATTGGATCGACATCTCGGTACCTATCCAGGACGGCATGGTGCACTGGCCAGGGGATCCGCCCGTGCGCGTGCGCCAAGTACAGGCCATCGCGCGCGGCGATGAGGCCAATCTGACGCAGCTTGCAATGAGCGCGCACACCGGCACGCACATGGACGCACCGATACACTACCTGCCGGACGCCGCAAGCATGGATGCCCTGCCCTTCTCGGCAACCATCGGCCGGGCGCGTGTGATCGCCGTGACAACACAGGGCACGATCGGGCCGCGCGCACTCGAGTCAGCCGGCATTCGTGCCGGCGAGCGGCTGCTGCTGAAGACCCGCAATTCCGATCGCATCTGGTCCGAGCACGCCTTCGATCCCGAGTTCACGGCATTGAGCCTAGAGGCTGCACGCTACCTCGCCAGCCGACAAATACGGCTGCTCGGCATCGATTACTTGTCGGTAGGCCCTTTTAACGGCGAGGGCGCCGAGGTACACCGTGCACTCTTAGGCGCGGGGATATGGATCATCGAAGGCCTAAACCTGGGGGCGGTCGACCCCGGCCACTATGATCTCGTCTGTCTGCCGCTGCGCATCGCCGGCGCCGATGGCGCGCCGGCGCGGGCACTGCTGCGGCCGTTAGCCGATAACGAGCCTGCGCAGCGCTAAGATCTCAGCGCGGTGCAAACGCTGAAACGCTGCACAAGCATCTCGGCGACCAAGCGTGGATAAGCGAAGCGAAGCACATCCACCGAGAAAATTGTCATGGGTTGCCGTAGGGTGGATAAGCGTAGCGCATCCACCAAGGTCCTAGGCCCTACCCCCCACGCTTTCACCGCAGCGCAGGGTCGGGAGAGCTTGGTTGTGATGCAGAATGACGCACGGACAGGCCT
>JAKDMQ010000265.1 GCA_030452265.1 Nitrococcus sp.
TGCTGATTGCCGGGAGCGCACTGCTTGTCCTTACCTGGTGGCTTTGGCAGGTCAGCCTGGGGGCGGTACTAGGGATCACCTTGGCGGTTTGGGTCGCGGCCGGCAGCTTCCAAGCACTAAGAGAGCGCATCGTTGGACGCCGCAGCCCCATCGCAGCGCTGCGCCGAATGCCGCGGAACATCAGCGGCATGTTGCTGGCGCACTTGGGTTTGGCTGTCTTCGTTGCCGGGGTTACCGCGGTCAATACCTTCGAGGTAAGCCGAGATCTGAAGATGCGCCCGGGGGACTCTTATGCGGTAGGTGATTATACGTTCCGCTTTGTCGGCACGCATCCGGTTCAGGGACCTAATTATCAAGGGACTGAAGCGCGTGTCGAGGTATCCCATGACGGCAAGCCGGTAACCGTACTGCACCCGCAGAAACGGGTCTATCAAGTGCAGCGCATGCCCATGACCGAAGCCGCTATCGACGGTGGGATATTTCGCGACATGTTCGTGGCGCTCGGTGAACCACTGGGCAACAACGGGGCCTGGAGCTTTCGAATTCGGCTCAAGCCGCTGGTGCGATGGGTTTGGTTCGGTGCCGTTATGATGGCGATTGGCGGTGTAATGTGCATCACGGATCCACGCTATCGCCGACTGCTCGCGCGTGATGCGGCGGCCCGCCAGGGCGGCGCGCCAGATCGGCTCTCAGAGGCCCGGACATGAAGCGCATTTTCTTGTTCCTGCCTTTGATCTTGTTTGGCGCCATGGTGTTGATGCTCGGCCTCGGCTTGACTTCAGACCCCTCCGAGGTTAACTCGCCGCTAGTCGGCAAGCCGGCGCCGGAATTTCAGGTGCCGGGCTTGCGAAACCCGGGAAACAGCGTACAGCTCTCTGATCTCGAGGGCGAGGTTGCCCTGATCAACGTCTGGGCAAGTTGGTGTACCACTTGCCGCCAGGAACATCCCTATTTGATGGCCTTGTCCGAGAATGGCGTGCCTATCTACGGCATCGATTATAAGGACGAGCGCTCCAAGGCAATTTCCTGGCTCGAGCGCTACGGCAGCCCCTACCAGGCGGTGGGATTCGATCGCAATGGCGAGGTCGGCATGGACTGGGGCGTATACGGCGTGCCGGAGACGTATGTAATTGATCAGAACGGCGTCATTCGCTACAAGCATACGGGAGCCATTACCGCCCGCAGCCTCAATGAGACCCTGCAACCGCTCATTGCCAAACTGCGCCGGGAGGGTGAAGCATAATGACGCGTGGTATTGCTAACGCGCTGTTGTTCGCCCTGCTGGTCCTGGGTGGGACCGCGAATGCGGCGTCAGCACTTTACCAGTTCGACAATACCGATCAAGCAAAGCGTTTCCAGGAATTGACTGGGCAGCTTCGATGCCTGGTCTGCCAGGGAGAGAGCATCGCGGACTCCAATGCGGATCTGGCAAAGGATCTGCGCAGTCAAGTGCACGATATGATTGTCGCTGGGCGCAGCAATCCGCAGATCATCGATTTTATGACCGCTCGCTATGGGGACTTCATTCTCTACAAGCCACCGTTCGCGCCACGGACCTATTTCCTATGGATTGGTCCGCTCGTGCTGCTCCTGCTCGCTAGCGCCGCGATGATCTATCGCGCGTGGGGCACGCGCCGCGATTCGCCGTCAATCGGCCTGCAGAAAGGCGAGCGCGAGCGGTTGTCCCGGCTTCTCGAGGAACCCGGGAAGCCCAAGACGAGCCGAACGTGGACATAGGAATGGCTTTCTGGATCATTGCGGCGCTGATGGCGCTGCTCGCTATCCTCATTATCGTTGTGCCGATCGCCAGGGGCGCGAGGCACCCTCGAGACGGCACGGCGGACGCGAATATTGCGATTTACCGCCGCCGTATCCGTGAGCTCGAGGCCGAGCGCGCCGGCGGTTTGATCTCGCAGCAGAACTTGGCTGAGGCGCAGGCAGAGATCGATCGCCAATTGCTCGATGATGTAGGCGAGGAGGGGGGTGCAGCCGAATCCGCTAGGGGCAGTCGCCGGCGCCTGCCGGGCGCTCTCATGGCGTCGCTGTTGGTACCGGCCGTCGTGGTTGGGTTTTATGCCTGGAACGGTATGCCAAACCCAGTCCTTGGCGGGCCGCCTGATATCCTCCAAGCCAGCGCGCAAGCTCAGATGGAGTTTATTGAAGAGCAACTGACACTGTTGGAAGCCCGCTTGCGGCAACACCCGGATGACGGCGAAGGCTGGCTCATCCTAGCTCGAACCTACTCACTCCTTGGCCGGCACAAGGATGCCGCACAGGCGTTTCAAAACGCACAAGATGCGCTTGGCGTCTCCGCGCCCTTACTCGCGGAGCGTGCCCACGCACTGGCCCGTGCCGCGGACGGGCGCTTTGCCGGCAAACCGGCGCAGCTCCTCGCCAGGGCATTGAAGCTCGACCCAGGAAATACGCTGGCGCTCTGGCTCTCCGGAATCGCGGCTCACCAGCAAGGCGATCAGACGCTGGCAACGGAACACTGGCGCGCCGCGCTAGCAACGGTACCCGCCGAAAGTTTGGCGGCCTCAACCATCCGTAATGCGCTCGTGCGCACCGGTGGCCTCGCGCAGGAATCGGCACCTTCCCCCGCGGTAGCGGGGGCACGCATCGAGGTTTCGGTACAGCTCGATCCCAAGTTCGCCCAGGAATTCGCGGCCAATACCCCCGTATTCGTTTTCGCCCGGGCCGTGGATGGTCCGCGGATGCCCCTCGCCGTGGTTCGAACCACGGTCGGTCGCTTACCGCAGACCGTGACCCTCGATGATTCGATGGCGATGGCCGCCGGGGCGAAACTCTCCGCCTTCCCTGAAGTGCTCATCGTGGCCCGCGTATCACCGAGCGGCCAGGCTATGCCGCAGGCCGGCAACGTGCAGGGCAGCAGTGGCCCGATCCGAACCGACACGGACGAGCCGGTCACGCTGGTCATGAACTCCCGCATATAGCGACCGCGGCGGCGCATTCAAACGAGCTCCGCAATGCCGCGGCTATGGCCCAAGGCATCAGCCATGTAGGTTGGGGTGACGAAGGAACCCCAACACCTGTGGCGCGGGAATGAAGGAAAACGTTGGGGTTCGCAAGCTCACCCCAACCTGCCGCTGCTCCAACGGCACCGGCGTGCCGGGTTTTACCACGTGATCGCGCTGGAGCAACCGCACTTCGCGAAGGCGGTACATCTACTGGACACCGCCACTGTCCCACTGCGCACGCTGGATGCGCTGCACCTGTCTATTGCTCTGAGCGAAGGTATCGGCCTGATAACGGCGGATCGATGCTTGAGCGATGCCGCTCAAGAGATTGCGCATCCTTGCGTGTTTATCGGCTGATCACCGGCGCAAGGCGAGTCGCGGGGAGAGGTAGCAGCAGAGTCCCGCACGGAATTTCGTACAACCAGCGGGACGATCATGAAGCCAGCAATCTTGTTTGAAGACTCGAGTGGGGAGCGCTATACGCAGGAGCAGTGCCATATCGTCGAGACAAGCAATACACCGGAAGACCCGCGGGTGTCCATTGCGAGGGCGCGGGTGGAGCCGGGAGTAACCACCCGGTGGCACCGCTTGATTGGAATCGCCGAGCGCTACTACATTTTGACTGGTAGCGGTCAGATGGAATTGGGCGATTTGCCAGCGCAGACGGTGCATCCAGGTGACATGGTTCGCATCCCGCCCGCGTGTCATCAGCGCATTACCAATAAGGGTTCCGACGACTTGATTTTTCTCGCCATCTGCAGCCCGCGTTTTACCAGTGATGCGTATGAAGACCTTGAGCCGGATGGCGTGTCCCAGGTAGATAGTCAGAGTCCAAAGCAATCAGTCTGAACCAAGATCCCTCGATTACCGGGAAAGCCTTCTCTTGCTCCACCCCGGCGAGCCAAGGCAGCTCGACTCCCAACATTTCACGATATAGAAACCGAATGGCACTGAGTGCCTGACTCTGCGTGGACGCCGCGATGTTGTGCTCAGCGCGTAAGTTGGGGCGACGAAGGAGCCTCAACGCATGTGACTGTGGTGGCGGAAGCCGACGCGATCGTGAACCTGTTCGAGCAGGCGGGGGGCTCCTGTGCAATGACGTTTCTCCCATAGCTGGGTTCGACGCGCAACACCGCGCCTTGCACGCAAGTTGTTGTATAATAAACTATAGAGCCAGTTTATAGTTCAAATTCGACGCCTTAGAAAACGCCATTTCGGATGTCTACTAAGGAATGCGTTGGGAAAGCCTCATGAAGTGCTGAACAAATATTTACGGAGATCCGAAATGCACTCTCCTGGGAGCGCGGGCGTCTCGCCCGCACACGGCCGC
>JAKDMQ010000266.1 GCA_030452265.1 Nitrococcus sp.
GCACGCGCGCTATCTGCACAGGGCACAGTATTCGGCTGAGTGCTAATGTTTAAAGTGGACCCCGTGATTTAGACCAATTAACCGGGTAAACGAGGTTTTGGAATGTCTGAGCAAGAGACGCCGTCCGGACTGCGCTACGAGGATCTGGAAGTCGGCAACGGAAAAAAGGCAACCGGTCGCGGAGAAACCGTGTTTGTTCATTATACCGGGTGGCTCGAGAATGGCACCAAATTTGACTCGAGTCATGACCGTGGCGAGCCGCTCGAGTTTTCCCTGGGTGCAGGGTTGGTCATTCCAGGCTGGGACGAGGGCATCATCGGGATGCGTCCCGGCGGCCTGAGAAAGTTGGTAGTGCCGCCAGAGCTAGGTTATGGCGCCCGCGGTGCGGGGAGAGTGATCCCGCCAAATGCCCGCCTGATTTTCGAGATAGAGTTGTTGAATATAATGCCGAAGTTCTGATATCCAATCCCAACCTTGACCCCAGTTGCCGTCGTAAGTGACACGTAATCGTCCGGGACGTGGCAGTCGCTCGGTATTGCGGGCTTCTAAAGGAAGCGACGGCTTCCAAAGCGACGTGATTGGCCGGAAATGGAGAAGCATGCGGCGCAATACGCTTCGCTATTGCGCCCTACGCGGGTTGGCTGACCCCCGCAGCCCCATGTCCAGCGGCAATATGGGACAATGTCAGGCTGGCAGGAGGCGCCACTCGGGCTGGAGATAGCGCAGGAACACCCGAAGCGCGCCGCGCAGCCCGTCATCGAATGCTTGCTCCCTGATGGGAACCTATCTCTTCCCCTCAAAAATCCCAACCAAAACGCGCAGAAGATCCCTCAGATTTTGTGTGCAGGCTCACAGCAAACAGGCCGTGTAGCAAGCATGCTCTGCCAAGGCTCGCGCGCAAGCGGAGTCTTCGCACGCTTGCTATGACTAGCTGCTTTGCAAATCAAGGGGCTTGCTTCCATGGCCAAAAAGAACTTCGGCTGGCCTTATCTGGGGCTCATTGCAGCATTGCTCTCAGGAGCAGCCGCTGCGACGCAGGCGGGTGGCCATGAACCGCCCCGGCCCGTCCTGCAGCTCGCTCAGGCGAGCGGTGGACAACGGCCGGCTACGGGGCAACCGGTTGGACAGGCACCGCCCAAGCAACAACAGCAAAGACCACAAGTACAGGGGATGCCGCAGTTGGGGGGCGTGCTCACTCCCAGGGGCGTATTGGTCGTCACGCCCTCGATTCAAACCTCGACCTCTCAGGTCAGCCGTTTCAACTTCAACGGCGTCGCAATTCTGGACACTCTGCTGATCGGGCTGGTCAACGCCGAGGATACCGATCGTGATCTGGTGCAAGCGGCGTTGAGCTTCCGCCTGGGGCTGAGCAACCGGCTCGAAGCCGGGCTCAAGGTGCCCTATGTGTATCGCCACGAAAGGACCACGCTTACCGCCACGTCGGTACAGGGCAAGCCCACGTCGACGCAAGTTTTGGAGAACGCGGGCCTCGGCGATGTGGAAGCCTACCTGCATTATCAGATCAATCAAGGGTTAAACGGCTGGCCCTTTTTTGTCGCCAACCTGCGCTATAAGTCGACTACCGGCACCGGACCCTTCGATGTGAGCCGCAACGCCAAGGGCCTTCCCACCGAGCTCGCCACGGGCTCCGGCTTTCATGGCATCGAGCCCAGCGTGACGATCCTATTGCCCTCCGATCCCGCCGTGTTCTACGCCAACGTCGGCTATCTATTCAATCTGCAGGCAGATGTGGACAAGACCCTTGGCGCGGGCAAGGATGCCCGCCGGATCGGTGAGGTGGACCCGGGTGATGCTTTTCGCCTGAGCTTCGGTATGGCCTATGCCATGAATCAGTACAGCTCCTTCAATCTCGGCTACCAAAACGACTACATTTTTCCTACCCGCACCGAGATCGATGGGGACAAATTCGAATCGAATCGCCTCATCGTGGGTAGCGCGATACTGGGGTTCAATTATGCCCTTTCCCCACGTTCTCAGGTCAACGTCAGCGTGCAGTTCGGCGTTACGGCCGATGCGCCCGATGTCGTGCTCGGCCTGCAGTTGCCGTTCGCTTTCGCCCTATAGGGGGAGCCCCCGCAAAGCCTCGTCGATGAAAGGGGCGACTTTGACCTCGTGGTTTTGACATGACACGGCGGGCGCCGGTGGAGGTTTAGGAAACGTTACGTTGATCTTGCCGGACCTTGGCTTCGGCTTGCGGCGTCGAGCTCTCGCCGGCCTCGCGCTGCTCGATCTGCTCGACAGGCCCTCGGTCCGGCTCGCGCCCGGCGGCCTCGCCCTTGGTCATAGCGTCCTTGAAGCCTTTGATGGCGCCACCGAGATCCCCGCCGATGTTGCGCAGTTTTTTGGTGCCGAACAACAACGCCACGATCGCCAGAATAATCAGCAGCTCAGTTATGCCGATTCCACCGAAACCCATGATAGCCTCCGCGCCCCAGGCGGTGTCCTAAGGAAGCACTGCATTCATTGCCATCGTGCCAGATAATCAGTATACGCCACCACGGATTCACAATCCCGTCAACAGCCGACCCACCTCCCGCGCCCTCAATGGGGGCGCTGTGAGTGGCCGGCAAGTTCATTAATAACAGAAACGATTTTGTTAATGACAAACTTGTTTGAGTATCGTGGGTGAGCATCAAACCATCTTGTCACTCAACTATCTCGCCTGGTGAACGTCAACGCTGCTTGACGTTCATGCACGATCACCAATTGCTGTTGACAATTATATTCATGCTATCATTAATCTCAACAGCGTTTTGTATTAACAACGCAACTACTCGTGAACGTCGACACCGCCCAAGCCGTACGCTACCACGACGGCCAGTTTCCGCCCGCGTCGCTGGGCTACGCCCGGCTACTGCCCGCGCTGCTCGCCGCCACCGACGCCCTGGCTCGCTACGACCAGATGCTCAAGGGGATGCACAACAGCGAGATCTTCCTGGCGCCGCTGCGCAGCCAGGAGGCGGTCATCTCGTCGCGCATGGAGGGAACGATCAGTACCATGGACGAGATCCTGCAACTGGAGGCGGAGTACGACGATAACGTGGCGGCGGCCACAGAGTTCCGTTCGGACGCGATCGAGACGCTGTTGTACCAGCGCACGCTCACCACGGCCCGGCACCAGATTGAGGAGGGCCGCCCGCTTTCGGCGTCGCTGCTGAAAAGCATTCATCAGCAGTTGCTTTCCTTCGGCCGAGGCGCTGGGAAGTCGGCGGGATCATTCAAGACGGAACAGAACTACATCGGCGAGCGCGGCAGCCGGGTGGTGGATTTTGTGCCCATCGCTCCCGAACGGCTGGCAAGTGGCATGGACACATTGTTCGCATTGATCGGTGACGGCGAACTGCCGATTCTGCTGCGCGCGGCGCTCGCTCACCTGGAGTTCGAGGCGCTGCACCCTTTCAAGGACGGCAACGGCCGGGTCGGCCGCATGCTGATCACGCTGATGCTGTGGACCGGTGGCGCGATTTCGGCGCCGCACTTCTACATCAGCCGCTACTTCGAGGATTACAAAGACGAATACATCGGCGCCCTACGTGACGTCTCGGCCGCCGGTGCTTGGGACGCATGGTGCATTTTCTTTCTCACGGCGGTGGAGCAGCAGGCCATACAGAACCTGGAAGTCGCCGAGACGATCCGCAGCTGTTACGAGGACATGAAAGCGCGCTTTGCCGAGTTACTGTCTTCCAAGCACTCAGTTGCCGCGCTGGATTACCTGTTTACCTACCCGGTTTTCCGCAATAGCCGGTTTACCCGCGACGCGGGCATTCCTTCACAAACCGCCGCACGGTTTACTCGCGTACTGCTGCAGGAAGGCTTGCTGGAAACAGTGCAGGAGGCCGCGGGACGTAAATCCGCAATCTACCGCTTCGAGCCACTCATGAAACGAGTTCGCGTGTGAGCCTGGGCCTGCGATTCGGATGTCGTTAACCACATGGAAACGTTTGCCCATGGGCTCGAACAAGCGGCGGGCCAGTTACAGCTGGCCGGAACTATACCCCAGGCGGACTACACGACGCCCTCGTCTTCGGTCCTGAGCATCGTCCTACAAACCCGGTAAGCACCACGCCGTGCAGATGACCGGTCAGCCGTGCCAGCGGGCGTCGTGCTCGATCTGCCGCTCGGTCCGCCCGTCGCGAAAGTAGCGCTCGTAGTACGCGTCCTCGACATGGTGCGCCTGCAGCCAGATGCCCGGCGCGTGAATCGCCTCGCAGTGGGCGGGAAAGCGGCCGTGGGTCTCGTAGATGTAGGTGCAGATGTCGCGGGTGC
>JAKDMQ010000267.1 GCA_030452265.1 Nitrococcus sp.
TGTTCAACAATCGGTTTGATGGCCTCTTGACGGTCGAAACAAAACAGCGCCAGGGATATCGCGATCACAATAAATCAAGTCGGGTGGGCGTCTATGCCAACGGCGGCTGGCGCATTTCACAATCGCTTGGCACGCGGGTTTATTTGAACTATATCAACAACAATCGGCAACTGCCGGGTAGTTTGACGCGCGAGCAGTACAGGGAGGATCCCGATCAAGCCGGCACGAATGCGCTCAAAGGAGATTTTCAGATCGATGTCGAGGCTTTCCGGGTCGCCAGCAAGACCTCCTGGCAGATCGATGAGCGCCAGAGTCTCGAGCTCGGTGTTTCCTACGAGAAGCAGAGGTTATATCACCCGATCGTGGCCGACTTCTCAGTCCCAGGTGTCCCGGACCAATTCATCGCCTTCGACGGCCTGCTCATCGAAACCGACCACCATGATATCGGCTCCATGGTGCGTTACGAGAACCAGATCGGGAACCATAATCTTTTGTTCGGCGCCAATTACCGCGTGGGCTGGGTGGACGGCAAGCAATTCGGTAACGACCATGGCCACCCCGGCGGCTTGCAACAACTCATTGACCAGGATGCCGACACCCTGCAGGCGTATGCCATGGATCGTTGGAATATCGGCGCCGGCGACTGGACGCTGGTGCCCGCTATCCAGCTCATCAACGCCAACCGAGAGCTCAACAATACCGCTGTCGACGATTTCGGCGTAAGGACGAAGAATCACACGAAGGACCACTATTTCGGTGTGAATCCGCGCCTGGGGGCTCTCTACCATGTTCAGCGTGGCTTCGACCTGTTCGCGAACGTTAGCCGCCTCTATGAGCCACCCACCTTCTTCGTGTTGCGCAATAGCGCGACCGGTGCCCCGCTCGATGCCATGTCGGGAACCGTCGTGGAGGTCGGCACTCGCGGCAATCACGCGCTTCCCCGCGCCAACAGCACCTGGGGTTGGAACCTCGCGCTCTACTACGCGTGGATCAAAAACGAGATCCTGACGGTCAGGGATCCGCAGACCCAGCAATTTGTGACCAGCAATGCTGACAAGACCGTACACGCTGGACTCGAGTCCATGATCCAGGCCCGTATTGCAATCGATACCCAAGGGGTGCACGCGATCGCGCCACAGCTCAGTCTGTCCGTCAATGATTTCAGGTTTAACGGCGACGCGGCCTTCCGCGACAACTATCTGCCCTCGGCACCGCGTTACGTGCTGAGAGGTCAGGTTCTCTATCGGAATACCTATGGATTTTACGCTGGACCGACTTTCGATGTGCTGGGTAAGCGCTATGCCGACTTTGCAAACAGCTATAAGATTGATCCCTACGCCTTGCTGGGATTCCTCGCCGGCTGGTCGAACGATCAAGTGAGTGTCTATGTCCAGTTGGAGAACCTGCTCGATGAGAACTACGTGGCTACCAACAGCGTTCGCACGGATTTATCTGCTCCGGCAGCGGCCGCCGCGGCCAACGTGCTGAACCCTGGCTCGCCCCTGGCTGTGTATGGCGGCGTGATATTGCGATTTTGGTGATACGGGTGAGGAGTGAGGAGTGAGGAGTGAGGGTAGGAGGATACGCTTTTCGATCACTCCTTGCCCGTGCATTTGCCGAGCTTGTGTCGCATCGATTCGGCCTAAGTGCCGACAGCCGGCGTAGGTTGGGGTGACGGAGGAACCCCAACATCCCTGGTAGCTGCGTTGGGGTTCGCAAGCTCACCCCAACCGAGCTTTCAACTTGCTAAGGGCTCGACCCACAGCGCTTGCCAGCGCCATATCGGGCAGGTCGTTCATCTGCATCGCAATGAAGGTGCCGGCCGCCTGCGTGCGCACTCAATCCACTACCCGCAGTTCTAGCGCATAGCTCAATGGCCGTTTGCCCGACGCAATGCGTGGGCGCGCCCACTAGGCGGGAGACCAAAGCGCCCGCGGGGTGCCGTGTCCCTGCGAGTTTGGCATCCTGGGAGCTTCAGATCGTCAATCGGTCGGGAAAATGTCTTGGACCCAGGAGATCGCCGCTGCTGTTCGTGGGAAGCCGACCGTGCTCATCAATAAAAGAAGTGCATGATAAATTTCCTCCTTACTGCTTCCCGTCTCGAGGGCCCGTCGCGTATGGGAATGTACGGCTCCTTGCGAGTCCAACGCGACTGCGGCCGCGAGCTGGATCAGGTGCGCGGTCTTTTCATCGATCGGACCCGCTGCGTGTACCTTTTTGCCAAGCTCGGCCGATGCCTCGAAAACCTCCGGAAAGATATCTTTGATCTTCTCGTAATTGGTAGGAAGTTTTTCGCTCATGGTGAATCCTCCGTGTACGTTAAAGGGAACGGATGAGATAGCGCGCGATCGCGGCCACCCGATTCCCGCAGCCGGCGTCGCATCAGCACATATTGTCTAGCCGGTGCTGCCGAACCTTGCCCTAATAAGGATAGCTGATTTGGCCGGGCGCGAGCGCTCAGGACTATCGTGAATCTGCGCCGGCGCTTGCCTTAGCGGAATGAATTGGCAAGAATGCATCGATCGGCAACTGAAATAGCGCACCAAAAGGGAAATGTCGATGGCTACCAGCTTCGCTCAGCGTATGATCCTCGCGGCCAAACTCGATGCGAACGTCTATGAGGAGGTGGAGGCCGATACGTCGGCCACTGGCCAGGCTGCCGCTGTGGTGGTCATTGCCAGCATCGCCGCGGGGATCGCGGCGGTAGCCGTCGCCGGCCTGCCGGGGGTGATCGTAGTCACCATTGCGGCGCTTATCGGCTGGCTAGTTTGGGCCGTGCTGATTTACCTCATCGGCGCCAAGCTGCTGCCCCAGCCGCAAACCCGCACCAATTTGGGCGAGCTGTTGCGCACGATAGGCTTCGCCAGCTCGCCTGGCGTGATCCGCATCGGGGGTATCATTCCCGGCATCGGCTTCATCTTCGTGATCGCCGGCAATATCTGGATGCTGGTCGCCACGGTGATAGCCGTCCGCCAAGCACTCGATTACACCGAAACCGGCCGCGCGGTTTGGGTGTGCTTCCTAACCTGGCTAGTGCAGCTCGCAATCATCCTCATTGCTCAGTGGCTCACCGGTAGTGTAGGCCCGCAAGCGGCCCCCTAATCGAAATGGCGGCTGGTGACACTGACGTCAACAGGCCGCTTGCCGATCACTCCTTGACCGGGCATTTGCCGAGCTTGCGTTGCAAGGTGCGCCGGTGCATGCGCAAGGCGCGCGCGGACGCCGAGATGTTGCCGTCGTGGGCCTGCAGCACCCGCTGCAGATGTTCCCACTCCAGGCGCTTGATCGATGGCGGGTTCATGGATGGCGTGATCTCGGCGTTCGCTTCCTGGCGCTCAAGGGCGGCGAAAATCTCATCGGCATCCGCGGGTTTGGCGAGATAATGCACCGCGCCGAGCTTGACCGCCTCGACCGCGGTGGCGATGCTGGCGTAGCCGGTAAGCACGACGATTCGCATCGCCCCATGCAATGCCAGCAATCGCTGCATCAACGCGAGCCCGGAATCCTCTCCGAGCCGAAGATCGACGATCGCATGCTCCGGTGTTCGGCGCATCGCAGCTGCCAAGGCTTGTGCCGCGCTCTGTGCCACGTCGACTTGGAAACCACGCCGGGTCAGCGCCTGTGCCAGCACGCGGCAAAACACCGGGTCGTCGTCCACCAGCAAGAGCGTATTGCGAGCGCGCGCCATCAATCCCTGCCTCGGCCACATTCAGGCCGCCACCGCGCCGCCGTAGCATCCCCACGGGCTCAGCGTGAGATCGCCGGCCAGAGGTTTGATGCGGCGGACCCCGGCCTCCAATGCCAGAGTCCGCGGCACGCTGTATTATTATTGAGCGAGCGACGCTGCTTCCCTGAAGCGCCGTGTTCCAGCATAAGACGGCGGCAGGTCAATTACCATGCGACAAATTGTCGCAGGGGGGCGCGACAAGTTGTCGCATTTATTCGCGCATCACGCTAAAACCGCAACGCCGCCATCGAAACGGCCTATGCCAGCGGAGCGTATAGATTGAAGGCAATCGGTGAGTATTTCGGCCTGCGCTACCCTACGATTAGCGCAAGCGTCGAAACCCCGTTACGGTAAGCAACCGTCCCGAGATGGGCTTCACTACCAACAATAACCCATCGGCCATCCATAGCTGAATCCGTACCAAGAATAGAACGGCGAGCCGTACCAGAAGGGATTGTTGCAAGCGTTATAGCGCGCGGTCTGCCGCAGCTTCGGCCAAAGGTAATAGTCCTCGGCCGCTACCACGGGGTAACGA
>JAKDMQ010000268.1 GCA_030452265.1 Nitrococcus sp.
CGGACTTCCACCGTGCTGTGTGCGCGCCTTCACGGGCGCACTGGGAGCGGCGCCCCGCCGCGAATTCCGCGTTCGGAGCCATAGCGCGTGACAGCAAGCCCCCCACGGACACGCCGTAAATACGTCCTTGTAGGCTCGACGGCCGCGTCCCTGCGGCCGACGGTCCGCGGTGGGCTTACTCCCACCCGCGTGGACGGCCGTGCCGGATCCTCCGGGCAACACACGGCGGCTCATGGAGTCAGCTCCTTGATCTCCGCGGCGTGCTGACGCTCAAGAATCTCGGCGACATGCCCGCGCTGAAGGGAAGAGATCACGGTCGAGTCGTCGCCGTACTCGATCAGCAAAAAAAAACCGTCGCTCGATGCGCGGTCGAACTGCGGCCAATCAAACACCGGGTGGTGCGGCTTGGGCAGGCCGTTGCCGATGAACATGACTACCACCGCCGTTATCACCGCCGCGAGAATGCCAAGCTCAAAGGGGATCACCAGGAACGCAGGCCAGCTGTGCAGCGGCTTGCCGGACACCACGTAGGGATAGGAAATCACCGCCGAATACCACTGCATGAAATAAGCGCCGCCGGCCACCAGTACGCCCGCGATCAGCGCAGCCACCGGTATCATGCGCTCGCGGAAGCCGAGCGCGGCGTCCACCTCTGGCACCGGGAACGGCGCGTGTGCCTCCAGCCGCTGGTAGCCGGCGGCGCGGGCCGCGTTTATCGCACCCGTCAGCGCCGCGACCGACTCGAACCGAGCGATCAGGCTAGCCACTACCGCCCTCCTGGCTCTGCCCGCGCTTGTGGATCAGGTTGCGCATGTCGTGCAGCGAGATCAGCGGTGTCAGCCGGATCAACACCAGCAGCATGAACGTGAACAGGGCGAGCGAGCCGAGCAAGATCATCCAGTCCCAGATGGTGGGCCAGATCTGGCCCCACATCGAAGGCGTATAGCCGGCGTGAGTGCTGGTGAAAACGATCTGAAAGCGCTCCAGGAACATACCGAGATCGGCGCCAATGGCGAGCAGCAGCAGCATAGGCGGCGAGCGGCGCACCCGCGGGAACCACAAAAGCTGCGCGAGCACGATGTTGAGAAAAGCCATGGACCACCAGACGGGAGCATAGGGCCCGGTCCAGCGATCGATGAACACGCGATAGTAGTACTCCGCGCCGGAGTACCAGGCGATGAACCACTCCTGCGTATAGGAGTAGTCCACCACCAGCACGAACACCAGCATCAGGCGGCCGATGTAGTCCAGGTGCCGCAAGGTGATCAAGTCCTGCAATTTGAACATGTGGCGGAAGACGATCGCCAGGATGGCCACCGTGGCGAAGCCGGAGTACAGCGCGCCCGCGACAAAGTATGGTGGGAAGATGGTGAAGTGGTAGCCGGGCACGATGGTGACCGCCAGATCCAGCGAGATAATGCCGGTCACCGACAGCACCACCGGCGCCGACAGCGCTGCCAGTACCATGACCGCACGCTGATAACGCGCCCAGTGCACCGCCGAGTTGCGCCACCCCAGCGCAAGAAGCCCGTAGAAAACCTGCCAGCCCCGGCGGCGCGCGCGGTCGCGCAGGGTCGCGAGATCCGGCAGCAGGCTCAGATACAGAAAGCACGTGGTGAAAACCAGGTAGGTGGCGATCGCGAAGAAATCCCACACCAGCGGGCTGCGCCATTGCGGCCAGAGATCCATGGTGTTCGGATAAGGCAGCAGGTAGTAGAAAAACCAAGGCCGGCCCAGATGGATCAGCGGAAAGGAGCCGGCCATCATGATCGCAAACATCGCCATCGCCTCGGCCAGGCGGTTGATCGAGTCGCGCCACTGCTGCCGGGTGAGCAGCAGCATTCCCGAGATCAGGGTGCCGGCATGGGCGATGCCGATCCACCAGATGGTGTTGACGATGGGCAGGCCCCAGGCGACCGGCACGTTGATGCCGAATAGGCCCACCCCGATCTCGAATACAAAGCCGACCATGACGATGCCGATCAGCGCGAGCACGCCGGAGACGATGAGGGCGATCCACCAGGACAGCGGCGCGGGCTGATCGAGCAACTGGGCGGTAATGCGCTCGGTGAGCGCCGCGTAGGTCAGCCCTGGGGGAACCAGCGGCTCGCCGCGGCTCATTTCCGCGCACCCCCGTTCTCCCAGTCCCAAGCGTCCACTTCGCTACCCGGGTAATCCTCATCCTCCGGAGAAGCGTGGTCAGGCTTCTGCAGCGCCGGATTGGGGTTGCGTACTGCCGCGAGATAAGTCGTGCGCGGCCGCGTGTTGAGCTCCCCGAGCATGGCGTAGTTCAGTGGGTGCTGCTTGAGCGCGTGTACCTCGCTCGCCTCCTCGGCGATGTCGCCGAAGACGATGGCTTTGGTCGGGCAGGCTTGCTGGCAGGCCGTCTTAAGCTCCGCGTCGCGAATTGGCCGATCCTCCGATTCGGCCGCGATCTCCGCCGCCTGAATGCGCTGGACGCAGTAGGTACACTTCTCCATGACGCCGCGGTAGCGCACCGTCACGCTCGGATTTTGGACCGCCTTTGGCTCGGGGTACTCGGTGTCCGGACCCGCATAGTCGAACCAGTTGAACCGGCGCACCTTGTAGGGGCAATTCTGGGAGCAGTCGCGGGTGCCGATGCAGCGCTGATAGACCATCATGTTGAGGCCGGAGGCGGTGTGCTGGGTCGCCCCCACTGGACAGACATACTCGCAGGGCGCGTTCTCGCAGTGCATGCAGGGCACGGGCTGGAACACCAGGCGCGGGCCGTCGAGCGGCCCGTCGAAGTAGCGGTCGATGCGCAGCCAATGCATCTCGTGGCCGCGCGCCACCTCCTCGGGGCCGACGATAGGGATGTTGTTCTCCGCCTGACAAGCAACCACGCAGGCGTTGCAGCCGATGCAGGCAGAGAGATCCACGGCCATGCCCCACTCGTGCTTAGCTTTGCGCGGCGCCGGCCACGGCTCCGGGTAGAGTGAGACGTCGGGCTCCGGCTTGTGGGCGAACAAGGGGTCCTTGCGGTAGTGGGCGAGATCGGCGACCCGGACCAGGTCGCGCCCCATGATGGCCTGGTGCTGCTGGGTGATCGGCAGGCGCTCGACGAAGTCCCGCTTGGTCAGGGTGACCGGCACCGCCCAGGGCGTGGTGCTACTGCGCAGCTCATAGGCGTTGCGGCCGATACCCTCGGCAACTCTGCCGGCTGTGCTGCGGCCGTAGCCCAGATGCAGGCTCACCGCGCCCTCGGGCTGGCCCGGCAGCACGTAGACCGGGACGTCCAGGTAGTGCTCACCAGCCGCAACCCGCATGACCTCGCCGTTGGTGAGATCCCGGGCCTCGGCCAGCACCGGACTCACCAGCAGCACGTTGCCCCAGGTCATCTTGGTCAGCGGGCGGGGCAGCTCCTGCAGCCAGCCGTTGTTGGCGTAACGGCCGTCCCAAATCGCCGGGTCCGGGCGTAGCTGCAGGACCAGCTCGGGCTCGCCGGCGGCCGGCTGCGCCAGCCGCTGCTGCCAGCCGGGGCGGGGCTCAACCTTCACCGGCAGCGATTCGGTGCCCGGCACCATGCCATCGTGCAGGCTGCGGCGCCAGAACGAGCCGAAATCACCGCCGCGGTGGCGCTCGCGCCAGTAATCGACCAGAAGCTCGGCCGGGTCGTGGTCGATGCCCTCGGCGAGCGCCGCTAGCATCTGCAGCGCGGTACGCCCGCCGTTCATGGGCCGCAGCAGGGGCTGGATCAGGGTCACCGTGCCCTGATAGGCGCGGGCATCCCCCCAGGTTTCCATGGGATGCGCCGCCGGCACGTGCCAGAGCGAGTGGCGTGCGGTCTCGTCGCGCTCGCCCCAGTGCAAGGTCCAGGGCAGGCGGGTGTAGGCACGGCCGAAGTCAAGGTCAACGGGCGCCGTGTAGACCGGATTGCCACCAACCACCACCAGGGCCTCCACCGCATCGGCGTGCATCGCCGCCGCCAGCGACTCCAGCGGCTGCGCGCGGTGGCTGTAGTCCACCGGCTCGATGGCCGCGACACCACGGTTGTAGGCGCCGATGTGATGATTGATGGCCTGGGCAATGGCGTGCACCGCCGGCGGCTGCTGATCGCCGGGTACGACCAGCGCGTTGCCCCGATTCGCCTTCAGATCGTCGGCCACCACGCTTACCCAGTGCTCGTCCACCGGACGCGCCGGGGCGGCCACGTCGAGGCCCAGCTTGCGCGCGAGCTGACGTGTCAGCGCGTCGATCTGCTGGTAGGTCACCCGGTGGCGATGATCCGCCGCC
>JAKDMQ010000058.1 GCA_030452265.1 Nitrococcus sp.
TTGAGAAGCGCGCTATCGTATTATCGTGGACAGATTTATAAAGGCTAAGTTCAGGTGTCGCAATAGGAAAAAATGCACCACTAATGGGAGGAACTCCAAAGAAAAACTCATTATGCTCAGTCCCAATCCCGTGCCAGATTAGCCGTATTTTATACTCTGCACCTTCCTCAAGAACCCGGTGGCCTTTCCGGCCAAGCCACCCTTTGAAGATTTGTGTGGCGAAGTGTTGGTCATCTGTTAAACCAGCCGTCACCACCTGGACGGAGGATTTGGCTGGAAGCGGTATCTGCGCGTGCTCTAAACTACTTCTGATCGCCTGCGTAATCAGAACCTGCTCCAGGAAACTGCGATCAGTTTGAGTGAATGATCGCGTCACTGAGCATCCGCTAAGAGCTAAGATAAAAAATCCATATAGGAAAATTAGAATCACACTAGTTAGTGTGATGAATGGCCTTCGTGCCCTAGAGTGTATTTTCATAATAACGAGATGTGGAGAAATCATTTTGTCGTCTATCAATGCACCTAGCGGTACGAGCGCATCTCTAGTGTTCCCTTTTCTTAGCATTATCCTATTCACCATATTCCTGAATTGAGCTATTCTTCTCAAGGCTGGAATCCACTAGGCACATCTCTTCTGGTGACTCGAACCAGTTTTTTCCACTCTCTCGCAACCCCCAGGCAGTGGCGAGTGCCTGGCATGTTAGGACCACGAGTGCATGGTTCTGCGGAATTTGAATATAGTGATCATAATGGGCACTGCCTTCCCACGCGACTTTATCAGCGCCCACATCGAATCCTCGAACTGAAACCATGGGTGCTCGAATTTCATGGTGCAAATTCCCAAACACGACAAGGTCAGCATTCATCTTTCTGGCCAATCCAATAATGATCGCCTCATCACTGGGAGAGTGAGTCAAAGTAATATCCTGCTCCTGCAAAAGCTGTTTAAGTCGGCTTCGCTCGAGGGGGCAACGCCCTGCTTATGCAGCCAAATACTCATGGTGTCGACCACCACGGGATGATTCCCCCAGAGAATCGCTACGGCTCCCTCCTTTGGAAGAGATGAATAGGCTCCATTCGTGATGGGTGTTGTGGTACAAGCAGAAATCATGAACCCTATAAATAGAGGTACAACACTTTTCCATATTTTCGCCATAAAATCACGCGAACGAGGCTGCCCACGTTAGACGCCGGGGAATTCGCGTCCTCCTTTAAGTTGTGGAAAAGTAATTATTCGAAGTTTCCAGGGACAGATCACGCAGACACATTGTGCTTCGATTTATGATGAATTCCCAGGCGAACGAAACCAGAGAGTGTTGCATTGCCGCGAGCCTACCGCACGTTGGCTTGCGGCTCGCTGGTAACCTTCGGCTCACCCGCGCCCAGGATCACGAGCTCGACGCGGCGATTGCGCGCGCGCCCCGCCCCCGTGCTGTTGGGCGCCACCGGATTCGACTCGCCGTAGCCGATCACTTTCATGCGGTCGGGGTCGATGCCGCGGGCCATCATCGCATCGGCCACGGACTGCGCACGGCGCTCGGAGAGCCGCTGATTGTAGGCCGCCGAGCCGACGCTATCGGTGTAACCTTCGATCCGCACACGGTAGCTTGGGTGATCCCGGAGAAAGCTCGCCAGCTTGTCGAGCGCATCGTTAGCCGCGGCGCTGAACTCAGCGCTGTCGAAGGCGAACAGCAGGTCGCCGATAGTGAGGACGATGCCCTGCGCCATCTGCTTGGGCTGGAGCTTGCTGAGCCGCTCCATGAGCAGCTCAGCATGCGCAGCGGCGGCCTGCTTCGCCGCCATGGCCTGGGCGGTCTCGACATGCCGCTCCTGGCGGCTGCTTGCTAAGTTCGCTTCCAACTTCAAGGGCATTTGCACTGCCCCAGCCTTCACCGGCGCGTTGAGTTGCGGCTCGAGCATGAAAATGCGGCTGGCGCCGAGTCCCGCCTCCTGCACAAGATAATGCCGCACGGCCTTGGCGCGCGCTTGCGCCAACTGCTCGAGCGCGGCATTCGGCACTTTCGTATGCGCAACGAGCCGCTTCAACGCCGCCTGCACGACGCGCGCATGATACGCGGCGCTGTCTTCGCCCGCTGCACGTTTCACCTGCGCCTTGGGATCGGCGTTGAACGTCGCTCGATAATACTCCAGCAGGCGTTTTTGAGCTTGTTCGCTCAGCTCGTCACCGCTCCCGTGCTCCGTGCCGCGGATGCGTGCCAGCAACTTGCGCCGCGCCAGTGCGTCTCTGTCTACCGACGGCGCCGCCACGCCTCTCACGCCCAGCATCAGGGACGGTCGTTTTGCCAGCGCCGTTGCCAACGTCGACAGGGATTGCTGCTCCGAGGCCGTCAGCGTCGCCCGACCGGCGACAAATGTCACGTGATCCAGCCCACCGGCACTCGCACCGGGACTCGCACCGGCGAGGCTGGCCAGCATGTGAAACGGTGAGGTCACCGCCTTGCTCAATACGTTGCCGAGCACTTTCAGGATCAGGGGGGCGATCGCGAACTGCGGGTTGTTGAGATTGCCTTCCACCGGCAGGTCCAGCTTGATGACGCCCTGGCTGTCCTTGAGCAGCGCGACGGCGAGCTTGAGCGGCAGGTCCATGGCCCTTGGGCTGTCCACTTCCTCACCCAGCTCGAACTGATCGATCACGACATTGTTCTTGCCTTGCATCAAGCCGTCGTGGATGACGTAGTCAAGCGTCAGGTCGATCTTGCCGCTCTCGATGCGATAGCCGGCGAATTTTCCCGAATAGGGTGAAAACGCGGTCAAGCCGAGATTGTTGAACTGCACGCGGATGTCCGCCGCCAGCGACTCGCCAAGCGGGTTGATCGTGCCCTTGATCGTCACCACCCCGTTGGGGCCGACATAGCCTTTCAAATCCACCTCGGCCGGGCGACCGGGCCGCGTGGAAACATGCTGCACGCTCCCTGTTAGCGCTTCGATGCCGACCGATACGTTCGGTGTCATCGACAAGTCGGTGAAGCGCAAAACACCGTGTTTCACCCTGATCCGCCCGACGCTCACCGCCAGCGGCGCCCCCTGTTTGCCCGTGGCGTGCGAAGCGTGACCGTGCGAGCGCTTCTTGTCCGCGTTGCCGGCGGAAAAGATTGCGCTCACGTTCGTGCTCTGATCCGGATTCACGACGAGTCGCGCGAACGGCTTATCCACGACCACGCGCTCCACGCTCAGGCTCGCCGGTTGGCTCGTGTAACGCAATCCTTCGACGGCCAGGTCTCCGAGGCGCACGAAAGGATTGCGCTTCGCGCCACTGTCTGCCGCCAGCCCATGGACGCCGGCGCGCCCTTCAAAGGTGATGTCCGGCGCCGTCTTGCCGGCGCGGTAGCTCACGCGGCCCTCCACGCCCAGCGTCCCGCGCTTGATCGTGAGATGGGCGAAACGGCTCACGTAGGCCTGGAATGAAGCGAGCGGCAGGTCAGCCAGTTTCAGCTTGAGCTGCACGCCGAGCGGATCGAGCATCGCCTGTCCGTTGACGTGCAGCGTTCCGCCTTCGAGCCCGACATCGGCCGCAAGCTCGATCGGCTTGTCGTTCGCGGACGAATAGCCGGTGACCGACACGTCGATCGGTCTCAGGTCGAGCATTACCGGAGTGGGGCCCGAAGCGTCCGTGAACGCAACGTGGCCGTTCGTCACCGCCAGCTCATCGATCAGGAGCGTCAGCGCATTACCACGCTCGTGCTCTTCCTCCGGCTCTTTGTCAGCGCTATTCGGAGGTATCACCGCGGCGAGATTCAGGCGCCCCGCCTTGTCAACGGCTACGTTCACACGCGGCTCGGCCAGACGGATCCAGGCAACAGCCAGCGCTCCATCCATAATGCGCAGCGGCTCGAAGTTCACGTCCAGAACCTTGAAACGAACGAGCGGCTGACCATCCTTCGACGTCATGTCGAAGTCCGACGCACGGAAATGGAAAGTGAAAGGGTTGAACGCGACGTCCCCAACGCTGGCCCGCGCGGTCGTGTATTCGGCGACCCACTTCGGCAACTGCCACTGCACGAGGGCCGGCACCGCCCAGAAGCCCACAGCCGCGTAAAGCGCGACCAGGGCGGCCACGATCACCAGCGTCTTGCGCCACCACGCGCCCCACAGTGCGCGGCGCACCTGCGCAAATCTTCCCATCACTCACCACTTCGCTGGCAACGAGACATCGGCGTAACCATAGCAGGCGGCGGTGCTTGCTGCCCCAGCGCCGGTGCTGCTTCAGCATCGGTGCCAGCTCCTTGCTCAGTCCAGGGACTGTCTCAAATGTCCGCGCGCCAAGCAATGCCAGCTGCCCCTCCTCGCCTCTGCTGACCCAGCAAGGCGGCGGACGGGGTGCGATAAAGGTCTTGCACGGGGAAGGTCAGGCCCACCGACACCAGCTCTACGGTGTCCTCTGCCTCGAAGACTGCCTGCTCCCAGCCATCGCCGGCGCGCCGGAAGGCTTCAAGCAGCGGCCGGTCCTTGGTGATGAGCACGTATTCACGCACGGTGGGCAACGAGCGGTAAGCGATCCACTTCTCCAACCGGTCCCGCGCTTCGGTGGATTCCGACAGCACTTCTACAACGAGCACCGGCTCGGTGAGGTACACGGCCTCGGATTCCACTGACGTGCAGGTTACGACGACATCCGCATAATAGAAGGCGTCGTCGACGCGTACCTTCATGTCGGTGACGAAGGCTTCGCAACCGGAACCGGCGAGGTGGGCATTCAACTGGGCAAAGAGCGCCCCGGTGCTCCGGTTATGCCGCGCGCTGGCGCCCACCATAGCGTAGACCTCGCCGCCGACCTATTCGTGGCGGACCTCGGCCGCCTCTTCGCCGGCGAGGTACGCATCCACGCTGATGCTCTCGAGTTGACGCACTGTGCTCATGCCAACAGCCTATAACGGATGCGAAGGCGCCGCCAATTAATGTGCGCACGCCCCAGCGAGGGACCGCCATGACGTTGCCAATCCTAAGGCCTGTTGACATCCACCCACGGCATCATCGCGGGTGGGTGTCGACACGCCCTCATGCTATCGGGTCCAATAGGCTCAATCTTCTGGGCGTGCGTGAGCGCTCTACCTTGCAGTCATGCCGATAGCGCTCGATCACGAGGAAGTTGCACCATGACCGATATGGATACCATCCGCCAGCCGCCACGGCGGCGGATCACCGACGACGATCTGTGTCAGCTCGGGCGCGACGTCATCGAGCTGGAGGCCGCCTCGATTCTGGCGCTGCGCCAGCGCATCGATCACGTTTTTGCCCGCGCCTGCCGGGCTTTGCTGGATTGTCCGGGCCGCGTGATTGTAACGGGCATGGGCAAATCAGGTCACATCGGCGGCAAGATAGCGGCGACCCTGGCGAGTACCGGCACCCCGGCCTTTTTCGTTCATCCGGGAGAAGCCAGTCACGGTGATCTCGGTATGATCACCAGAGCCGATGTCGTGCTCGCCTTGTCGAACTCCGGCGAGACCCGAGAAATCACCATCCTGCTGCCGTTGATCAAGCGTCTCGATGTGCCGCTCATCGCACTGACGGGCAAACCAAGTTCCACCATCGCGCGCGCGGCCACGGTGCACATCGATATCAGCGTCACGGAAGAAGCCTGCCCACTCGGCCTTGCCCCCACTTCCAGCACCACCGCCACCTTGGCCATGGGCGATGCGCTTGCAATTGCTCTGCTCGAGGCGCGCGGCTTCACCCGCGAGGACTTCGCGCGCTCACATCCCGGCGGTTCGCTGGGCCGACGCCTGCTGCTGCGCATAGAGGATGTCATGCACGTGGGTGAGCGCATTCCGCGGGTTGCGCCGCGGACAATGTTGAGCCATGCGCTCGTGGAGATGACTAATAAGGGGCTCGGCATGACCACCGTGGTCGATGCCGAGAACCAGGTGCTAGGAATTTTTACCGACGGCGACCTGCGCCGCGCGCTGGATCATCAGGTCGATGTCCACACCACACGCATGGGCGAGATTATGACCCCCGGCGCGCGCACTATCCATGCCCACAGTTTAGCCGCAGAGGCACTGCAGCTCATGGAACGCCACAAGATCAATGCCTTGTTGGTGGTGGACAACGACAATCGCCTTATCGGAGCGCTTAATATGCACGATCTACTGCAGTCAGGGGTGGTCTGATGGCGGCATTTATCGATGCTTACTGCGCGCGCCCCAGCGCCGAAGTCATCGCGCGCGCGGCACGGGTGCGACTGCTGGCGCTGGATGTCGACGGAGTGCTCACCGATGGCACGCTCTACATCGGTCACCATGGCGAGGCCATGAAGCCATTTCACAGCCATGACGGCAAGGGCATCAAAATGGTCATCGGCTGCGGCCTCGAGGTAGCGATGGTGAGCGCACGCCGCTCCATTGCACTGGCAAGGCGCGCTCGGGATCTCGGCATTCGCCACGTCATGCAAGACGCACAGGACAAACGCTCGGCACTGAGGGCGCTGTGTGCGAAACTACGGCTCACCACCAACGAATGCGCTTATGTCGGCGATGATATCGTCGACCTCGGCGCCGTGCGTGCCGCGGGCCTGGGCGTCGCGGTAGCGAACGCCCACCCCCGAGTGGCTGCGGCAAGCCATTGGCAGACCCAGCGTCCAGGCGGACACGGTGCGGTGCGCGAGGTCTGTGAATTGCTGCTCGCGGCTCGTGGATGCCTGCAGGATCTGCTGGAGCAATATGGCTAGCATCCGCCGCCATCGCCTGTTTCCTGCCTTAGTATTCGCTTTGCTGGCGCTTCTGGCCTGGTGGCTGTTCGATGAGCAGCCCACGGTGCAGCGGCATTCCCAAAAACAACTCCAAGCCACTTATTATTTTCGTGATTTCCACCTGCAGGCCACTCGGCCAGACGGGCGCCGCGACTATGCCATCCGTGGCAAGCGCATGACCTATTACCAGAAGGCCGATGTATCGCGCATCGAGCAGCCGGTATGGACCGTGTATGTGCCAACCGGAGCACCATGGCAAGGCCGTTCCGATAAAGCCCGCACCGCGGCCGGCGGCAGCGAGGTGCACCTCCACGGCGACGTGCGATTGCATCGCCCAGCGACCTCGGTCAACCCAGCGATCACGCTGAAGACGCAGCGCCTGCTCCTGCGCCCGCGCGAGGATTACGCCGCTACCGACGCGCCGGTCACGGTCTATGGCCGTAACTTCCGCATTGAAGCCGTTGGCGCCCAAGCCTGGATGCGCAGCCAACGCGTACGTCTGCTGGCCGAAGTCAAGGGACGCTATGACGTATCCAGTCACTAAACGCTGGGTGCGCTCGGCGCTGCTCGCCGCGGCCATAACGGGGCTACTTGTGCCGTATCCTTGCGCCATCGCTCGCGATAGCGATCGCGACCAGCCCATCATGCTGAGCGCGGACCGGGCCGAGATCGATAACGTCAAGGGTGTGAGCGTCTACCGAGGCGATGTCGTCCTCACCCAGGGAACACTGACAATCACCGGCGAGGTGATGCATGTGTACTATGTACCGGACACTCGTGAGCTCGATCACATCGTCGTGCAGGGCCATCCGGCAAGCTACCGGGAACTGCCCGAAGGGGAGAGTGAATACGTGCACGCCAAAGCACCGCGCATGGAGTATTACGCCGACGGACCAAGCCGGATCCGCCTGCTCCAGGGTGCCACACTATGGCAGGGTCGCAATACGTTTCACGGCAAGGAGATCGTCTACAACATCGAGGCAGATCAGGTGCTGGCCCGCTCCGGCAAGGACAAAGCGAGCCGTATCCACATAACCATCTACCCAAAGCAGCAGCGTGACAAGCAGATGGACGCAGGCCAATGACCACATGCGAGCCAGCGCCCGGCAGCGAGCTCAAAGCCACGGCGTTAATCAAGCAGTATCGCCGGCAGCCCGTGGTCCGGGATGCTTCGTTGTATATCCGCAGCGGCGAGATCGTCGGATTGCTCGGCCCTAATGGCGCCGGCAAGACCACTTGTTTTTACATGATCGTCGGGCTCGTGCCTGCCGATGGTGGCCGGATAGTCCTGGATGGGCAAGATATCACGCGTCTGCCCATGCATGCCCGAGCCCGCTTGGGCATTGGCTATCTGCCTCAGGAGCCTTCGGTATTCCGCAAATTGACGGTCGCGCAGAATTTGCTCGCCATTCTGGAACTGCGCCGCGGCCTCTCGCGAGGCAAGCGGCTGCGCGCCATGGAAGCGCTATTGGAGGAATTCCATGTCGGTCACCTGCGCGATCAGCTTGGCATCAGCCTCTCCGGCGGTGAGCGCCGCCGGGTGGAAATCGCGCGCGCCCTTGCCGCGGATCCGCGCTTCGTGTTGCTCGACGAGCCTTTCGCCGGTGTGGATCCAATTTCGGTGGGAGACATCAAAGACATCGTCCAGCATCTGGCCGCGCGCGAGATCGGCGTGCTCATAACAGACCACAACGTACGCGACACGCTCGGTATCGTCGATCGAGCGTACATCCTGAGCGCCGGACAGATGATCGCCGAGGGCTCGGCCGATGCCGTGCTCGCCGACGATCAGGTGAAAGCCGTCTACTTGGGGAGCAACTTCCGTCTGTGAACCGGGCACTCGCGACGCCTCGAGTCTTGCGCAAAAATGGCCTTCGGCGAAGCATCGTGGGTGGATCTCAACAGGCCCTTGGCATCGGATCCTGGCAACATGAAAAATAGATTAAGAAATGGAGCAACAACTGCGCTACCCTGTGTCTGGGTGTGCTTCGATCACCACCGTTACACCAAAGCCGCCCGGGAGCTTGATCGGCATCGCGCAACATGAAACAGTCGCTTCAACTTCGCCTGCGTCAACAGCTCACGATGACGCCCCAGCTCCAGCAGGCCATTCGCCTGCTGCAGCTACCTTCCCTCGAGCTGCGCACGGAAATACAGCAGGCACTCGAATCCAATCTCATGCTCGAGCTCGCCGAGGAGATCGAACCTAGCTTCGATGAGACGGAGCTGCTAGTAAGCCCTTCGGAGCGGGAGCACGAAGCTGATCACAGCGACGACCGCGCGGGGCAAGACTACGACGGCACGGCGCAAATTGAAATTGAGCACATCAATGATAACTTGCCAGTGGATACGACCTGGGAGGATGTCTACAACGGCGCTACCACCTACAGCGACTCGGGCTACGCGGACGACAGGGATCCTTTCGCGAACCAGAGCGGAGGCGATCAATCGCTGCAGGATTATCTGTCCTGGCAGGCCCAGCTCAATCGGTTCTCGGACCGGGAGCTAACCATAGCCGAGGCGATTATCGACGCGATCCGCGACGATGGCTACCTGGGCAGTGCACTCGCGGAGATCCACTCGGCGCTTCCCGAGGAGTGGGGCGTCTCGGAGGAGGAGATAGAGGCGGTGCTCGGCCAAGTCCAGCGCTTCGACCCGGTCGGGGTTGGCGCTCGCGACCCGCGTGAAGCACTGCTGATTCAGCTCGAACAGCTCGACCCCGCAACGCCTTGGCTCGCGCAGGCGCGCCAGCTTATCGACCAACATCTCGGGCTAGTAGCCAAACGCCAGTTCGCTCAGCTCAGACGCAGGATGCGCATCGATGAAGAGGCATTGCAGCAGATCCTCGCCCTAGTGCAAACGCTCGACCCGCGCCCCGGTTTGCGCATCAGCAACGAAAGCCCAGAATACATCGTTCCGGATGTCTCCGTGCGCAAGGAAAATGGTCACTGGCAGGTCGAGATCAATCCTGATGCTTATCCGCGGCTGCGGGTCAACCGCCAATATGCCGGACTCGTGCGCCGAGGCGATACGAGTCGTGACAACTCCGTCATGCGCCAGCATCTGCAAGAAGCGCGTTGGTTGATCAAAAGCCTGCACTCACGTAACTCGACCTTGCTCAAGGTGGCGCAGTGCATCGTCGAGCGCCAGCGGGACTTTCTCGAAGAGGGTGATGAGGCCATGAGACCGCTGGTGCTGCGTGAGGTGGCCGAGGCGATCGACATGCACGAATCCACCGTGTCGCGCATAACTAGCCAGAAATACCTCAGGGCACCCCGTGGAACTTACGAATTCAAACATTTCTTCTCGAGCCATGTTCAGACCGTGGACGGGGGGGAGTGCTCGGCGACTGCGATACGCGCCCGAATCCGCCGCCTGATCGCTGCCGAGAATCCCTCATGCCCACTCAGCGACAATCAACTCGCCGAACGGCTGCAGGCCGATGGCATCAATGTGGCGCGACGGACCGTGGCCAAGTATCGAGAGGCCATGAGCATCGCGTCATCGACGGAGCGCAAGCGTTTTGCCTAACCACCAAGAGGGCGCTATGCAGATCGATATCACTGGACACCACGTGGAAGTCACCAAGGCGTTACGCGAGTATGTTGGTTTGAAGTTCGACAAACTGGAGCGGCACTTCGACAATGTGGTCGACGTACACGTCGTTCTGACCGTTGAGAAACAGACCCAAAAAGCAGAGGCCACACTCAACGTAAGCGGCGCCAAGCTCTACGCCGATGCGCTTGACGGCGACATGTATGCCGCCATCGACGGATTGATCGACAAGCTCGATCGGCAGGTCGTCAAGCACAAGGAAAAACGTGCGGACCATCATCGTCGAGAGGGTTCGGTCAGCCAGGCCCTCGAAGGTTAACAGGCCGTTGGGCAGGTTTCATTGCCCTGGCCAACTCGTGCGGTTGCAAGTGGAGCACGCCTCAGATCTCATCCGTTTGGGCGCTGGGCAATGAACTTTTTCAATCTGTTAGTCCCCGAACGAATTCGTTGCGGGGTTCATGTCACCAGCAAGAAGCACTGCCTGGAGGTACTCGGTGCGCTCCTCGCCCAAGCCGAGGACGAACCGATGGATAGGACGATCTTAGAGCATCTGATGGGCCGAGAGCGCCTCGGCAGCACTGGGCTCGGCAAGGGTGTGGCGCTGCCGCACGCCCGAGTTGACGGCATAGACGAAGCACGCAGCGCGCTGATCAAGCTAGACCAGCCCGTTGACTTCGATGCAATCGACAAACAACCGGTGGATTTACTCTTCGCCTTGATCGTGCCGAAACATTTCACGGATGAGCACCTGCGCATTCTTGCGGCCCTGGCGGAGTTGTTCAGCGATCACGCATTCTGCGAGCGTTTGCGAGCCAGCCAAACCTCGGAGGAAATATATCAGCATATCCTTAACTTACAAGCCACCCCACGAGACTCGTGAGCCGGCCGGGAGAGAGGGAATGCCAGATACGCAACGTTTTGGAGACACTAGGCTCAACTGTGCCGCACTCGCCCGTGCCCTTGGCGTCGCAACGTCGCCCGTATCCGAGCTGCCCAGCGATCTACAACTGCCCGAGGCGGCCAGTTGTTGGGTCGGCCCAAAGGCCCCCGCGTTGATTCGGCTGCTACCAAGCCGGCCCGAGCCCGAATCCACTCCCCCGCCACTGGTTTGGATCAACAGCGCCGATATCGGTGGCACTGCCTGTCATCAGCGGGTGCCGGCACCCGTCATCAGCACGCCGCTGCAAAGCTCAGAGGCTCTCGCCCGTATCCAGAGCCTAATCGACGCTCGACTCGATCTGACGCGCCCGGGAACACTCGTGCAAGTTCATGGCTGCGGTGTTCTGCTACAAGGCGCCAGCGGTGTAGGCAAGAGTGAAACGGCCTTGATGCTGATCGAGCGCGGCCACTCGTTGGTAACCGACGACGCCGTGCGAATTCGCGCGCATTCCGGTGGCGCACTGATAGGCAGCGGCCCCGGACCGTTGCATGGGCAATTAGCGCTTCACGGGCTAGGGTTATTAAAGATCGATCGGCTCTTCGGCGAAACCGCCGTCACGTCCAGCGCCGCCATCCGGCTGATCGTGGCGCTCACGGCGCAAGCGGCTGCCGCCGACCCCCTGCATGGAGCCTGGACGGTAAAAGGCTGGCTTGGCCGCACCTTGCCCCTACTGACCTTGTCCAGCCAGCGCCCGCGGGCACTGTTGATTGAAACCGCTGTGCGCCAGATGCAAACCCGCAGCGCGGGCGCCGATTGGGGGCTCGAATCTGCTGGAGAACAGGTGCCGGAGCTCGTATGAGGCTGGTGATTATCAGCGGGCTTTCCGGGTCGGGCAAAAGCATTGCGCTCAATACGCTCGAGGACACCGGCTTTTACTGCATCGATAATTTGCCCGTGGGGCTGCTGAGCGCGCTTGGCCACCATGTCACGGAAAGGCCAACGGGCGCGAGTCATCAATATGCCGTCGGCATCGATGCGCGCAACGGCCCCGAAGATCTTAGCCGATTCCCGGAAATCCTAAGAGACATAACGGAGCGTGGCATCCACTGCGAGATTCTGGCGTTGGATGCCGAGCATGACACCCTGCTCAAACGCTTTAACGAGACCCGCAGGCGCCATCCGCTCAGCGGCCCCGATATCCCGCTCTCAGAAGCGATCGAGCGCGAACGCGTACTGCTCGATCCGATACTGGAGCGGGCTGATCTCATTATCGATACCACGCGTACCACGGTGCATGAGCTGCGCGATCTGGTGCACAAGCGCCTCGTGCGCGAGGCCTACGCGCTGTCGTTGCTGTTTGAATCATTCGGCTATAAGCACGGAACGCCGCCGGACGCCGATTATGTATTCGACGCCCGCTGTCTACCCAACCCGCATTGGCAACCGGAGCTGCGCTCACTCACCGGCCTCGATGCGCCTGTCGGCGAGTACCTCGCGGCGCAGGAGAAAGTTGAGCGCTACTATAGGCAAGTCCAGGATTTTCTCGATGAATGGATTCCTCACTTCGAGCGCGAGAACCGCAGCTATCTTACCGTCGCCATTGGCTGCACCGGCGGTCAGCATCGCTCTGTTTATCTCGCCAATCGATTGGCCGAGCACTTCCGAGCGCGCAGAGCGAACGTCGCCGTTCGTCACCGGGAGCTCACATGAGTATGGGCCTAGTTACAGTCAGAGCGGTGTCCTCGTAGCAAACGTAATAGCCCTAGAAACCCCGCGCAAGTTTGGGCATGACAGATAACGACGAATTCCTCATACGCGAGATTTGGATCGCCAACAAGCTCGGCCTGCACGCGCGGGCCTCTGCGCGTTTCGTTTCGGTGGCGGCTCGATTTCGCAGTGAGATCCGGGTAAAGAGCGGCAGCAAGGAAGTCAACGGCAAGAGCATCATGGGCCTGATGATGCTCGCTGCTGCTTGCGGAACGCAGCTGCTGATACTGGCCTGTGGGCCGGATGCCGCGGAGGCCCTTGCTCAGCTCGCTGAGTTAGTCGACTCGCGCTTTGGCGAGGCCGAATAGTCCCACGCCCGCCTTTCGCAATAACACGATGGATCCCCAACTTCCGCCGGGATAGCGATGCGAAACGAGGCTCTTCGCTATCCCCATTAGCCGGCACCCTGGAACGATTGCGCAACCGCCTCGCCCGCCTCCCGCACGCCGCTCCAATCGACCTTCGAAATCGCGCCGCCACCGCGTAGTCTCGCGGCGGCGAGAGCCGGCGGCAATACGGCGTCGGTGGCTAAAGCAACCTCCTCGCCCGCGCGCGCGGCATTCGCGAGCACCCCCGCCCGGGCCGGATCGCTCACAGCGGAGAGGCTACCCAACGGCCACTCGATGCCGGTCGCACCGCGGTCATCCCTTACTCGCCGGTAGAAACTACCGTTGCCGAGCACGTTGTCGACTAGGTGCTGCCGGAAGCGCCTGTACAGCCCATGGTCCACCTCACCCGGCGCCTGCCAAAAGCCATCGAGCGACTTTTCGCAGGTCAGCCCCGGTATGTCGTAGACTGCATATCCCATCACCTTCACCGGCGTTCGGTGACAAATCGAGGACAGGCCGACGGTGCTGTTGATCGTGACCGTGCCGCACGCGCCGTACAGCAGCGTGGGCAGATGCCCCTCATGCAGGTAGAACACTCGCCCGCCCACGCGATGCTGCCCGGCCAGGTCCGCGATCAGCCTGGCGTAGTCATGGTAACCGCGGTCCATGGGATGATGCTTGAAAACCAGCTCGGTACCCGCCGGCGCGTGCTGCGCAAACGAGTCAATGACCTCGGCGATAAACTCCTCGATCGAGGCATAGCGGGAATGGTGCGAAACCTGCGCGTCGCAGTGCATCTGCAAGGGGACCAGATAATACCCGCCGTACCGCGTCTCACAAAGACGCCGAGCACGCGGATAGTCAGCACACGAGTAGTACAGCTTTCGCACTGCCGAGCGCACCCAGCATAGCCCCTCGCTAAAGGGATTGAGCGGACGATGATGCTCATAATGAGGAAACGCTCTGCGCAGCCACCACGCAGCCAGGTAGTAGCGCACGGCATATCGGGCGATGCGCCAGAAAACGCCTCCAGCCGGCTGCGGAACATCCTGCTGCACCAGTCCCGGGGTAGCGTAGTCACTAGGCTCGCGTGATAACGCGGAATGACCATTGACGCCGCCGGGCTCTAAGGTAACGTAATCGGGACGAACATAGCCTTCCTCGAACACGAATACCGCCACACCCAGCTCCCGCGCGATTTTCATTGCCCGCCGGTGATAGGTCCGACAATCACCGAATAGGAAGACCCTATCGATCTCATGGCGCGCGATAAATGCCCGCAAGAATGCCGGCCATCCAGCCAGGTCGCCACGGTAGCGATGGGCGCCGCTTTGCGTGTAGCAGACCTCGTCGCCGCCATTTAAATGAATCTTGAAGACTTCGTGGCCTTCCGATTTCAGCTCCTCTGCGAGTAAGCTGAAGAACGGCCCCACGGGTCCCTGTAGCAGTAGCACCCTGCCCGGCATAATTTACCCCAACAAACAAACGTCCCAACTTGTGCAACTGCCGCACCGCCCAAGGCTGGCTCAACCGCCGCGCTCCACACTCGTTATTCAAAGCCGCCGCCAGCCGCTCCACGGCGATCTCGGGCGTGGTGAACGTCTTGGTAATCGGGTCGATGTAACGCGGATAGAGAATCAGCGCTCCGGCAACGAGCTCATCGACTGACAAGCGCCGATGTCCCCGTCGTCTCGCCAACGAAAGCACGTCCTCGGTCAGCCCCCAGCCTGAATAGAACGGTCGGCCGTAGGTGACCACGCGCTTCCCCCGCAGCAGCGCCTCGAAGCCCACCAGCGACGTGAGCGTGTGCACCTCATCCGCGGCCACAAGGCAGCTCGCGAGCGATACATCTGTTACGAGCTCGTCCCAGAGCCGCTCCCCCGGCGCCAGTACCACGCGCCCCTTCCGATTGCCACTGACCACGCCCGGATGCGGCTTGTAGAGGACGTAGGCATCCGTTCGCGCCGCGCGCACCGCCTCCAGCAGTTGCCGGTTCGTTCGTGGCCCAGGGCAGCCGAGCCGCACCGAGCTATCGTTCTCGACCTGTCCGGGCACCAATACCACCGCTTTGCCTTCTTTCAGCGGTAGAGACAATGCGCCCTGGCCAGGGAAGTTGTATTTGCTGATCCCAAGCTCGATCAGCCGCTCGCGCAGAACCCGCGCCCTGCGGCGCATGTCCTCCCCGATCTCCGCTGTCGCGAGTATGTGCTCCAGATCGCTCGCACCAGTCGGGTCGTAGTAAATGCCGTTGCGGTCGAGCACCAGCGACAACGCTGCGGTCATATCGGAGCCCAGCCCGTACGAGCGGATAAAACCATCCTCCATTCGCTCTATTGGCACCCCGTGGTCCACGGCGAGCGCGCGTATGTCATCCTGCTCCCGGTGTCCCCAGACAACGAGGCGGCAGTCGGGGCCGAAGCCGCGCCGGCGCGCCTGGGTCGCCGAGCGCAGGAAATGGATCTCATTTCCCGGGCCCGCAAGAAAGGTGCGGACAAAGGATCGCTTCCAACGCCGAAAGCCAACACAGAACAGCCGCCCGGAGTTGCGCGCAAACCAGTGCCTTTGCAGTGCCAGGTAATCGATCAGTGTTTCGGCGGCACAAGGCTCGCCAGTGACGGGGTCGAGATAACGTGGATAGAGCAGATAGGCAGCGGCGAACAGCTCCGCGACCGAACGCGCGCGCCGCGCGTGCGCAGTGGGCGCGCGGTCGTCGGTCAGCCCCCAGCCGGAGTAGAATGGAACGCCGAAGACCGTCACCGGCTTGCCGGCGACCACGGGCTCCAGCCCGAGCTGCGAAGTCACTGTGTAGACGCGATCAACCTGATCGAGCAGCGAGCGAGCGCTCATATCCTGCCGCAGCAGGGTCACCCGCGGATGATCCGGTACATCGCCCAGGTAGCCGCGCCGCTTGCCAGCGAGCACATCCGGATGGCTCTTGAGCAGAATTTCGGCCTGCGGATTCTCGTGGATCGCCGCCTCAAGCATCTGCGAAAAGGCGGCGGCGTCTGCTTGCCCGCTCGTTATTGACCGATCACCAGCGGTCTGATCCACGACCAGCACCCGCTCCGGTAGCGAGGTTCTACCGAGTCGCTCGGGCGCATCCGGCGCGTGGTTGTACTTGGAGAGCTTCGCCTCAGCGATGCGGTGCATGCAGTGGACGGCCCGTTCCAGCAACCGCGAATCCTGCAACGGATCAGAATGACCTGGAGGCGGCCCGTTGAGAAGCTCAGTAAGGCGCGAGGGTTGCGTCGTGTCGTAATAGATCCCAACATCATCGACGATTAGAGACAAGGGCGGGGCGCCTTTTACTGCCAGGCCGAGCGAGCGCAGAAAGCCATCTTCCAGCCTCAGCAGCGGCAGACCATGCCTAGCCGCATACCGCTGCGCCCGCACCGCCAATCGCCTATATCCCCAACCTGCAACCACGTCGAGCGCCGCGGCATCGCCTGCGCCGGGATTGAGAACGACAGCCTCCGCGCTCAGCA
>JAKDMQ010000269.1 GCA_030452265.1 Nitrococcus sp.
ATCAATTCGTTGATGACGATTTCCATTGACCACACTCAGGGAACATCCGCTACAAGCCAATAAAGAGGACGGCTGCAAAGGCCGGTTCAAGAGCCAAGCGTTGCTCGATGAGCGGGCGCTTCTGGCCTGCATGATCTATGTGGACCTGAACCCCGTGCGGGCTGGGATCGCGGATGCGCCGGAGGCCTCTGCTTTTACCTCCTTTCAAGCACGCATTCTCGCCTATGGTATCCGCGTGCGCCGGCGCGGTTGCCGGGCAGCGGCGATTCGTTTACTCTATGATAACATCAGTTGACAATCTGTTATCATGATTCGCACTCAGATCAGCTTGGGCGAGAACGAGTACCGCGCTGCGAAGCGCGAAGCCCGGCGGCTCGGGATCCCGCTAGCGGAGTTTCTGCGCCGCGCACTGCGCCAGATGTTGCCGCCAGATCCGGATAAGCCGTGGATGCTCTATGCTGGAATCGTTGCCAGCGGAGACCCCCACGCCAGCCGCGATATTGACGACGTGGTTTATGGCCGGGAACGATAGGGAGGCGTTGCGCGCCTATGTAGATACCTCGGCACTCATTGCCTTTCTAGATGCTTCCGACAGCCACCATGCGCTGTTTCGGCGCCTGTTCTCCCAACCCCCGAAGCTTTTGACGACGACGCTGACGATTAACGAAGGCCATGCATGGTTTTTGCGCCGCTACGACGGCTTCCGCGCCCGCCAGTTTCTGGCTTTTACCGAGTCCCTGCCGATGCGGGTGCTGGCGGTGGGTCCGCGCGAACTGCGGGCGGGCAAGGCTTTCATCCGCAAGTACCATGACCAAGCCCTGACCGTGGTGGATGCCGTGGGCCTGCATGTCTTGGAGGCCCAGAGACCGGCCGCAAACTGGTCCACGGACCGACACCTGTCCCTGACCGGAGTCCCGCTGGTGATCCACAGCGAAGTATAGAGGATCGTCGCGATCGATGTGTGTGCCTATGCCGTGATGAGCAACCACTACCATGTGGTGCTGCGCGTGGACTCAGAGCGTGTTATGGCTTGGTCGGATGAGGAGGTCATCCGTCGCTGGCGGCAGCTCTTTAGCGGCGGGGTGTTGGTGGATCGCTTTGTCAGGGGGGCGAGGCAACCGGCCAAGCCGAGCGGGACAAAGTCGCTGAGCTTGCCCCTCAGTGGCGTGATCGCCTCTCGGATATTAGCTGGTTCATGCGCTGCCTCAACGAGCAGATCGCACGCCAAGCCAATAAAGAGGATGGCTGCAACGGCCGGTTTTGGGAAGGCAAGTTCAAGAGCCAAGCGTTGCTCGATTAGCGAGCGCTTCTGGCCTGCATAGCGCGAAATATAGAGCGCGAAATATAGAACACCCACCAATTATTGATAACGCGATCAGCGACCTATCGATTATCGGGAGCGCTCTCATTAGGGGAACGCTTTCGCGAGCTCGATGTGCCGCTGCTGGTGGAGTGGCCGGATGGCCGGTATGAGGCGGTGCTGTTTGTGGTGGAGGAAGAGAGCGATCCACGGCGCTTTTCCATCCACCGCCTGGCCCATTACTGCCTGGACGTGGCGGAGCTGCTCGAGACCACTCGAGTGGTGCCGGTAGTCATCTTCCTGCGCGGCACTGCCGCGCCACGAGAGCTGCTCCTTGGTGGCGATCGCCATCAGTACCCGCGGTTTCACTACTTGGCTTGCGAGCTTGCCTCGTTGTCGGCCGAGTCGTATCTGCACAGCGACAACCTGGTCGCGCGCTTGACCCTGCCGAGCATGGCCTATCCCGCGGCGCGCAAGCCGGACGTTTACGGCCAGGCGATGCAGGGTCTGCTGACCTTGGAGCCGAACCTGGAGCACAAGGCCGGGCATCTCGACGCCGGCTATCGACAGAACGGCATCTCAGATTGCGGTCTCGTCGTCGATCGTCTGTTCGCTTTGGGCTACTGGCCTCCCAGCCCCGACAGCGGCGCAAAGTCGGAGTCCGATGTCTCGAGCTCGGCGCAGTAGTGCTGGGCGCAAGCGGCGATCAACAAAACCATAGCCGGGACGGTAATGCCGGCGGCGCGTGCGCGGCGGGCGAGATCATAGGCCTGCGCCCACACAACCTCAGTAATGGCGAGTTCCGGAAGCAATCTTTCGAAATCCCGAAGGACCTTCTTCTCTCGATCGCCAGCAGCGCCGTTTCACAACTTCAGCCGAATGGGCGGGCACCAGCAGGCTTCGCGCGAATGCAGTGCTTGTTGCACGCGCGTACGGGTCGCCTTGCGGGCAGAACATGTGGAGCCTCGACGACATATCGATGAGGATCACGCTCAACATTTCCTTCGCTGGAGCTGCAACTCCTCGACTGTGATCAGGTCTTCGCACGTACCCGCATACCTTGCGAGTTCCGCCATACGGCGGCGCCGACTGAAGTCTCTGATCGCCGAGACGATGGCCTCGCGTTTGGTTTTCGCCCGAGCAAAGCGTATGGCATCCTCGAGTTCATTTCCTGGAATATCGACAGTCGTTTTCATGATTCCGATCATTGCTAATGGGAGAATCCATTATAGATGATTTTATAATCAAGAATAGTGCATGGAAAACTAGCCAATTAGTTGCCGCCCCACCCGGCCTGGTCCTTGGTCAAGGCCTGTTGCGATGCCCGGATCGCCGGCGCTGGATAGAAAGCAGTGAGGCGTGAGGCGTGAAGTAGTGAACAGAAGCGCGGACTTATATCGCCTAACGTCTCACCCATAACTGTGTTATTCACTTGTCACTTGTCACTTGTCACTTTCCATATGCCATCCGAGCGTTCGATTACCACCACCATCGTCATGCCGTCTTGCAATCAGGGGAGGTATCTCCGGGAGGCCGCGTGCAGTGTATTGAGACAAAGTGGTGATGGGACCGAGCTGGTTGTGATGGATGGCGGCTCTACGGACGGCAGCTTATTGTTTTGGTAGATCTCGCCCAGCAATTTCCTGGTCGCTTGCGCTGGCGTTCGGCGCCGGATGATGGGCCGGCCGAGGCGATCAACCGCGCGGTGGGGCTGGCCCGCGGCGAGATCATCGGCTGGCTGAATTCGGACGACGTATACGCGCGCAGGGCTATTCGGCGTGCGATTTGGCATTTGCGAAAGCATCCGGAGTGGGTGATGGTGTACGGCCACGGCCGGCACATCGACGCTGCGGGCAAGGTGACCGGTGATTATCCGAGCCTGCCGCCGAGCGTCGGCATTGGCGCGTTTGCCGATGGCTGCTTTATCTGTCAGCCGACCGCGTTTTTTCGCCGTGACGTGTTTGAGGAGCTGGACGGGCTCGATACCAGCCTCAAAGCATCCTTTGACTTCGATCTTTGGCTGCGCCTGTTCAAGCGCTTTCCAGGGCGGGTCGGCTTTATTCCGAAGGTGCAGGCCTATTCACGCCTGCATGAGCAGTGCATTACGCGGTGCTTGCGTGAGCGCGTCGCGCTAGAGGGGCTGGCGCTGACCACGCGCCACCTTGGCGTTGCGCCGGTACATTGGATGCTCACGCACTTCGAGGAAGTGATGGCCGTGCATCCTTTCCATGCGCTGCGGCTGGATCTCGCCGAAGAGCTGCAGCGGCTGGCGAGCGTTGCGCTGGCGTACGTGACGGCCAATGCGTATGCGCTGCTATCGGAGCGGCTGCGTTGCGACCGGCGGCTTGCGCTTGCGAGCGGCGAGGTGATGGTCGACGTGCATCCGGACGGCTGGGCCGGTCCGCGCCCGGATGTTCGTTTTCGGCAGTCTGACCATCCGGCCCGCGATATCATCCTGTATTGCCGGCATGCCTCGCCTGCCAAGAAACCATTGCGGCTTACGATTGTCTCGCCCGGGGAGGCACCGAGAGTTGAGGAGGTAGCGAAGAGGGCGGGCCGACGACCACCTCAAGCCCGGAGTAACCTTTGAGCAACTCGACGAGCTCGCCATCGCTATCAGCGACAACGAAGCCGCTCAAAGGCTCAACGAGGCACGAAAAAAGCTCTTCCAATCCATCAACCATCGATCCAACTATGCCGCCTGATCTCAACCCAATTGCCTCTTGCAAGGTAGGACCTATCCACCCCTTGACCACCGCGCCGCTAGTGATAGAGGGCATGCGGCACCGTGGACAAGGCGTGGATAGGTCCCCCTCCTCCAGACTCAAACCTCAATTGGAATTGACTCCGTGCGCCTACCCCGCACGCGCCGCGCGCGCGTTCGGTCGCGGAGCTGTTCGCCGCTGCCTATCTG
>JAKDMQ010000059.1 GCA_030452265.1 Nitrococcus sp.
CGCCCATACCCGCACCCATGGCGACGATGGGCTGAACGCGCCGATATCCTCCGCCTGAGCGCGCACCACGCGCAGGCGGTGGCACTGATGCGTGCCGGTGCAGCTGAGACCGCAGAGCTGGCGCTGCAGCTGCTCGACACAGACGCTAGGTGTCCGTGATGCCAAGGCGACCCAAGCGCACTGTGGGCAGCTCCAAGTTTGCCGGTATCCCTCTCGAAGTCATCAAGACCCGCAAGTACGCGACGCTGACCGCATGGGCGGTAAAACTGCTACTGGAGCTGGCCGCACAGTACAACGGACCGGGCTCGAATAACGGCGACCTGTCCGCTCCATTCAATAAGCGGATGCACCGGCAAGGCTGGAAATCCAAGGGCACGTTGCACCGTGCGCTCAAGGAATTGTTGGCGATCGGATTCGTTATCCAGACCAGGCAAGGCGGGCGAAATCAATGCTCGCTTTATGCGCTTAGTTGGCAAGCGGTTGATGAATGCATCGACCGCAAGACCGGCCTACCCAAGCACGACGCCCGGCCGACGATTACCGCACCCGGAACGTGGCGAGATGATGTCGATATGTCGAGGGCAGCATGAGCAGCGCAATTATTTTTGTACCCCGTATGTGTACCAATGTACCCCCTATGAGACCCAATTATTGGCGAATTGGGTGATATACGGGGTACAGCCTTTCTGACTACCCCGTATGCGGACCAGTCAAACAAAAAAACCAAGCTGATTACCCCCTATGTGGGCACCTACTAAGTTACCAGGTGGTACAGGGGTTTCTTCTCTTTTCCTTTTTCCACATTCCTGCCACCCGGTTGGCCAAGCCCGCACTTTGGTGGCTGCGATGAATTGCCCATGCGGCGCGTCCACGGCCGAGAAGAAGGCAACCCATCGTGGCGCTGTTCTCACATACGAGTGCTGCGCCGGTTGCGGCCAGTGGTTCCTTTCTCGCGATGGTGAAGTGTTGGCGAGCGGGATAGAAGCACAGCGGCAGTTCGAGGCATTGAGGCTTCCTACCCGGTTGGTTCCCTAATCCATGGAGGACAGTGAATGACCAAACGCACCGCAGCGCGCCAGCGTGGAGCAGCAACCGCTCGCCGGCTGGTATCGAGCTAACAACCGCAAGTCGGGACGACGCCGGCGGGATTACCAGAGAGGGAGGTAGCGCATGAGCGCAAGTCCGATTATCAGGGGGGTGAGAGCATGAGCACGGTGCTGGAGCGAATCGCATTCGAGACAAGCCGCGAACTTGAGTACTTCACGGAAAAAGAACTGCGCCAACAGATCGGCTATGCCCCCGCGTTCTGGCCGGTGGCGATCTTGCGCGAGCTGGTAGACAACGCGCTCGATGCGTGCGAGGCCAATGGCGTCCTGCCGGAAATAGAAGTCACCATTGCCGACGATGAAATGACCGTTGCCGACAACGGCCACGGCATTCCGCCCGCGACGTTGGTAAAGTCGCTGGATTACCTGATCCGCGTGAGTGACAAAGCGCATTACGTGTCGCCGACCCGTGGGGCGATGGGTAATGCGCTGAAGGTGATATGGGCGGCGCCATTCGTGGCGACGGGGGCCGGTAACGCGGAGATCGTTACCCGCGGTGAGAAGTACTGCATCCATGTGACCCTGGATCGCATTGAGCAGCGCCCGCGCATGGAGCACACAGTAAAGCCAGCCATTGTAAAAAACGGCACTTCTTTCTCGATAAGATGGACGAACTCAACGCGTCAACTCACCCACCCCGAGAACGCACATTTTTTACAAGTCCTTACCGTTGAGGAACTGATCACCGGCTATGCGGCGTTCAACCCGCACGCCACGTTCATCGTCAACGGCGAGCGCATTGAGCGCACCTTTGGCGAATGGCGGAAGTGGATGCCCGGCGACCCGATCCCGGCGCACTGGTACTCCGAGGAGACACTGCGCGATCTGATCGCGGCCTACGTGGCCGCCGAGCGCAATGGCGGCCCGGCGCGGACGGTGCGGGAGTTCGTCTCAGAGTTCCGTGGACTGTCGGCGACGGCCACGCAAAAGGCGGTCACCCGCGAATGGTCGCGGTCCTACCTGCATGACTTCGTGGCCGACGGTGACCTCGAACCGGAGTTCGTCGAGAAGCTCCTGGAGCGTATGACCGCGGCCTCGAAAGCACCGAAGCCGCAAGCGCTCGGGGTGCTCGGTAAGGATCATCTGACCGCCTGGATGGTCCGCAACGGCGTTGCGGAGGAATCCATCCGCTATAAACGCAGCGCCGGCGAGGATGCGGGTCTGCCCTATGTGCTCGAAGTCGTGTTCGGCATCAATGAGAATGTGGACTCCACCCGGCGCATTGTCACCGGGCTGAACTGGTCCCCGACCATCGGCGGCGACCCGGACCCCACACTGCGCCAGTGCGTCGCCGAGGCCCGGCTCGATCCGCATGACCCCGTAACTTATTTGGTGCACATCGCTCGCCCGCGTTTCGACTTCGCGGATCGCGGCAAGACGAGGTTGGTCTGATGGGTAGTTTGAGGGTGGATATCGGGGCGTTGACCAAGAGCGTTACGAAGTCTTGGAAACAAGAAAAGCGCCGGGCTGATAGCAATGATCGGGTATCGCGCAACCGAATAATGCGAATGCAATGCCCACCGCGAGTAACGATTCGGGACGTGGCGTTCCGGGTAATGGAGGACGCCTATAACAAGGCCAGCTCCAAGGGTCGCTATTACGCCAATGCGCGGCAGATCATGTATGCACCCGTCCGGCGATTCTCGCGCAGGCCGACGCATCCGAACTGAACGATGTGTATTTCACCCAGACGCTGCTCAAAGACTACCTCGAAGAATTTAACCCCGGCTGGAAGGTCGTCTGGGATGCGCGCGGGCACCTGGTCGAGCCGCATACGAAGGCGAAGATTTCACTCGGTGGGCTCGGAGTGAAGCGCTACATGGACCAATGGGGCGCGAACATTGACAACGACGTGCCGTCGGTTTCTTCCCTTATCGACACGCATGGCCCGGAGAATCGTTTTTCTAACGTGCTCTTTATCGAGAAAGAGGGTTTCGCCGAAATACTAGCAAATGCCGGGATCAGCGAGCGCTACGACATGGCGATCATGTCCACCAAGGGAATTCCCGTCGATGCTGCCTGCGACCTGATTGACAATATGGCCAATGAGGGGGTGCAGGTCTTTGTTCTCCATGACTTCGACGCGGCGGGTTTCAAGATCTTGCGCACCCTCCGAGAGGGGACTCGGCTATCGGTCGGCACAGATGTAATCGACCTCGGATTGCGGATGGAAGACATCGGCGAATTGCCATCCGAGCCGGTGAGCTATTCTCAACGCCAGCACCCAGCGATCTATCTGGAGTACGACTGTGGCGTAACGAAAGAAGAGGTGAAGTTCCTGGTCAGCGGTGGCTATCCCGGACGCTGGAGCGGGCGCCGCGTCGAGATCAATGCCATGACCTCCGAGCAACTGATCACCTGGCTGGAGGAGAAGTTCGACGAGCATGGCATCAGCAAAATGATCCCCGATGAGGATACTCTCACCGCTGCCTACCAGCGGGCCGCCTTCGCGCATCGTATGGCCGTGGAGATAGATCGGCTGCGCGAGGAAATGACCGACGATGCCGCGGCGCCGGAGGGTCTCACCGCGAGAGTCGAGACCATGCTGGCGGACGATCCATCCATGAGTTGGGACATGGCCGTGTGGCGCGTGGCTGAGGGGGAATCCGAATGACCGAAACACCAGCTACCCATCCCAAGCCAGGGAGTATCGTGAGTATCACAGAATTGGATGGCGTATTCGTGGTTGGGAGCTACGAGCGCGGCCTATTCACGCCGCGTAGCGAGCATGGTGTTACGTTACGGGCCGGTGTTTTAGCAGTGCGGCCGGTCGCAGGCTCGCATGGGCGCGAACGCGCGTGCCGTTGGGTTGGTCGGGCTCCGGGGCGTCAATCTCGGGTAGCCGCACACGATTGCCCGAGATGAATTGTTCGGGCGACAAACCTTGCCCATGATCACTTCCCGGACTCTCTTATGAAGGTTTCACCCGAGGCATAGCCTTTCCGTTGAGGAGCGACTGCCCGGATGTGGATTAAGTTGGCAACCATCTGGTGTCAGAGTTGAATGGCACTTAGTTAAGAGTAAATATAAGTCAAAACAATCGCCTATAAACCATTAACATCTCGTGATTGTCTGGGAGTCGTACCCGCGATTCAAGCTATATGAGCAACTTATCGCATGCGGGCACGAAATCATCAACATATGTAGGCTAGGCAGATGAGAGATATCGCATTGATTGCGCTGGAAACTCTCCTTAACTAAGTGCCATTCGTGTCAGAGTTCCTTTCTTTATTGCGCAAATGTTGTCTTAATCCCCAAGACTTCATGGATCAACTTGCCATTGTGAGTTCATCCATGAGGTCTATGAAACCGAAGCGCGTCTAGCGCCGCGCCGTTCATCTCGACAAACTAATGTATCGACCTGCGGGGGATAGGTGGCTCGGGAAGAGACCCGAGGCGCCGGCTTAGAAGGTCCGCAACAAGAGTGCGGGGCGCGACCCGCTGCGCACGCTGGCGGAATCCGGGCGGATATCCTGCCCGTGGAGAAGGAGACTGAGGGGACGCCCTCGGCGCCATCACATTATCGGCAAGGCTTTAGCCTTCCGCGCCACTCCATGACCGACACACGACAGGTGGGCCTTGATGGCACGACAGAACATGACTTTGACCAAACGACCCATCGCATCCTACGAACACAAGAACAAGCAGCGAGTCAACAATCCGCCCGTCGGCCTGGTAACCCAGAACACCGACCCGGACGCGGGGGCGAAGAAGACCTACGCCTACGACCCGCACCTGGACCCGCAGCTCCAATGGGCGGGCAAGGCGGAACACACTTCCTTCGCGGTACCAACGGTCTCGCTGCACGTCCACGAGCGCATCGACCCGCGAACCATCATCGAAGCAGTGAAGCGACCCAACGGCGGCGCGCGCGCGCGGCAGTTGGGCTTGTTCGAAACCGAGCGGGCCGCGCCGCTGCGCCAGGCGGTGGAGTTCTACCAGCACGCTCACGGCTGGAGCAACCGCATGGTGGCAGGCGATAGCCTGCTGGTGATGAACTCGCTGCTGGAGAAGGAGGGGCTGGCCGGCAAGGTGCAGATGGTCTACCTCGACCCGCCCTACGGCATCCGCTACGGCTCGAACTTCCAGCCCTTCGTCAACAAGCGCGACGTGAAAGACGGCAAGGACGAGGATCTGACTGCCGAGCCGGAGCAGATTCGCGCCTTCCGCGACACCTGGGAGCTCGGCATCCACTCCTACCTCAGCTACCTGCGCGACCGGCTGCTGCTGGCAAGAGAGTTGCTGACCGAGAGTGGCAGCATCTTCGTGCAGATTAGTGACGAAAACGTGCACCACGTGCGGGAATTGATGGATGAAGTATTTGGCCTCGCGAACTTCGCGGGTCTCATCTTCGTTGCGAAGACGAGTGGCTATGGCGAGACGATTTCGTTGTCCTCAGTCGGTGACTATCTCGTCTGGTACGCGAAGGATAAGCCTCGCCTGAAATACCGCCAACTATTCTTGGACAAAAGCCCGGATTCGTCGTACGCGCGAGACTACAAGTGGCTTGAGAGTGCGAACGGAGAAACGCGCCGAAATGCCACGAAGGCAGAGTTGGAAGACCGAGGTGCAGTTGACAGAAGTTGGCGCTGGTTCAGCCTTACGGCTACGACGAGCCAAGGAAGCACCGCGCGTGGAAGCTTCTCGGTCAAGGTTGGTGAGAAGGCGTTTGAGATATCGGGTGACCAGCATTGGAAGACTTCACGTGAAGGAATGGAGCGGTTGATTTGGGCACGCCGGATTCACGCTCGGGAGAACTCGCTGAGGTATGTGCGGTACTTGAATGACTTCCCAGTCGTTCCGATTAGCAACAACTGGATGGACCTGCGTTGGGGCTACGACGCAGGGGACAAGCGGTATGTAGTCGAAACCAATCCTCAAATTGTCGCCCGTTGCCTCCTCATGACCACCGACCCCGGCGACCTGGTCTTCGACCCCACCTGCGGCAGCGGCACCACGGCCTTCGTCGCAGAGCAATGGGGTCGGCGCTGGATCACCTGCGACACCTCGCGCGTGGCGCTCACGCTGGCGAAGCAACGGCTGATGACAGCGGTCTTCGACTACTACAAACTCGCGTACCCAGACGAGGGCGTCGACAGCGGGTTCAAATACAAGACGGTGCCGCACGTGACGCTGAAGTCCATCGCCAACAACCCGGACATCAAGGACGGCATGACCCGCGAGCAGATCGACGCGGCCATCGCCCGCCACGCGCCGCAAGAGACACTCTACGACCAGCCCTTAGTGGACAAGAAAAAGACCCGCGTCAGCGGCCCGTTCACGGTGGAGGCCGTGCCCGCCCCGGCGGTGAAATCCGTGGAGGAACTACTGGACGGCGCGCCGCAACCGGCCGATTCCTCCGTCACCCGCTCCGGCGAGACCTTGCGCCAGGCCGAGTGGCGCGACGAGCTGCTGCGTGCCGGCATTCGCGGCAAGGCGGGGCAGCACATCCGCTTCGCGCGGCTTGAGCCGCTGCCCGGCTGCCGTCATTTATACGCTGACGGCGAGACGCGGCCCAGCGACGAAGGTGCCGACCAGGTGCGCGAGACCGGGACAGCCCACATCCCGCAGCGCATCGTGGTCGCCTTCGGCCCGGAGCACGCGCCGCTGGAGCAGCGCCAGGTGGCGCACGCTATAGACGAGGCCCAGACATTGGTGCCAAAGCCAATGATCATCGTCTTCGCTGCCTTCCAGTTCGACCCGGAGGCGGCCAAGGACATCGACGGGACCAACTGGCCGGGAGTGACGTTACTCAAGGCGCAGATGAACGCCGATCTCTTGACCGACGATCTCAAAAAGAAGCGCGCGAGCAACGAGTCCTTCTGGCTCATCGGCCAGCCGGACGTGCAGATCGAACGCATCGCCCAAGGCGACGACCAGGGCAAGCTGCGAGTCTCGGTGCACGGCTTCGACTACTACAACACCAAGACCGGCGGCGTCGAGTCAGGCGGCGAGGACCGGATAGCGGTCTGGTTGCTCGATACCGACTACGACGGGCGCAGCCTCTACCCGCGCCAGGTGTTCTTCCCGATGGCAGATGCAAAGGAAGGCTGGGCGCGTCTTGCGAAGAACTTGAAGGCTGAGATCGACGAGGAGTTGATCGAGGCCTACCGCGGCACCGTGTCACTGCCCTTTGAGGCGGGTGAGCATGGGCGCATCGCGGTCAAGATCGTGGATGACCGCGGCATCGAGAGCTTGAAGGTGATGGAGATCGAGGTATGAACAACGCGATTTCGATTCCTCAGGAAGCGCTTGCCGGATTTTGCCGGGAGCATGGGATTCGCCGTCTGGCAGTTTTCGGTTCGGCACTGCGCAAAGATTTTCGCCCCGATAGCGATATCGATTTGTTGGTCGAATTCGAACCCGATCGCATTCCTACCCTTTTCGACATCGCGGGTATGGAGCAGGAGCTGTCCAGTCTATTGGGAGGTCGAAAAGTTGACCTGCGCACCCCCGAGGACCTGAGTCGCTATTTTCGCGAGAAGGTTCTGGCGGAAGCCGAGGTGCAGTATGCGGCCGGATGACTTGGTACGGCTGCGGCATATTCTGGACGCCGCGCGCGAAGCCATCGGTTTTGTTCGGGGTCGTCGTCGTGACGACCTTGATCACGATCGTCAGCTCGTTTGGGCGCTAGTCAAGGCCATCGAGATCATCGGTGAAGCTGCGAATCAACTGAGTCCGAATACAAGGAAAGAAGTGTCCGGTCTGCCCTGGGAGAAGATAATCGGCATGCGGCATCGACTGGTTCACTCCTATTTCGACATCAACCTGGACATCCTCTGGAAAACCGTTCATGAAGGCCTTCCGCCGCTCCTTACCGAAATCGAGAAAGTGATCCCCAAGGAGCGATGAGCGATGGCGCGCGCCACCATCGACCGGCTCATCATCAACTCGCCCTACGAAGTACCGGCGCGGCACTGGCGCTACGAGCGCGAGAGGCGCATCTTCGATCTGGTTGAGGGCCGCCGGCCGGCGGGCTACGTGGTGGCCTCCGGCGAGTCCAAGACCTTCCACGATCCGGGGATTTTCGTCCCGATCCCCCTGGTCAATCAGATCCGCCCGCGCGTGGCAGCTTGGCGCGAGGCGGGCTATCCCGGCGTCTCAGCCATCACCAAACGATTGCTCGAACACTGGCGCGACCCGGAGGGGTTTGAGTCGCGGCGTTTTTTCTTCTGTCAGTTGGAAGCGGTCGAGTCGCTGATCTGGCTGACGGAAGCTCCTGCAGCCGAGCGGGTCGGTATCGAGATTCCCGGCGACGGCGGGGCGTTCCCGCGGCAGTGCTGCAAGATGGCCACCGGATCGGGCAAGACCATCGTCATGGCGATGACCATCGCCTGGCAAGCGCTCAACAAGGTGGCCGCGCCGCAGGATGCGAGGTTTGCCAAGAACGTGCTGGTCGTCGCGCCGGGGCTCACTGTCAAAAGCCGGCTCGCGGTGCTGGAGCCGGCCGCGCCAGGAAACTACTACGAGGCTTTCGACATCGTGCCCTCGGCCATGCTCGATAAGCTGCGCCAGGGCAAGGTGCTGGTACGCAACTGGCATGCGCTCGCCTGGGACAGCGAGGAGAAGATCAAGAAGCGGCGTAGCGTGGTCAAGCGCGGTGCCAAAAGCGACGAGGCCTACACCCGCGACATACTCGGCGAGATGGCGCTCGCCCGCAATCTGCTGGTGATCAACGATGAGGCACACCACGCCTGGCGGGTCAATTGGGAGGCCGAGGGCAAGTACCTGCGCACGCGCGATCTGAAAGACAGCGCCCAGGAGGCCACCGTGTGGATAGGCGGGCTGGACCGGCTGCATCGCTCGCGCGGCGTTCTGCGCTGCTATGATTTCTCGGCCACACCCTTCACCCCGTCTGGCAAGCAGAGCAGCGAAGAAGCGCTCTTTGGCTGGATCGTGAGCGATTTCGGCCTCAACGATGCCATCGAGTCGGGGCTGGTGAAAACCCCGCGCGTGGTGGTGCGCGATGACGCCGTGCCCGACGCAAAGACGTACAAGTCACGGCTTTATCACATCTACAACGACCCTGAGGTCAAGGACGATCTGAACCGGCCCGCTCAGCCTGAGGATCCGCTGCCGGACCTGGTGCTTAATGCCTACTACCTGCTGGGCTACGACTGGCGCGAGTGGTGGAAGGCCTGGCGCGAGGCCGGGCTGGCCACCCCGCCGGTCATGATCACGGTATGCAACCGCACCGAGACCGCGGCGCGGGTAAAGCACGCCTTCGATTCTCGCCGCATCCACATCGACGAGCTGTGCGATCCCGAGCGGGTGCTACACATCGACTCCAAGGTGCTGGATCAGGCGGAAGCCAGGGAAGACGCCACCAAGCCGCCGGACGCACCACCCGAGAACGGCGCCGGCGAGGACGGCAACGGGCCGGTAGAGCGCAAGCTGACCAAGGCCGAGCAGGCGGAACGGCTGCGCCAGAGCGTGGACACGGTGGGGCAGGCGGGGCAGCGCGGGGGGATAATCCAGAACGTTATCTCGGTAGGCATGCTCTCCGAGGGCTGGGACGCCAAGACGGTCACCCACATCATGGGGCTGCGCGCCTTCTCATCGCAGCTCCTCTGCGAGCAGGTGGTGGGGCGAGGGCTGCGGCGCACCTCCTACGAGCTGAACCCGGAGACGGGGCTGTTCGATCCTGAGCACGTCAACATCTTCGGCGTGCCGTTCACCTTCCTGCCGCACGAAGGTGGCGCGGGTGATCCACCGCCACCCCCGCCGCCCAAGACCGCCGTCGAGCCGGACCCCGCCAAGGCTGAGTTCGAGATCCGATGGCCGAACGTAGTGCGAATCGACTGTGTCTTTCAACCGACATTGGCTCTGGATTGGGACAAGGCGCACACGCTGGAGCTAAACGCGGTGCAGACCGTACAGGTCGCGGAGCTCGCGCCGATCTTGGAAGGCAAGCCCGATGTCACCAAGATCAACCGGATCGAGTTGGAGCGGCTGGCGCGGGAGTTTCGCGCGCAGCGCATCATCTTTGAGACGGCACGGGATGTCTTCGATCAGATGAAGTACACCTGGCGGGGCAGCCGTGAAGTGCTGCTGGCGCAACTGGTGCAGATCGTCGGGCAGTTCATCCGTTCCGACCGGATCTTGATCTCACCGCCGCTCTTTTATCAGGACGAGTTGCGCCGGCGACTGATCATCACGCTCAACATGTCACGGGTTGTGCAGCACGTGTGGGAGGCCGTGCGACAGGAAAATACCGAGCGACTAACCCCCGTGTTCGATCGCGACCATCCAATCCGCGCCACCGGCAACATGCGCACCTGGTACACCGGAAAGCCCCACGAGCGAACCCGGAAGTCGCACATCAATGTCTGCGTCTACGACAGCACCTGGGAGGCATCGGATGCCTTTGCGCTTGATGAAAGCGATGCCGTGAGCGCTTGGGTCAAGAACGACCATCTTGGCTTTGAACTGTTCTACGTGCACCGCGGTGTCGTGCGTAGGTACCGCCCGGATTTTCTGGTGCGCCTGAAAAACGGGGAGCACCTCGTGCTCGAAACCAAGGGGCAGAACACGGAGCAGGACAAGGTGAAACGACGATACCTGGACGAATGGTGCCAGGCCGTGAACACGCACGGAGGATTCGGCCAGTGGCGATCGGCGGTGGCACACCGTCCGGGCGATATTCGGGACATCCTGATGCAGCAGCAGGAGGACGGGATAGGAGTGGGAGGCTAGCAACAGGCGTTCAACAGACAGTGCTGCGCGCATGCTGGCACTCGTTACGCGGTAACTAACACAGTCCCGTAGTGGATCGCTTCAAAGGGGGGCGGCGGGGCAACTCAATGGCTGCTATCGCCGTCGAGAGCGGCCGCTCGGAGGTTGATTAGAGAACGGGTTTGGCAACATGGCAGCAATGCGTGATTGCAAGACGCGGTATCGCTGCCCTACCTCCTCGTGAGCCAGCCTGTGCGGGCCCCGGATGCAGGGTGGTGTGGGAACCGAGGGTTAAAGGCCCCGGTTACCCGATTGGGCAGCTTTGGTTATTCGTCTCCGAATAGGCAGTCATATACCGTGGCTTCTACTGGATCTGGCTCAAAAGCGTCGTCATCCCATCGGGGATCATCATCTGGGATTTCATCCCCACCCCACGTGAGGACGAAGGGAACTTTTTCTTGTAGAAGTTCGGGTGACGCGATCAGAAAACCTTGTTCGGCAAAATAGTCGAGTACGCTTTTCGAATATCTGCGCCATTCATCACTTGGCTCTTGACGAAAATCCGCATCAAGGTAGCCCGTGTCTCCTCGCGGGCGCCAATGATTAAAAAACGTAACATAGTAATCGGCAACGCGGCTCACCTTCACCCAAAAAACGACATAGTAGGGAGATTTATTCTCTTCAATCCAACGGAGCTTGGCTGGGTTGTCCATTGATCCTATCCACGAGCCGAATTCCGGACAATCAATGTGTGTAAAGGCGAACATGTCGCATGGATTCGACCAGCGCTCGGAAGTAACGCGCAGCGGCAGTGTGCTACAACACTTCTCTAGAACGTGCCGAACTCGCTCTGCATATTCATCGCGGGCTAGCTGATCATCAGCTCGTTCCCAATCGTTCCCGGCGGGATAAACCGACTTGATACGAGTTTCAAGTGATGCTCGCATTACGATACCTACCATCTCCGCATGCCCAGAACGCGGTAAGGAAAGTCTGGGGGTCGTATGGCTTTGCGCGAATAGTTCCTGCTGCTCGGAATCCCCCGCGGCTCGCGTGTATCGACCCTTTCTTCTTGGGGCCGATACGTGATGGGTGGTTTGCGGGGCAATGGCGGTCTCCCGATCGATTGGTTTTGGTCCCAGCATTACAATGTACCTGAGTGGCTTGGCAGCAAAGACTTGGCGCAGCTGGCGGTTACGAGGTAACTATCCTATGCTCAGTTACCGGCTAACCCACAGGATAGCATCATGGCTATGTCGAACGCGGAGAAGCAGCGGCGCTATCGGCAGCGGCGCACGAAGGACGGCACGTCAGAGCGGTTGAGCGTGATCATAGGCAGTAACGCAAAACGCGCACTGGAACGGTTATCGCAGCATTACGGCCTGAGCCAAGGCAACACGCTGGGGTTGGTGCTCATGACGGCCGAGCGGGAAACGCTAGCCGGGATCAAGGATAAGACCGAGTACTACGGCGGCGAGGTTACGCGGTAACTGCTGGTCACTGAGGGCGGGCGGGGGATCGCGAACTGTTCCATTTGACCGCAATCGTGCAAACGCCGCACGGCGGCTTAACCTGAGTTAGCCTGATGAAAAAGCGCGTCGGACGGGGCAACGGGCGGCTAACAGTGCCTTAGAAAGCGTTTGTAATACATTATCTTGCCTGCTTCGATACGCCACGTGAAGCGGCCAAGGCGCTCAACCAAGAACATGGCATTTTGATTACGCCGCAGAGTGCTGAGCGCTACGACCCAACCAAGCGCGCGGGCGCGCATCGTGCAGACCAGCAACTGCAGGGTATGGGCGGTGGGTTATCGCCGCCTGCCTCGACGTATTTGTTGGTGGTCCACAGATACAAATGCGCGTCATCGGCTGCATGCTCTGCGACGGGCGGCGCCTCGATTTGCGCGAGCGGCTTTTGCTCGTAGCAGAGCTTGTCGTGGCCCGCCTCACCAGTGCCGCCAAAGACCTCCGGGCCGGTGTCGAGCGGCCAGGGCGGGTCGGCCGCGATGCAGCGAAACTGCCCAGCGGGCAGCGGCGGAGTCGGCGCGCGCAATCCGAGCTTGTTGCGCACGACCGATACCAGCGCCCGGCGCGAACGGCGCCACTCCTCATCGGCGAGGCACTCGAAGCCGCGCGCGAGGAGGCGGAAATCGTGGCGGTCGGCTCGGCGCTCAATCGAGCCGTTACTCATGCGTAACGGCTCGGTATGTTGGTTCGTGGCTTGTTGCGCCTCCCCCAGCAGCTGCCCGATGCGCGCCTCGACGCGCCTTTGCGCCCCGAGTATGGGCTTTTGCAGCTCCTTGCCGCGCAGATAGGCTTCGAGTGCGGCGGTTTTCTGCCAGCGCGAGGATTGGCTCTTGGTGATGCCGAGGTCGGAGAGAGATGACGCGGTAACATCATGCGACCGCGTCGCGCCTCTATTTGTACCTGGCTCTGCCGCTCCCTTCGCCTTGTCCATCGCCGCGAGCAGCTCGCCGGCCTTGCGCTGATGTACTACCGGTCGCACGTTCCAGCTCCCCGGCATTCCCGCCATTGCGACCCCGCCTCTTGCGAGGCCGTAGCGTTGCAGGGCGGTATGCGAGCGCTCACCAGCCGCTCTCTATCGCGTGAGAGTCACGATACTGAGCTGGGGTTCACGCCGGTGGTTGTGCGTCGCGACGAGAATACCCAGCGATTGTACGTCCATGATGTGTGGGCTGAGAGAGGGGTCCGGGCCGCCAGCAAGACCGCTGCCAGTGCCGATGAATCGGATGAGCTACACGGGGCCAAGCCCGGACTTGTTAGAATGGTGCTCCACCAGATTTATTCGGTCAATGCAGATACCGTTTCCAAGGTGGTCGATGAGAACGGCGCGCCGCTGTTGGGGTGGCGCCGCAGACGGCTAACGATTGGGATGATTGCGAAAACAATACCGGCACCGGTTTTCCTTCCCCCGACGGCCGCATCAGCATCCCCAAGAAAGGCCGCCCGCTCATCGTCGAGCGCGCCGAGGCCGATAAATCCCCTGCCGCCATCGCCGCCGACTAAGCCACCACCCGCCAGCGCATCGGCCAGATCGTACAGCGTGAGCGCCATCGAGACCGGTCCCGCAAGCTACCGGTAGTAATACCCCGCGTGACAGGCTATCCTATCACTACCGGAAGCAATTATGTGGAGCACACCATGCGCGCATCCCGAGCCGAGAATCAGCGACGTTTTCGCGCCAGGACGGACAAGCAGCGCATCGAGGTCTATCTCGCACCAGAGGTTGTCGCGGAGCTGGACGCCATGCCGGGCTCTCGCGCGCAGGTGATAACCAATCTGGTAGCACAGCGAGCTACCGGTAGCAATCCACCCCGAGATCGGGTAGAGCGTGCTACCGGTAGTCGCGAGCCGATTCAATCCACCGCGCAACTGATAGCCGACACAAAGCCGCCTAAGCGCACCTTCCTCCTGGACGACGGCACCGCGATCACCGTCAACGCCATCAAAACCGCCAACGGCGGCTACCGGCATTCGTTCATGGTGAACGGCCGGCGCATCAGCCGCGCAAACTTAGAGCGCAAGCTCGCGGAATAGCTACCGGTAGTCAATTGCGCCGCTCGGGTATGCACGAGCCGGAAATCGTGAGTGTCGCGGTCTGCGGTGATATTGACGGCTTCCAGCACTTGCGCGAACCTTGGAGTAACGCCAGCGGGCCGGTGTGGACTGCGGCCTTCTTCGGAAGCCGACTCCCCCGTATATGACGCTGGCGTTAGCTCCAGCGTCCGCTCCGGTACGCGCGCCCTCAGTGGCGGTCAATGCACCGGTCTTGAAGGCGGGTCGCTGGAGCTTCTCTCGACCCCCGGAGGGATACCAATGGCCGGCAAGCTCACACCGAAGCAAGAGCGGTTTTGTCGGGAGTACATCCTCGATCTGAATGCCACTCAAGCGGCGAGACGCGCGGGATACAGCGAGCGCACGGCCCATGTACAAGCGCATGATCTCTTAAAGAAACCTAAGATCGCCAACCGAGTCATTGAGCTTCAAGCCGCTCGCAACGCGGCGACCAACATCACTGCCGAGCAAACCATTACCGACATCCGCGAGCTGGCCGATATGGCGCTCGGCCGGGTGGCCTATCCCAAGACCATCGTTGTTGACGGCGAAGCGCAGGTGGTGATGGTGCGCAACGTCTCGTTTGCCGGGGCTGCGCGCGCGCTCGAGCTGCTAGGCCGGCATCAAGGCATATTCAACGACAAGCTGCATGTTCAGCACAGCACCCTGGCCGACGTGTTGGAGTCGCTCTCGGATATCCCGAGCAGCACCCCGGCGGGAAGGATCAAGGCGCGCGAGAAAAAGGACGAGCCGACGCAGCACTGAGGATAACGTAATACGTTAACCCACTAGGTGCATCTTTTCCGAGCGCCATTGCGCCAGCCCTTCACAGCGAGAGAGCCACCTTGCTCCTACGGCCAGCGGTGTCAATCCTCTCGCCGCCGGGGCTCCACCAATCTCCGACGAGCCAATTCACTGACGCTTCGCCAGAAGCAGTAGCAGAAAAAGCGAACGGCTCAAAGGTATCCCGGTTTAGCAGCCCGGGGCAATGAGCCGTCGCCGGAGGCGGGCGCCTCCTCAGACAAGGATAGTTACTTCGGCGGTGGTTTCAAGGCGCCGGTTGGCGGGTGTTCCTGCTTCTCCATGTCCCGCTTGCGCTTCAGGCGTATTCCCTTGCGGCGGCGGGCTCCACCACAAGAGAAAAGCTCCAGGAATCTGCGTTGAAGACCGGGGCACGTGCTGATGCAGAGATGCGTACCGGCGCAGAGCCTGGAGCTTACAGCAAGGATAGTCACTCCGGCGGTGGTTTCAAGGCGTCCTTGGGTGGCTGCTCCGGCTTCACCAGATCGCGCTTGCGCTTCAGAACGATTCCCTTGCGCTCGCGCTCTTTTGCCTCGCGCAAGAGCCGCAGCGCCGTCCAATTAACATAACGAACCTCACCCATCGTTACCTCCTCATTCTTTTTGTCCCCCTACCCTGAAGGATAGCCGGGTTTGGTGCGCGCGCGCATACTCTTCGTAACTGTCACGTATGGAGATCGTCATGCCGCCTACCGCGCCTAAGTCGGCCGCCGCGCGCAAGCGAGAGCAACGCCGTAACGATCGGGCCATTGCCAGAGAGCAGCCACCCATGGCATGGCCGCGGCGGGTGTGCTTCGAGGTGCTGCTATCGGCCAGCTTTAGCGACACGCGCAAGTGGGCGGCGTGGAAGCAGCTTGGACTGATCAGCGGGTGGGATCGGTGAGTCTCACGATAGGCGTCGGCGCAGATCGGCGAGTTTTGAGCGTATGAGTATAGGGTTTGAGACTCGATTCAGCCGCTGACGATCCCACTGACCCGGTGCATTCAAGCCGGCCGGGTTTTTAGTGAATCTGCTTCCCCAGCGCTTCCCAGCTCTTATGCTCTGCGGAGCCTCTATGTCGAATAGCTACATAAGTTATTGTTTTACTTGGTGGGCCGCCAGGGACTCGAACCCCGAACCGACAGATTAAGAGTCTGCTGCTCTACCAATTGAGCTAGCGGCCCGATGTTTTTGGGGTGAGCGATGGGATTTGAACCCACGACCGCCGGAGCCACAATCCGGAGCTCTACCAACTGAGCTACGCCCACCACTGTGCAGGTTGCCCGTTTATGGATCGGCCATGGGCTGGCACGCCCGGCAGGACTCGAACCTGCAACCCTCGGCTTAGAAGGCCGATGCTCTATCCGGTTGAGCTACGGGCGCATAATCGACCCTTTCAGTGCCTGCGCGGATTTGGCTCTGGCCAGCCCGCGCAAGGCCCAATTGGTCGGGGTGGAGGGATTCGAACCCCCGACTTCCTGCTCCCAAAGCAGGCGCGCTACCAGGCTGCGCCATGCCCCGATTCATCTATCTCAGTTTACTGCAATATCAAACGATATCGCTTACGCCT
>JAKDMQ010000270.1 GCA_030452265.1 Nitrococcus sp.
GGACGAGCCTTCGACCGTATTGTGGTGGACGCGCCCTGTTCAGGTACCGGGGTCATGCGCCGGCATCCCGACATCAAATGGCTACGTCGCCCCGATGATCTCTCGGCGCTCGCCAACACTCAACGGCGGTTGCTGAAGCAGCTCTGGCCGTTGCTCGCAAGCGGCGGTAGGCTGATCTATGCAACCTGCTCCGTGTTACGGGCCGAAAACGACGCGGTAGTCGAGTTATTCCTGCGCGAGCACACGCGGGCCGCGGTCCGCGCGCCGGATATTCCGCTGGGACGCGCACTTCGGTTCGGTCATCAGATCCTGCCGGGAGAGCGGGATATGGACGGATTTTATTACGCGTGCTTGGAGAAGGGTTGAACAACACGCCGGCGCATTGGCGGCACAACGACCGGGGCCGGTTGCTCGCGCTCCTGCTGGTGCTAGTGACGACCTTGAGCAGCGCTGGAGCGGATGGAATATTCCGCATCCGCTCGGGTGCCATCTCCTTGCATGACGGCGTCTACTATCTCGATGCCAAGGTCGAGTACCGACTCAGCGATGTCGCGCGCGAGGCGCTGGACAGCGGCGTGCCATTGTACGTGGTGCTGGAGATCAAGGTCATCCAGCCCCACTGGTGGTCGCTGTGGTGGGAGGATGTGGTGGCGCAGCTAACCCAGCGTTATCGGTTGCAGTACCATGCTTTGAGTCAGCGTTATGTGCTGACGGCAATCAATAGCGGCGAGCGTCGCAGTTTCCGCCGCTTGCGCGCCATGCTGGTGGAGCTTGGGAATGTCCAAGGGGTGCCGGTGATCGACGCCGAGCTGCTGCAGGCGCCCGCGCAATACCTCGTGCGCGCGCGGGCTCGCTTGGACCTGGATGCGCTGCCCCGACCGCTGCGCACGGTTGTCTACCTATCGCCGGAATGGCGGTTGGTAAGTGATTGGCATCAATGGCAGCTCGGATCTTAAAGTGGTTTTTGCGCGAAGGCACGATTCGGATCGGGCTGTGCCTGCTGCTGCTGGCCTCATTATACCTGCTCACGGCGGCGACGGAGAATTCCGCTCGTTTTGGCCGCCTTTACATCTGGCTGCTGCTCTTCAACACCGTTGGACTGGTGGTGCTGCTCGGTCTGATCGGTCACAACCTTTGGCGATTGATAGTTGCCTTTCGCGCAGGGCAGGTGGGGAGCCGTCTCACGGCAAGATTGCTGCTGCTGTTTATGGTGTTGGCTGTGATCCCAGGCACCGTCGTTTACGCCTTTTCCATGCAATTCCTGCGCAGCGGCATCGACAGTTGGTTTAATGTGCGCGTGGAAACGGCATTGAATAACGCCCTCGAGCTCTCACAAGCCTCGCTGGATCTGCGTATGCGGGATGTGCTCAAACGCCTCGAATCGGCAAGGCGCCAGCTCATCAATGTGCCGGATGGCGTGCTGCCGCTTGCGCTGGGCGATCTACGCGAGCGCATGGAGGCCTCCGAGCTGACCTTGCTCGGAGCCAATGAGCGGATCATCGCTTCGAGCAGTCGGGATCCGGCGGCGATTCTTCCCTATCGCCCCGAGGATGAAGTCCTGCTGCAGTTGCGTCAAGGCCGCCCCTATGTGGCGCTGGATCCGATCAATAGCTCGGATCTGCAAGTCTACGCCGCTATACCGGTGCCGGATCCAACCAGTCCTCAGGAGAATCGAATCCTGCAGGCGCTGTTCCCGATATCGCCGCGCCTTGATGCCTTGGCGACCGATGTCCAGCGGGCGTTCAGTGATTACCGCGAGCTTAGCTATCTACGTGACCCGCTCAAGGACAGCTTTATTCTTACCCTGTCGCTGGTCCTGTTGCTGTCACTGCTGTTCGCCCTCTGGTCGGCATTTTTCCTGGCCAAGCGGCTGGTTGCGCCGATCAGCGGCCTGGCCGAGGGTACGCGCGCCTTGGCCGAGGGCGATTACGGGACGCAGTTGCCCGCGGCAGGAAAAGACGAGCTCGGCTTTCTGGTCCAATCCTTCAACGATATGAGCCGTCGTGTGGCCCTAGCCCGTAACGCGGCCCGGCGGGTCCAGGCACAGGCCGAGGCGCAGCGCGCCTACCTGGAGACGGTCCTCGGGCGGCTCTCCTCCGGGGTGCTAGCGATTGACCAAGACGGCATTTTGCGCACTCGCAATCAGGCGGCGGATCATATCCTAGCGGTGCATTTGGTCGACGGCATTGGCAAGCCGCTGTCGGCGATCGCGCACGCGCATGCGAATGTCGCCCCGTTCGCGGATTTGGTGGCCGAGCGCATCGCCAGCGGCGCGGCCGAGTGGCGCGAGGAGCTTAGCCTGAACACCGGCGAGGGTCGCCGGGTGCTCATCTGCAGCGGTGCCGCCCTTTCAGCCGACGTGGCCCCGGGTGGTCACGTCATCGTCTTCGACGATGTCACCGCTTTGATACAGGCGCAGCGTGACGCCGCTTGGGGTGAAGTGGCCCGGCGACTCGCCCATGAGATCCGCAATCCGCTAACGCCGATTCGGCTCTCCGCCGAGCGCATCCGCCACAAATACTTGGCACACTCCGGTACGCCGAACGCCGAGGTGTTGGATCGGGCCACTCGTACCATCATCGCGCAGGTGGATAATATGCAGGCCATGGTCAAGGCGTTTTCAGAGTATATGCGGCCACCCAGACTGGAGATCCGGCCACTGAACCTCAACGCCTTCATCCAGGAAGCGGTGGAGCTCTATCGCGGCAATCCGGATCAGCCCGAATTCGAGCTTATGCTTGCCGAGAATCTGCCGAGCCTGTGCGCCGATGGGGGGCGTTTGCGCCAGTTGCTGAATAATCTGATCCGCAACGCCCTGGAGGCAAACCCAGGCGATCGGCGCTGCCGGCTCACTATCGTCACCCGATTGGGTCGAGATCGCGATGCCGAGGCGGTGGAGCTCATGGTCAGCGACAACGGGCCGGGCTTCGCCGAAGATGTGCTCAATCAACTCTTCGAGCCCTATGTCACTACCAAACCGAAAGGGACCGGGGTCGGCCTGCCGATCGTCAAGCGCATTGTCGAAGAGCACCACGGAAGCATTTCCGCGCGCAATACACGGCTAGGGGCACAGATCGAAGTCCGCTTTCCGGTACCGGATCACCGCCAGAGCAGATCTCAGAGCCGCGCAAAGGCCAGCAGAGAAACATTGCTATGAATCCAGCATACGTTCTGGTCGTCGATGACGAGCCGGATATCCGACAATTGGTTAAGGAGATCCTGGAGGATGAAGGCTACCAGGTGGCAACGGCCGGCAGCGCCGCCGCCGCACGCGAGGCCCGGCAGCGGCGCTGCCCGGATCTGGTCCTGCTCGATATCTGGATGCCTGATGAAGACGGCGTCACCTTGCTCAAGGAGTGGAGCGAAAACGACGCAAGCCGCTGCCCTGTAGTAATGATATCGGGGCACGGTACTGTGGAGACGGCGGTGGAAGCGACCCGCCTCGGGGCCATTGATTTCATCGAGAAGCCCCTATCCATGGCCAAATTGCTGGTATCCGTGCGTCAGGCGCTTACCAGCAGCCCTGAGAGGGCCGCGGAAACCGCCCGCCCGAGCACCGCCATATTGGTGGAGCCCGTAGGTCATAGCCGTCGGCTCGGGGAATTGCGCGGGCAAGTTCGCCGCCTTGCGGCAAGTGACAGCTGGGTTCTAATCAGCGGCGAGGCCGGCAGTGGCAAGATGTGCTTCGCGCGCTATCTGCATGCGCTCAGCGATCGCAGCCAGGGCCCGTTGATCGAGCTTGCCGCCGGTTCGATCGCAGGTGACAAGGCGGCGGAGGAGCTGTTCGGCTGCGATGGAGCACCCGGCCGACTGGAGGCGGCAGGCGGCGGAACGCTGGTTTTGGACGAGGTGGCGGATCTCGAGCCGAGGGCTCAGACCCGACTCGTCTCTGCCCTGGAAGAGTATGGATTTCAGCCTATCGGCAGCAATCGGCCGTTGGCTTTAACGGCCCGGATCGTCGCTCTGACCCGCGTGGACCTTGCCGCTGAGGTGCGCGCCAGGCGCTTTCGCGAGGATCTTTACTATCGTCTCAACGTCGTGCCGGTAAATATACCGCCGCTGCGCGAGCACATCGAGGACATTCCCGAACTGCTCAACTTCTATGTAGACTTCTTGGTTGAGCATGAGGGCCTGCCCTATCGCCGCTTCAGCGTGGCGGCACAGAACCGGCTTCGAAACTAC
>JAKDMQ010000271.1 GCA_030452265.1 Nitrococcus sp.
AGCACGCCGCGCTTGGACCAGCGATTCATGCGGGTATAGATGGTGTGCCAGTTGCGACGCGCTGGGCCTTTTGCTGAGAACAAGGCCAGACTGGCCGCGTCGAATCCGTGTTCGCGAAACACATCCGCGAGTGCCGGGAGCGCATCGCTGCGCTCATTTACGATACGCAGCATGGTGTCAGAGGCCCAGGTCGCTTAGGCTGGGATGGTTTGCAGGGCGAGGGCCACTTCTATCCCAATGATATTTTCGATCTGTCTCTTTGATAGGAAGATCATTAATGCAGGCATGCCTAACCTCCATTAGCCCAGCCCCATCGAACTGCCAATTTTCGTTGCCGTAAGAGCGGAACCACTGGCCGCTGTCGTCGTGCCACTCATATGCAAATCGAACGGCAATTTTGTTACCGTTGAACGCCCATAGCTCCTTAATGAGCCGATAGTCCAGCTCACGCGCCCACTTACGCGTAAGGAGGCCGACAATTTGGGCACGACCGATGACGAACTCACTGCGGTTACGCCAACGGCTATCCGGCGTATATGCGAGCGAAACGCGCTCAGGATTGCAGGTGTTCCAGCCGTCTTCAGCACCGCGCACTTTCTGGATTGAAGTCTCGCGGGTGAACGGTGGAAAAGGGGGACGGGATTCTGACATTGGGGGTATCTCGATTAAGTTTTGTACTGGTCGGTACAAGCAGCCAAGCCGTGGTCAAAGCATACCTTAGGTGCAGACGACGGAAAGCACACCTGAGCGCTACAAAGCGCGTATCAGGCACCTGTATTGTCAAAGCTGTCGATATAGGCTTTTTCTGCAGCCGTCAACGATTCCAGTTCGTGTATGACCTGAGCGCGTGTTTTTGCGGGCGCTGCGTTGACGTGCGGCCACGAGCCCGTTGCCTCGCCCTCACGCGTATTCCAGGTCGGATCGGCCTTGGCTTGTTCAAGCTCTTGGAGCACCTGGGCACGACTCTTCATGTTGGACCAATCGTATATCTCGACGCCACCTTGTTCAGTGTTGTTTGGGACCCAATAGGCAAAGCTTGTGGCGGGGAGCCTTCCTGCTCACGGGGATTTTGAGCTGATTCTTCGTCAGTTATTCAGGGTAGCGAAGGTGATACGGAACGTGCTTGCTCACAATCCGTCATCCTTTAGCATCGAGAGTGGCCACTTGACTGCCGTTTACAGCTATAGGAGCACCAATTTTTTGGTAAACATCTCCCCGAGTGCGCTGAATGATTTCTACACTGCGTCGTCATGTACATCAAGGGCGACATGGGAAAAGGTAGTTATTTCCTCGGAATAGTCCGGTCGATTTACTGGGATTTTCTTGCAGGCACAAACAGCTTTTCCGACGAGTTTGGAAACTCACTAGAGGAACCTTCAGTCGGCATAAAAATAAAGCCTTATGTTCGACAGGTATTCGTAAATCCTCGACATGAGATCAAGGATGGGTTAGTTCGCATCCTCATTCCCCAGAGAAAAATGTCAGAGTGGGAAGGTATGGATTTCTATATCTCCCACAACGGCGATGATTTCTTGATCCCACACGAAGCCTTGGCCGATGACTTTTCCATCAGCGAACATGATTTTATGATCGACTGGAAACGAGAAGGCCGGTCCCCCAATAAAAAAGCCATAAACAACAAGCCTGCTCGGCGCGAAATTCATATTGTGCCTTACGCGCCGCTTGCTTTTCTTCACCGTGATGCATAATGGCTTTTCCTTCAAGAACCGCCTCACCGGGCGCTTGGTTTTTCACTGCTGACCGGGACTGAGGATTCAGGAGCCCGTAGTGGTTTTGGTGTCCGGGTTGTAGTTTGGAACTCGCAAGACCAGATCCGCGACGCCGACACTACAACCCGGACACCAGCACGTGCGGCAAGCACCTCTACCGCCTGGCAGGCGGTAGAGGTGCTATGCATTGACCACCATCGACCCAACCGGGTCGCTACAGACCGCTCCACAGGAGCGAGTTTTACTAAGAAGGAAAAGCCACCAAATACCCTCGTCACACGCGGGCCAATTTACGCGGCCTCGGTACACAGAGCCCAGCGGCTAGTTGCCGCCGGTTACTGTCCATGAAAAGCAGTTTTAGATTTGACCCCGTTCCGCTAACGAAGTCGTGTTCTGCCCTGTAACGATAATGTGGTCTAGCAAACGAACATCAACCAGCGCCAAAGCGTTTTTTAAGTGCCGCGTCAGTGCCAGATCGGCCTCGCTGGGTTCGGGTATGCCGCTGGGGTGGTTATGCGACATGATGATTGCCGCCGCATCCAAGCGTAGCGCCGTTTTAACGATTTCGCGAGGGTATACGCTGGCCTGCGTCAACGTCCCATGGCTCATTTCCATGTAACGGATCACCTTAAACTGGCTGTTCAGGTACAGCACAGAGGCAACCTCATGCCCCATGCCTGACAGTTTGGCCTGAAAATACCGTTTTACGGCGTTCGGGTTTCCCATATCAGCCCGATCACCAATCAAACTTTCAGCGGCGATCCGTGCTGCGGCCAATACATGCGAATCGGTCGCAGCACGGTACCGTCCCGATGGGCTGCGCACATACAGCGTTTGCCCTGCATTCATGTTGTCATAACCCAAAGCTGCATTGTCGTTAACGTGTTCCATATTTCTGTTCCTTCAAAAGCCGGTTGGTTTTCCTGCTGACCGGGGCCGAAGATTCCGAGCCTGGTCGTAGGTTCTCGGCGTTCGCAGTAATACGGTTCGTGCGGAGTTGCCGCCGTTGCCGTGAGTTCGTCGCCTTGCCGTGCTGAACTGCTGGCCGGGGCTGATGAACAGGAACGTGGAATATATGGAGGGGACCCGCCTGGCGGGGAGGACGCCGTTTATGCTGCGAAAGCCAGGGCAGCGGACACGGACGGCGGTACTGTCGGCGTTTTGGGCGGCGCACTCAGGGCAATGGGAACAACGGTCCGATATACACTGATTGCGAATGCTGGCCCGCGCGGCGAGCGCCACCATCGCCCGATGGGCGATCTAACTGGACGTGGGTGCGAGAGTTAGCCTCGTCTGATACACAACAGGAAAGATATTCGGCCAGCCATCCAGGGACAGGCACCGAATCGGACGGAACTGCCTGGAACCGTGTTCAGCAGGGCGCAGCGTAAGCAGTCACGGGTCCCAAGCGGCCGCCAGGCCGCAAGCATCTCAGCACGCGTAGCCGCTGATAGCCAGCACGCCGTGATACGGTGAAGGGAACGGAAAGCCGGCAGGCGCAGTGCGCGGGCGCCTGCTCCATGTAACCCCACGATTAGGCTTATATTTTTGCCTTGATTTCTCACCCAAAAACGAGTATGCTTATATTCAGGTGGATGTACCGGGGCCTGCAAAGGTGTCTATCTGCCCTCTGGAAACAGGGTTCAGCCGTGCTGATATTGAAGAGCACCCGCGAAACGAAGCGCCGCATAAGCGGCGCTTCGCCTTTTCAGCACCCGTTTTTCTAACGTCGATGATGACCAGGATCGCGAAGCGGCTCGCCCCGGAACACTTTGGCCGCCATTACCTGAAAGCGAATCCTGCCCTTGCGCTCATGCGGCACGCCAGCGCCAGGGGTGTCTGGTGCACGAACATAGGCGCTTTCCACAACCATGCGCAGCGCATTCTTTTCCTGTCGGCGCAGCCGAAAGTAGATTTCATAGTCCACTTCCCGGCCTTGATCGTCAATCGCACGAATGACCAGCCAGTTTCCCTGCCCAGTGAAGTTGCAGAAATGTCCATTCAGCGTGCGCACCAACGCCGGCAGCGATAACGACCAGCGGTAGCGGTCGAAGCAGAAGGCCCGCGCAACTCGCCGATGATCGAGTATCCGTCGATCCTGCCCCAAGACGTCAAAGTCAAGAATTTCACCTTCTTTCGGCCCAAAAGACACGCAATGCGAGGTGAACTCGACTTCGATGAGCAGTGTCAGGGCCGGGTAGCGGGCCGTCGCTGCAATAGCCAATTCGAAGGTCGGGCCACGCATATGCGAAAGATCGTAGCGGGCGCCATTGACCTCAATGAATCCCTGCCGGACGTAGCTCATCCACGTCATGATGCGGCCACTCCGATGCCCATAAGACGAAAGGTGGGCGTGTCTGGTATGGATGACTCTTGCATCATGCCACTTCCAGAGCTGTTTCCACGGGCGTATCTGGAACGCTATCG
>JAKDMQ010000060.1 GCA_030452265.1 Nitrococcus sp.
GAGCATTTGTCCAGCGGCTCCTGTCGGCTGGGGGTCAAAATTAGAATTGCTGCCCGAAAGGGGGCCGCGCTGTAAGGTATAGTCGCCATAAACCGAAACGCTTTCTTCGATTACCCTTGTCGGAGTATTGCCTTCCACGCCCTCGGTGCTCTCGGTGATGTCCACATCCAGCAAGGTCACGGCCGCGGTCAGATCCAGACCGAAATCAAAGCCGGCGTTGGCCTCGAGCTCGATACCTCGCGAGCGTACCTCACCAGTCTGGATTTGATTCTGGGCGTTCTCCGGATCTGTCGTACGGACGTTTTGCTGGCGCAGATCAAATACGGCAACGCTAAACAGGGCGTCGGATCCGGGCGGCTGGAATTTCGCGCCGATCTCGTATTGCTGCCCCGTCGTCGGCTCGAAGCGCTCGCCAAACAGGTTGGTCCCGGTTACCGGCTCGAAGGAGGTCGCGTAGCTGAAATACGGCGCGATGCCGTTATCGAAGTGATACAGTAAACCTGCCCGCCAGGTGAACGCTTTATCGTCATTTTCGCTCGTAGTGCCGGCGAGCTTATCCTCGGTTTTTGAGTCCACCCAATCGTAGTGTGCGCCGAGTGTGACAATCCAATTGTCATAGATTCTCGCCTGGTCCTGGAAATACACACCAATATTCTGCTGGCGAATATCCCTGACTCCACTGAACCCCGTGGGCGGGTTAAGTGGCTGCCTGGAATCGGGATCGAATACATCGATGGAGGGGCGGTAGGATTGGGAATCTTTCGCAATCATAAACGATAATGATAAACGTTAAAAGAGCTTCGTTGCGTGAGGGTTTGAGGAATTGCCTTGGCCCGCGAGGGATCGGATACTTGCCTCGGTGGCGGACACGCTGCTGGTGCGCGTAGAAAAGTTCACCGACTATTGAGTGATGGTCAGGCCGCGCTGAATAGGCTTAGGCCAGTTCTTGGCATCAGCCGTAGAATTCACGCGCTCAGATCACGATCAAATGATCTGGCTTCGCACCCGGCGCCGCGCGCAGCGGCACACTGCGTTCAAACGTTGCGAAGCGCCCGCCGTGGCGCACTGCCAAGGCCAGTAGATAGACGTCCGTGATCTGTTTGCAGCCCAGCACAGCATCCCAGGCCGTGACACCATTCTCCAGCAGGCTGATGTCATCGGGCCAGAATGTGTGATGAGGCGTTTCGGTTGCTTTGCGCAATCGGTCAGCCACCCGCACCGGCGATAAAGGGTTCGGATAGGCGGGTTGCGAGAGGATGCGAATACAGCCGTTTTGAGTAATCGGGCACGACGCCCAGCCATCACGGATATGGACCTTCAACCAGGCCGCAGCGCTCGTGTGATGGATATGCCCTGCGTCCAAGAGGGCAATCAACACGTTGACGTCCAGCAAGGCCGGTTTCACACGCCTTCCTCGTCGCGCAGGCGATCGATGATTTCATTGGTGACCACTGCACCCCGCGCGGCGAATGGCTTAAAGCCATAGAACGCTTTCGGCTCCTGGGCGCCGGAATCCGATGAGGTCTGAGTCAGGGCTTGGCGCACCAGGTCCGAAATGACCTGCCCGGCTGTCCTGCGCTCGCGCCGGGCCAGTTCCTTGGCGGCGGCCAACACATCCTCATCAAGGTCCACCGTGGTACGCATCATGGCTCTCCTGGGTGATGGTTTGATGATAGCACATCAAATGCGTTAATGAGCTTGCATCTGCCGCAGCCGTTATGACGCACACACTGTCCGTTCCGTGTTCTCGCTTGGACAAGCATAATGAGCGTTATTCATTGCTATGCCGAGACGAAGCATCATGGGGCGACGAATGCCCAAAATGTCACCGGGCGCCTGCCGTCGGCTCCACGCTCTTGCCCCTGCCTACCAGCAGGCAGCATGCTTCTACACTTTCGGTAAGTCGCGCGGCTTTGGGAGCCGACGCTTCGTTGAGCATCCCGCGATACTGATCGAAAGCAGTGCAGCGGCCTTGTGGGTAAGAGTTAGGTGTCTACCCAGGTGCGTCGACTCTTCGCTGCTGGTCGAACAGTCATTACCGGAGTATCTCGACTTATGTGGCAACGGCACGATCGGGAGGACTTATTGGTTAGGGCTATATGCCATAGGTATGCCATAGCCGCTCGGCATCCCAGCTGTTGGCCACGCCGCATCGTCGTGTATTGCTTAGAATGGTAGAGACACTGACCGGCGTGCGCTGATTGACCTTGACCGATGCCGCGCATGCGTAGCACGGTGCGCCGCAGTACCACAGCAGGCATCCTGCCGAACGTAGCCATAAGCGCTGTCATACAACTCACCGCGGACTCTGGGCGCGAAGGCTGGCATCCTCACATATGCCCGTTGGCTCAGCGCGCCTGGCGCGGCACCTTGGGAGGTGACGGAGAGCGCTTGGCCTGCAATGGATCAGATATGAAGCCGATGCGACCAAGCCCCGCTTTACCGGCCTCGGCCATGATCTCGACCAAGATTCCATAGTCGGTGGAATGATCGGCGCGCAGGTGTAGCTCGGGCGCCGGCGAGCGCTGCCCAGCCGCGATCAGGCGCTTGCTCAGAGTCGCGCGGTTGACCGGCTCGCCGTTCCAGTAAAAACGGCCCGCGGCATCGATAGCGACACGCACGTTCTTTGCCTCCACTTCGTTCGGCCGGCTCGCGACCTTGGGCAGGTCAATCTTCACCGCATTGGTGAGCAAGGGCGCGGTGACAATAAAGATCACGAGCAACACTAACATGATGTCGACCAGCGGAATCACGTTGATCTCCGCCATAGGCGTGCTACCGTGCCCGCCCTGGCCGTTGAAGCTGCCAAAAGCCATGGCTCAGCGCCTCCAGTCGGCTAGGCCACCATCCCGTTCCTCACGCCGATTCGCGCCGCCATTACCCGTTGGAGCATACGGCTCTCGGTTTCCATGGGGGTCGGGTGTGCGCCGGATAGTTTCTACGGCAGGCGCGCGCGCACGCAAGTGCGCGACTTTGGCTTGCTGGGCCTCTCCGTCAAGCTTGGCGCCGGTGGTAAGGAAGGTGAAAACGTCGTAGGCGAAGCCATCGAGGCGCGCCAGCATCACCCGGTTGCCGCGCACCAGAAAGTTATATCCGAGCACCGCGGGGATGGCCACGGCCAGCCCTATGGCGGTCATGATCAGCGCCTCGCCCACGGGGCCTGCGACCTGATCCAAACCGCCGCTGCCGCTGCGCGCGATGGCGATGAGCGCATGGTAAATGCCCCAGACGGTGCCAAGCAGACCGACAAAGGGTGCGGTGGAGCCGATGGAGGCGAGCAGCGTCAACCCAGACTCGGCGCGCGTGGTCTCCTCGTCGATCACCCTACGCAGCGCCCGGGTGACGAAGTCCCCGGCGCTGCCCGTCTCGCCCACGCGATTTACCCCATGGCGCTCGTGATGCGCGCTCGCGACCATGCCCTCATAGGCGAGCCGCGAGAACGGGTCTTTGCGCTTTTGCTCCTCCAGATGTGCCGCCACGGCGCCGAGCGAGGACGCGTTCCAGAAAAATGCGAGAAACCGCCGGCTACGCCGGATCACCAGGCGGTTATAGATCGTTTTGGTCAGGAGCAAATACCAGCTCGTCACTGAGGCCAGCAACATCAGCACCAAAATGGCCTGAGCGACCGCATCGGCCCGCTGCAGGAAATTGATGAAACCGAGGGTATGTTCAGCTTCCATGGTCGACCTTTAACCTTGACGGGATGGGGGGTGGGGTCAAGTCGAGTATTGCGCATGCAACGATGGGATGAGGCATGCCAAGAGTCCGTAATGCACACTACGAAGCTCGGCCCCGTTCCCACTGACACTGCCGCCAGAATACGGAGTGCGTATTACGGTTTGGTGACCGGCGGATGACAGTTTGGTTACGCGGCGCGGGCGGGTGCGGGATAGAGGCGAGCTAGGGTAGCGCCGCGCTTGCAATGAGCAATGCGCCAACGAGCACGATCTCGAGCCGGCGGTGTATCGCGATGGTGAAGGCGCTGTGCCGTTCGATCTGCTCGGTGACGATCGGCCGCGGGAGCCTATCGAACACCACTCGGACCGGCGCGGCAAACGCGCTGGCCGTATAGCTCATCTCTAGGCGCCGGTGTCAAGAGCGCTGTTCGAGGTCCGATGGTGGAGGATCACCTGCCGCGGTTTTCACGGCTGGGCATGTTTGAACGCGGCCTTGCCGGCGAAGCGGGTGGCGGAACCGAGTTGGCGCTCGATGCGCAGCAACTGGTTGAATTTAGCTACGCGCTCGCTGCGGCAGCCGGAACCGGTCTTCAGGTGTCCAGCGCCAATGGCGACGGTTAGATCGGCGATGATAGTGTCTTCGGTTTCGCCGGAGCGGTGCGAGACGAAGCAGTTGTAATTGTTGCGCTGCGCCAGGTCGACCGTGTCCAAGGTCTCGGTGAGGGTGCCGATCTGCTTGAGTTTGATCAGCACCGCTTTGGCCACGCCGGCGGCAATACCCTTTGCCAGGATAGCCGCGTTGGTACAGAAAATATCGTCACCGACCAGCTTCAGCTTTTCTCCCAGTGCCGCCGTGAGCGCCTGCCAGCCGTCCCAATCGTTTTCGGCCAAACCATCTTCGAGCAGCACGATCGGGTACTGGCGCACCCAGGACTCGTAGAGCCGTATCATCTCCTCGGCGCTTTTCGCGAGTTGCTTCGATTTCGAGAATGCGTATTGCCGCTCATGCCACGGCTCGCTGCTCGCGGGATCCAGGCATAGCGAGATGTCGTTCCCCGGCTGATAGCCGGCGTGGACGATCGCTTCGAGAATCACCTCGACCGCTTCCTCGTCGGATCTCAAATCCGGCGCGAAGCCACCTTCATCACCGACACCGGTGCCGTAGCCTTTGCGGTGCAGCAGCGCTTTCAGCGCGTGGAAAGTCTCCTCATCCCATGCGGATGGATTCGGCGAACGAAGGCGCGCCTCCTTTTCACCGGTGGAGGCGCCGGAAGGCACGATAGCCGTGCCGGTGGTGCCGTCCTCAAGCCGCACTAGTGCCTCGACGGTCGGATTGCCGCCGGAATCGAGCACTTCCTGCGCGGTCACAAGCTGATTGGTCGTCATTTCATAATCCGTGCCGCAGGCAGGACAAATCGTTTGCCTGTCTGCGATACGCGCGAAACAATTCGGGCAAAACTCCATCGTTGTTGCGTCTCGTTGAGCCCCAATCTTGTTAACCCGCCCTCGTGCTAGAATTTTAACTTGTGTGGTAACGAGTCACCCCCCTTTCGCGCCGGATGACGAGGCGTGAGTAGCTATCCTGGGTGGTGAAATAGCAAGGCCAACGTACAGAGGATAGAAACGGTGGTAACAGTCTTGCACCAGCCAGCGCAGATTGCTCGGCAGGTGATTTTGCGTGGCATCAGTTGGCAGACTTATGAACGCCTGTTGAGCGAACACGGTGAAAACACGGGCACGCGCTTTGTCTATCACCGGGGGATGCTCGAAATTATGATCGTGTCGCTCAAGCATGAAAAGTTGAAGGACATCCTGGTCGATTTGTTCACGATTCTCGCGGACGCGCGGGAAGTGGACTACATGAAAGCCGGCTCGACCACGTTCAAGCGCGAAGATTTGACCACGGGTTTCGAGCCCGACGCGTGTTTTTACATCACGCATGCGGCGTACATGCGGCATAAAGACCAAGTCAACTTGAACGTCGATCCGCCGCCGGATCTGGTTATCGAGATCGATATCACCCATGAATCGCTGTCGCGTTTTCCGTTGTTTGCGGCCGTCGGCGTGCCCGAAATATGGCGCTATGACGGGAGTAAAGCCAGCGTTCACGTGCTTGATAAAGACAGCGACGCCTATCATGGGCTTGCGCAGAGCGCGGCGCTGCCTGGCGTCACCGGCGATGTGCTGACCCGTCTCACCGAAGCAGCCTTAACCGAGAAGCGTCACGAATGGCTAAAGCGCGTCCATGCCTGGATGCGGGGAAACTCGTGTCAAACATAAGGCTTCGTATCAACCTGAGTGCCGAGCCCTATCCAAGCGCCGCTCTTGCAATGACCAATGCGCCGATGAGCACGGCCAAAACGTAGCTTGCATAGAAAGTCACCCGGCCGTGGTGCATGCGCGCCAGCAGCGCCGCTACTCGGTGCGCCCAGCCGATCAGCGGTGTCAGGGTCAGGCGGTCGACGACGTGCACGATCTCGAGCCGGCGGTGTATCGCCGTGGTGAATGCGCCGTGGCGTTCGGTCTGCTCGCTGACGACGGGCCGCAGGAGCCTGTCGAACACCACTCGAACCGGCGCGGCGAAGGCGCTGGCCGTATAGCTCATCTCCGGGTAGAGCCGGTAAAGCCCCGCCTCCCAGGCGCGGCGCCGCACGACCGCGCGCCGGCGCCAGGCGCGCGCCGCCAACCAAACCAGAGCGAGGATAAAGCCGAGCACCGCGAACGTCAGCGCCGCCGACATGGCGAACACCACCGGTGTTCCGGTGCCCGAATGCAGCACGATCAGGCCGCGCAGCGGGATGATGTCGCGGCCGAGCTGCGCGCCGAGAGGGGTCAGCGCGTGTACCAGATCGGGATTGACGCCGTGCGGCGCGGCGGGGCTGAACTGGAAGAAAGCCGGCACCAGCGCTGCGGTGGTGTCAACACCCGCCAGCGGCTGCGCGAGGGTGGAGAGTATCGGGATAACGCCCGTTGCCAGCACCCCAAGACTTAGACAGATGGCGGCCAGGATCGTCATCGGCACCACCGCGGTTAGCGTCGCGAGACGCACTGGCTTGGCCGCCTGTGCCGAACGCGGCAGACCAAGCAGCGTGCTGCCGGCCAGCATAGTGAAACAGGTCACCGCCAGTCCCACGGCCAGCGCGAGCAGCGCGCCCGAAATGGCGAACGCGATTCGGATCGGAACCGCCGGTATCTCGACCACCCGCAGCAGCGCCTGCAACGTCAGCCATTCACTGACGAACCCGTTCAGCGGCGGCAGCGCGGCAATTGCGAGCGTGCCGATTAAAAACAACGTGCCGAGCAACGGCAGGCGGCGTGCCAGACCGCCAAGGCGATCCATTTCGCGGGTGCCGGTCGCCGCGTCGATGGCACCGGCGCCAAGAAACAACAGCGTTTTGAACATTGAGTGGTTGAGCATGTGATAGAGTCCGGCGATCAGGGCAATCCCTCCCAGCGCCGGCTTGCCCAGCGCGATGAAGGCGAAGCCCGCGCCGAGCGCGGCGACCACGATCCCGAGGTTTTCGATCGAGCTGTGCGTCAGCAGCCGGGTCAGGTCGCGCGCGACCAGCGCGTAGACAATGCCGAGCAGTGCCGTCAGCGCGCCGGTGGTTAGCACGATGAGCGCCATCCAGGTAGCGTGGGCGGCGAGCGGGGCGTCGATGATCCACAGCGCGAACACGCCCAGGTTGAGCGTCGCGCCTGAGAACAACGGTGTCACGCTGCGCGGCGCGGCGGCATAGGCCTCCGCCATCCATACGTTCACCGGCATGATGCCGGTCTTTACGCCGAAGCCGAAAAAGGTAAGCGCAAAGCCGGACCACAGTACCGGCGCGGGCAGTTGCGGCACCGCCTGGGCGATGTCGGCGAAGCGCGGACTGCCGGCGGCCGCCGCCAAGACCAGCAGCCCGGCCAGCCCCGCGAGCGCTCCGGCTTCGCTCAACGCGATCGTCACCAATCCGGCGCGCCGCGTCTGCGCCCGACGCTGGTCAAAGCTCACCAGCCCCCATAGCGCAAGCGACATGATTTCCCAGGCGAAAACGAAGCCCACTATGTCGCCGGCCGCGAACACCGCCAGCATCGCGGCGAACAGCAGCGCGACGAGCGTAATGAAGAGCGCCGCGCGTGCGGGCGGGTAGCCTTCGGCATCCCGCACGGCAAAGGCGATGCTGGCGGCGAACACAATAGCGGTGATCAGCATGAACAGCGCCCGCAATGGGGACAGCACGAGCACCAGCGGGCCGAGTATGGCGAGCGGTCCGAGCGTGACACTGACCGTCGTGCCGCTCGCGATCACGTCTACGGCGGTCGCCGCCACGAGGGCAGCGGCGGTGAGTACGCAGCCGGCCGTGACCAGGCTGCGCCAGCGCGCGCGCAGTGCCCATACCGCCAGCATCGCTGCCGCGAGCCAGACGAAGCTTGCCGCGAACAAGGTCATGGCGCCTCCTCGAGCGCGGCGGGTTTGGCGCGCCCGACCGCGAGCAGCAAGCCATGCACAATCGCAAGCGGCGGTGGCGGGCAGCCGGGGATGACCACGTCCACCGGTACCAGCGCACTCGCGCCGCCGGCGCTGGCGAAGCTCTCGCCGAACACGCCGCCGTTGATTGCGCACACGCCCATCGCCACCACGCGCTTGGGCTCCGGCATCGCTTCATAGGTGCGTAGCAGCGGCACGCGCATGGCCTCGGTCACCGGCCCGGCGATGAGCAGCACGTCTGCATCTCGCGGCGTCGCCGTGATGAAGATGCCGAAGCGGTGGAGATTATAAGGTGGCGCATCGATGAGCCGTGCCTCGCCCATGCAGCCGCCGCACGCCCCCGCGTCGAGGTAGCGTACGTGCAGCGCGTGGCGAAATCGCGCCGGTAATGCCGCCTGCGCTGTGTCAGTACCGGCCGCCCATTCGAAATCGGCGCGCCAGGGCAGGGCCTCGGTGCCGGTGCGGCAGCGCTGGCAATGCACGCAGCCCGCGAATTCCACCGCCACACCCAGCGCGTCGGCTTTGAGCGCTGCCGTCGGGCATATGCTTGCTACGCGTTCGGCGTCCTCCCGCCATGCCGGTTCGGGTCGTCCTGGCGTGACACCGGGTGTCGTCTCCGGTTGCGCCGGCCAACGCGTCGTGCGGATGCCTTTCAATAAACTTCTCGCAACCCAATTGGCCATTAACGGTCGCTCTCCGCGACAGACAAGCCGAAACTCGCGAGGATGATCGGGAAATCCTGAAACGCGGCGCCGGCGAACGCGCGATGAAACGCGTGCCAATTGCGAAAGCCCGGCGTGCCGGCGCGCCAGCGCCCGATGGTGCCGTCCGCATCGAGGCGCACCCAATGAAATGCGGCGCCGGCCGGCGCTTCGGCCCACCCCAGGGCATGCCCCGCACGTGGCTGCCAGTCGGCCCGCACCGGTCCATCCGTCAGACTGTCAAGCGCCGTTGCGATCAGCCGGGCGGACACATGTGCCTCGGCGAAGAACACCCGCAGCCGGGCGTAGCCATCGCCTTCGCTCTCAGTGGCCAGGTCAGGCAAATAGTTGGGATAAGCCGCGTATGGCAACTGCACGCGCAGATCGACCTTGCGGCCGGAGGCGCGCCCCACTGGCCCGACCGCGGTGAAGCTCTGGGCCAGCTCGGGCGGGAGCGTACCCATCTCTTCGAGCCGATCGAGGAAGCTCGAGCTGCGGGTCAGCAGCCGTTCGAGTTGCTGCAAACGCATCGCCAGCGGTGGGATCGCCGCCCGCAGCTGCGCCAGGCGCTCTCGCGCCGGCTCAAATGCAAGTCCACCCGGCGCAGCGAGGCCGAACAGGTAACGGTGTCCGCACACGGTGCCCGTAAGCCGCAACAGATCCTCCTCGATCTCCTGCGCCAGGGCCTGGCCGACCGCAAGTGCCGTTGAGCCCGCGATTTCCGCGATCACCGCGGCGTGATAGCGCAGCCGTTCGAGCTCCGCCAGTACCACCCGCAATACCGCGGCCCGCGCCGGCACGATGGTGCCCGTGATGGTTTCCAAAGCCTGACAGTAGGCGAGCGCGTGCGCGAAGGCCGAGCTGCCGCTGAAACGCTCGGCGAGCAGCAGCGCCGAGTCCGGTTGCCGGCCCTCGGCGATCTTCTCGACGCCGCGGTATTTGTAGAACAACCGCGTTTGCAGATCGCGGATCTGCTCGCCGGTAGTCTCTAGCAGGTAAAGCCCCGATTCCGCATACCCGCCCCAGACCGGCCCGACTGGAAACAACAGCGCCCCCGGCTCGTCGAGCAGGCGGCGCGGCATCCAGGCGTCGCCACGACCGCGTTCGAGCGCCCCTTGACGGATATCGAAATCGCGCCGCATCGGCGCCACGCCCTCCGGCCAATCGGTATCGTGCAGCACGAAATCGCCGAGAAATGGATGGCCGGTGAACTTGATTTCGAACAGATCCTCCGCCTCCCGCTCGTGCCAGTCGGCGGCGTGTACGCGATCGCTGATCGCGGTGAATGGTTCGCCTTCCGCCGCCTCGGTCGAAAGCTCGACCAGGCCGGCACCGTCGTGCGCATAAAAGAAGTAGCGCAGCCTGAAGCCCTCGTCGGTCTGTTCGACGACCAGCGTGGCAAATTCGTAGCCTTCCTGCTCCACGAGGCGGACCGCGAGATCGGGCACGGCGTTCGGCGCCACGGTGAAATGCACGTGGCTGTCGACCGGTTGCGGTTTCAGACCGGATTGCGCCAGCCGTTGCGCGAGATCCACTGGTACCGTCACGGCGCACCTCCAAGATTGGCGGCCGCATGCTGGATCAGCGCCGCCAGCGGCGGCGGCAGATAGAAGCCGAAGACGAACATCGGCGCTATAGCGAGCCCCAGCGCCGCGAGTGAGATCGCCGGCAGCCGAATGACAGGCGCATCGGCCTCAGGCTCACCGAACACGATGCGTCCCACCTGATAGAGCACGGCGATGAAGGCGAGCACAATCAAGGCGGTCAGCAAACCGGTTGCCACGTAGTGGCCGTCCCCGAAGCCGGCGCGCAGGATCTGGAATTCGGCGATGAACAGCGCAAACGGCGGCGCGCCGGCGATGCCGATCGCACCGAGCAACAGAGCCCAGCCGGCTACCGGCGAGCGGCTGATGAGGCCGCGTACACCGGCGATCTGCTGGGTGCCGCAGGCGATGGTTGCAAGCCCCGCGGCGTAGAAGCAAAAGGACTTCGTGAACGAATGGCCGAAGATCTGATAGACCGTGCCGAGCCGGCCAGCCGCGGTGCCAAGGCCGGCAGCGGTCAGCATGATACCCATGTGCTCGACCGTGGAATAGGCGAACAGGCGCTTGAAATCCGTCACTTGCAATAGCAGAAAGGCCGCCACGCCGACCGTCACGAGCCCGGCCACCAGGAACCAGGCATCAATATGCCCGAGCGCCGGATTGCTCGCCAGCGCCGGGTAGAGCCGTAGAATCATGTAGAGCGCCGCGGTCGTCTCCACCCCCGAGAGCAGCGCGCAGATCGGGGCGGGCGCTTGGCTGTGGGCATCCGGCAGCCAGGTGTGCAGCGGCACGAGTCCCGCCTTGGCGCCGAAGCCGATCAGCCACAGCACGAACGTGAACAACAGTACCGCCGGTGCGATGCTCGGCGCGGCGACGGCTAATCCTGCCCAGGTAACGGCGTGACCCGTCTGGCTGACACCATAATAGAGCACCAGCACGCCGAGCAACGCGATCATCGCGCCCATGCTGGTGAGCGCGACGTATTTCCATGCCGCCTCCAGCGCTTCCGGCCGGTTCTCATAGGCCACCAGGAAAGCCGAGAACAACGTCGTAAGCTCGATCGCGATCCACTGCACTGCGATATCGGCGAGCAGAGGCACCGCGAGCATCGACAGCAAAAACAGGTTGAACAGCGGATAGTACTGGCGGTAGCGTGCCGCCGCTGTGTCGTCTCCGGCGTGGCGCGCGCCGAGATAGCCGATCGAGTAGAGCGCGGCGGTCACGCCGACGAACGCTACCAGCAGTAGGTAAAGTGCGGCCAGTGCATCGAGAGTCAATCCGCCTGCGGCGGCGTGCAGCACGGTGCCATCGGCGACCTCGAGTGCCGCGGCGATAGCAAAGCCGAGCACGGCGAGGGTGGCGCTGAGCGTGATCGGCGCTGCATAGCGGTGGGCGCCAAATGCCAGCAATGCACCGGCCGCTGGAATGATAAGAATCAGCTCCAGCATCATGGTCTGCTTTCCTTGAGCGCGGTCAGCAAGCCGACTCGGGTCATGCCCGTCGCCTGGTGGATGTTTCGAATCAGCAGACCGATGACCAGTGCGGCAATGGGCACGTCCACCGCGGCCGCGATTTCGGCGATGATCGGCAGGTCCGGGACGATCGAGATCGACGCAAAAAAGGCGCCGCTTTCCATGACCAAAAGGCCCATGAGCTGAGCGACCGCCTCGCGCCTGACCGCCACCGTGAACGCGCCGAACAGAATCGTCATGAGTCCCGTGGGCAGATTGATCGCGGCAAACGGGCGATCGGCGATCGCCGCGATAAGCGGCGCGGCCGCTATCCAGGCGACCAGCGCCAGTCCGGCGGCTACCAGCACCGAGAGCGGGATTGAGAGCACTTGGTCCACCTCACGCCGCTCGTAGACCTCTTTGTGGGCGGCCCAGCGCAACGCCAGCGGCACCGCGACGATCTTGGTCACAACGGTGATGAGCGCCACCCAGGCGAGGTGAACACTGCCGAGCGCTAGCGCGAGCACCAGCGCGGAGGCGGCCAGCATCAGGGCGTGGAGCATAAACAGATAAAGTGTCGCGATCATCTGGCGCGCGACGATTGCGCTCAGGCCGGCGATCACAAACAGCGCGGCGACAAAGCCGTTCAGCGCGTAGCCAAGCGCGAGATCCGGCGCGGTCATATTCCGATCCCCACCAGCCGCACGCTCATCGCGAACAGACAAAGCACGAAGGCGGTTGCCAGGAATTCGCTGATGCGAAACAACCGCAGCTTCGCGAGGCTCATCTCGATGACGGCGAGCACCACGATGAAAGCGAATATCTTTGCGAGCACTTTGGGAATCGCGAAGAACACGTCGGACCAGGCCGTGGTGGCAGCCAGCCCCCATGGCGTGACCAGTACGTTCAGGAAAACGATCAGCAGCACCATGAATTTCATCGCGCCACCCCATTTCATTAATGCCGCGCCGGTGCCTGAATACTCGAGCGTTTTCGAGTGCCCGATCATCGCGATTTCGACCTTGCCGGATGCGCTGTCCACCGGGATGCGGCCCTCATCGGCGAGGATCAGCATCAGAAACGCGACGATGACCAGCAGATGCGCCGGCTGCAGCATGCTGGCCCAGGACTCGGCCCAGGCGGCGTTGACGGCATAGGGAATGGTGGAATTGGCGACGTAGGAGACGCTGAAGAACACCATGATGAATACCGGCTCGGCGAGAAAGCCGACCATACGGGTGCGGCTCGCGCCCATCGAGCCATAGACGTTGCCGGTGTCCATGGCGGCCAGCGCGACAAAGAAACCGGAGAGCGCGAAAAAAAAGCCTACCGCGACCATCTCGCCCATGAAGGCGAAGAACAGCGGGTAGGCAGTCAGCACAGGGATAAGTAGCGCGACGAAGATGGGCATCGCGAAATGAATCAATGGTGCAAAGCGGAAGATCCAGGTCGATTGCGCGGGGATGATTTCGTCCTTGGCGAACAGCTTGGCGACATCGCGGTAGGGCTGGAAGATGCTTGGGCCGCGCTTGCCCTGAATGATTTCCTCCAGGCGCACGAGGACGCCTTCGAGCAACGGTGCGAAGATCAGCAGGAAGGCAACCTGGACGAGGTTGATCAGGAGGTAGTGCGTGAGCGCCGACACGGCACCCTCCCGCACGCAGGGAAAACCCCACCCATGCGTCGCGGCGCACGAGCGCAAGGAACACTGAAGAGGTTAGGCGGACGAAACCGGCGCCGCGGCATCAGGTAAAACTCTTTCTGATCTGATATTGCGTCAGGCTCAGTAGGAGTCATCAGCCCTGATGGGCGGTTATGGTGAACTCCATCACCGGTTATTGTGCGCTACGGATCATCTTCGATCTGATTTGGTTTGTCAATCCATCGCCAGCAGCCCCCCAGGGCGAATTGATTCTCCAAGTGTAACCGTTATCGTGCAATAAATTATCACCAGAACTGCACATCCAGGAGCACATCGCGTAACAAGGGGCATCGAACGCAAACGGCCACAAGGCAGTCCTTACCTGCCGACACCGGGCGCTTAATCCAGTTACCGTTCCACCGCGCCTCAAACCCAACGTTTTTTATCACGAGCAGGCTGCTCAACAGCAGTTCACTACAGAACCAACTCGTAGCGCTTGCAGATCGCATCCAGATCAGTGTGTCGCCAGAGCTCGGACTGTAGCCAGCACAGAGAGGGCGAGCTGCGCTCGAACAGCGCCACACCAATCTGATTGTTATCGTGACGTACCCGGTAGAGGATCCCGTCCAGGGCGTTTGGGTGATGATAGATCGCCGATGCCCACTGCTGGGCGGCAGAAACCGACCCCGCGGTTACGGCGGCCGTGGCGCCGAGCTTCGCCAATCCCGCCCCGTAGCAGGGCGCCAGACGCAGATCGGGGGCGAGAACCTCTAGCGTCGCAAGCGCGCGCATGCCAAGCTCATTCGGATCGACAAAGCCTCCGGTGCGCTGCCTGAGGAAGGTCTCCGCGAAAGCACCCTCCGGTGACTTCGAGCAATAGCACACGCCGAATTCACCAACTGGGTCATCGAAGCGATTGAGCGTATGTCCAATGCTGAAGTAGATCGGGTCGTGCCCCGCTCGGTGTGATCGATACAAAACCGCCCCCGACGCGATGATCTCAATGGGCAGGGGGCGATCATCGAAGTCGTCAGGGGGAATCTCGCTAGGCAGCACCCTGCTCTCCGTAGAGCGCGGCCGCCGCAATCACGGCGTCGAGTCCCCTGCCCTGGCGCAGCACCTCGACAGGCTTGCCGTCGTCGAGCCGAGGCTCCGGCGACATCAGCCAATTCAGACGCATCCAGGAACTCTCCACCGGCATGACAGCAAGGACTTTGCGCAGGCCGGACAGTTCACTACCTTCGTTGAACTGCACCGCCGGAATCAGATACCCCCCGGCCCCCTTGATGCCGACCAGCGTTCGGGCCCTGAGACGTTTGCGAATCGCCTCCTCGCTAACACTGAGCATCTTCGCCACGGCCGCTACCGACAGGCCGCCGCCGGCACGCTCCAGTAGCTCGTCACGGTACTTCACGCCGCGCAGGCGAGCCTCCTCGGTAGGGCTGATGCGCTCCTCGCCCCAGGCCTCCGGAGAGGCCAGCGTGGTGAAGGTACCGACATCGTCCTGTCCCAAAGCGTTGGTTACGGTCGCTTCCGGGAAACGGTCCACCAGTTGCGTGAGCCGATCGACGAGCGCCTGGCGCAGGCCCTTGGGCGGGGTGAGCGGCTTTTTGTTCGTTGATCGGATGCGGCCCCCTCCGGCATCAACACGAACAAAGCCACCGCTCGACGCAGTGCGCGAACTGCGTCCGTGGTGCGCCGCCTGTCCGGTCGCACGATCACGCACCAGGCGCCCTGCGCGCTTACGGGCCTCGATTATTATGCCGTCGACCTTCAATGAGACACGAGCCCCCTCAGGGATGCGCGCAAGCTTGTCTTTGGGGACAGACAAGAAGAATGTCTGCCGGGACCTCCCGCGGCCATTCTCCGACTCCTCGGCGCTCATGGCGTCACCCACTCAGGTTGCGTGTATCCACAATTGTACGATAAACGACTCAACACAACCATGCCGGATCGCGAGGACAATGCGGGATCCACGGCGCGTGAGCAGAAGCTTGCGCGAGGTTGAGCGGCGGCCCTTCCCGCTTTGGCCTGACTTTCAACCCGAAGAATCGCGGCGGCGCGGCTACATCAACGCTTGTGTGAGACGGACTCGAGCGCTTGCTGAGTGTCGTTGCAGCCTTCCTCCAGGCTTTCGATCCTGCTCGCCGGTAACTCCTGCTCCGCCCGGCCGCTGTAGTAGCGGCGCTGCAAGTACAACGCGACGTTCACGAGGGTGATCAGCACTGGTACCTCCACCAGCGGCCCGATGACGGCGGCAAAAGCCACTTTAGATTCGATGCCGAACACCGCTATGGCAACGGCGATGGCGAGCTCGAAGTTGTTGCCCGAGGCGGTGAAAGCGACGGCGGCGCTGCGCGAGTAGTCGGCGCCAAGCTTGTAGGCCAACCAGAAGGTGAGCAGAAACATTAGCGCAAAGTAGATCGTCAGCGGGACGGCGATGAGAACCACGTCCGCGGGCGTTTGCACGATGGCTTGCCCCTGCAGGGCGAACATCACCACGATGGTGAATAAGAGCGCGGCGAGCGTGATCGGTGAGATACGCGGCAGGAATACGCCCTGGTACCAGACTTCGCCCTTGGCCCCGACCAGGATCAGCCGGGAGAGGAAACCGGCGGCGAAGGGGATGCCCAAGTAGATCATCACGCTGGTGAAAACCTCGCCCATGGAAACCGCCACGACCGCGCCATCGAGGCCGAACCAGGCGGGTAGGACAGTGATGAACACCCAGGCGTAGAATCCGAAGGTCACTACCTGGAAGATGCTGTTGAGCGCTACTAGGCCGGCGGCGTACTCGCTGTTGCCGCGCGCCAGCTGATTCCACACCAGCACCATGGCGATGCA
>JAKDMQ010000061.1 GCA_030452265.1 Nitrococcus sp.
AAATCCATCATCGGCGAGGCGGCATCGACAGTGAACTCGCCGTAGAAGCGCCGCTGGGTCTCGGGTTGCCGCGTTCCCATGTCGTCGAGCCAGTGATCGAAGCGCTCCTGCACGGTTGCCGAGGAGGGGACAAGCAGGTACAACAGATCCTGGGCCTGCAAAGAGCGCCGCGGCGTGACGACCACGGAACGGCCCGCGCGCACCAGCGCGAGTAGCTGCACGCCATCCGGCGGCTTTAGCGCTCCCACGGTGGCATTGAGCGCCGGGCATTCGGGCGGCAGCTCACAGATCACGAGCTCATGATCACTGCGAATGCCCAGGTCGATCCGACGAGCATCCGGATGCAGGCGCGGTAACTGCAAACCCAGCCAACGCGCGAGCGGCGCCACGGTCCAGCCCTGCAACAGCAGCGAGATCAGCACGATAAAGAAAACGATATTGAAATGCATGCCCGCTCTCGGGACCCCCGCGAGCAAGGGAAACAGGCTCAGCACAATCGGTACCGCGCCGCGAATTCCCACCCAGCTTATGAATAACACCTGACGCCAGGGAAAACGAAACGGCAGCAGGCACAAAGCCACCGCGAGCGGGCGGCCCAGCAAAATGATGGCGGCGGAGACCACCAAGGCATTGGATGCCACCGGCACCAGGTCGCTCGGGGTCACCAGCAAGCCCAGCATGAGAAAGAGGCCGATCTGACAGAGCCAGGCGATGGCGTCATGAAACTGTTGAATACTGCGCCGGGCCGATCGCGCCCCATTTCCGAGAACCAGTCCGGCGAGATACGCGGCGAGAAAACCGCTACCACCAAGGTGTGCGCTCATGCCATAGGTGAGCAGTCCTCCCGAGAAGGCAAGCAGCGGATACAGGCTCGCGGTCAAAGGCAGGCGATTGACGACCAGCGTGAGCAGTGCCCCACCTATCCCGCCGATCACCGCACCACCGATCATCTGCCGGGCAAAGAACGCGAGCAGGCCACCCTCCGAGGCGCCCTGCCCCTGCACTACCCACTCGATCAGCACGATGGTGAGAAAGATCGCCACCGGGTCGTTGATCCCGGATTCGATCTCGAGCGTATTGCGCACCCGCGGGTGCAGTTCCAGACCTCGGGCGCGTACCAGATAGAACACGGCCGCGGCATCGGTTGAGCTGATAATCGCCGCTAGCAGCAGAGCATTGAGCCAAGGGCCCCCATAGATCAGCACCACGCAGCCAGCGGTTATGACCGCTGTTACGACCACACCGACGGTCGCAAGGCTGAGCCCCGGCCCAAGCCCAGTGCGAAAGCTCGACAGCGGCGTGTGCAGGCCACCGTCGAATAGAATAATCGCCAAAGCCGTAGTGCCAACCAGGTGCGCAAGGGTGAAATCGTCGAATACGATCCCGCCCGGCCCCTGTTCGCCGGCCAGCATGCCCAGCAACAGAAAGATCACCAGCACCGGCACGCCACTGCGCTCGGCGGGAATGCTCGCGAGGATGCTGAGAGTTAGAAGGAAGCCAGCGAGAAAGACGATCTGGTCGGTGTACTCCATGCTTAGCTCTCACTGGCTGGCTGGAGCGGGTAGACCCGAACCTCCGTTAAAGCTTGCTGAGCGGCTCGTGGCGTTTTTGCCGCGCGCCGCCATTAGTTCGCGGTAGCGTGCCATATCGCGAGCGAACTGGCGGCGAATGTGCTGTTGTTGCTGCAGTTGACGCTTGATGAATGTGCCGTTAGCATCGATAAGCCGTTGTAATTGCGCAATTTCAGAATAAACCGGCGTTGGATCCCGCGCTCCCGTGCGCTCTATGTGCAAGGCCTTACGTCGCTGTGCCTGCAGCCGCGCCTGGAGCTTGTCATTGCGTTCCTGGGTAAGCTTCATTTGCGCGGCTATTGCCCGCAGGCGCTCATCGCGAGCCGTTTGCATCTCCTGCACGCTCGAGAAAGTGAGCAGCAGGGTACGATCGTACTCCTCCTGCGCGCGGCGACGCTGCTCCGCCTGCAGAGCCGCTTCATGCGCCCGCCGCTTGGCCGCCAACTGCCGGCGCGTCGGTGGCGCTTCAACGATTTGAACCGTCTGCCCGCTCTGTGACTTGACCTCGCGTTGTTGGCCGGCCGCCCGCGGCGGCACGGAATCGCTGTAGTGCACCCGCCCCTGCTCGTCCACCCATTTGTAGAACTGACCGCCCGCGATCGCGGCGCTAACGAGGCAAAAACCAAGCATAAACAAGAGCGCGCTGCGAATGATCATAATCCTCGAACTGCCCCCATCCTACCAACCTGGAGATACTCCTCCGAACGCTTGGAGTCGTCAGCAAGAGACGCCGTAGATCCCCCGATAGGCCTGCATGGCAGCTAGCGCCTCGGCCCGGCTGCCTCGTTCCATGAGGTATTCAATCAGCGTATCCAAAGTGATGATGTTGACAACGCGTACACCATAGCCCGCTTCCACCTCCGCCGCCGCGGAGGCGCAACCCTGACCACGCTCCTGCCGATCCAAAGCAACCACAAGACCCGCCAGCGACGCGTGGCTCGCCGCCGCGATGAGCGCCATGGCCTCCCGCACCGAGGTGCCGGCCGAAATCACGTCATCGATGATCAGCACCCGCCCGTGCAATGCGCTACCGACGATCTTGCCGCCTTCTCCATGTGACTTGATCTCCTTGCGATCGAATGCGTAAGGGACGTCCCGATCGTGTCGCTCAGCCAATGCAATAGCGGCGGCGCAGGCAAGCGATATGCCCTTGTAAGCCGGGCCGAACAGCATATCGAAGCGGATACCGGAGGCGATGATTGCCTGGGCATAGAACCGCCCCACCTCGACCAGAGCCCGCCCCGTAGCAAAGCCTCCGGCGTTGAAAAAGTACGGGCTGCGACGACCGGATTTCAAGGTATACTCACCAAAACGCAGAATTCTGTGCTCCAAGGCGAATTGTATGAATTCTCTTTGGTAATCCAACATACACTCGACTGTATCCCTTTGGCGCTAATCCGTTGCGCGCTCAATGTGGCGCTCGGCTAGCCAGGCACGGCAATCTAAATACAAGCGCTGAGCTACCCTGTATTGCGCATACCGGCCGCTATGCCATTGATGCACACCATCAAGGCTTTGCGCAGGTTTTCCTCCCTGCCGTGACGAACTCGGTAGAGAAGCTCCACCTGCAATAGATTGAGCGGATCGACGTAGGGATTGCGCACGGTCACCGAGCGCTGGGCCACTGGGAAATCATCCAGCGGCTGCTCATGGTTGGTAACTTCGAGCACCGCGCGCAGCGTCTTGGCAAATTGCCGGCGCATGTGCTCGCCTAGCGGTTGCAGCTCGGGCGGTACCAGGCGGCTATCGTACCAAGCCGCGACCGAGGGATCGCCTTTGGCCAAAACCATCTCCACCATGTCTAGGAACGTCTCGAAAAACGGCCACTCCTTGTACATTCGCTTGAGCAGCGCCCCATCCCCCGCATCCAACGCACTCTGGAGCGATTCACCCACGCCAAGCCAAGCCGGCAACAGCAGCCGTGTCTGCGTCCAGGCGAATATCCACGGTATTGCGCGCAGACTCTCCACGGCATGGGTCGGAGCGCGGCGGGCGGGCCGGCTGCCGATGGTCAGCATGCTGATCTCGTGCTCCGGTGTGGCGTGGCGGAAATAGTCGATGAAGGCGGGGTTGTCGCGCACCACTCCCCGGTAGGTGTCCTTCGCGATCCGAGCCAAGCGGTCCATGATATCTCGCCAGGGCGGCTGCAGCGCCTGAGCCGGCTGTAAGGTCGCCTCCAGCACCGAGGTGGTGTAGACCTCGAGGTTACGCAAGGCAATGCCGGGCAGACCGAACTTCGCCTGAATGACCTCACCCTGCTCCGTTGCGCGCAGCCGGCCGGCCACGGAGCCTGGCGGCTGAGAGAGCACGGCCGCATGGGTCGGGCCGCCGCCACGGCCGATCGAGCCACCCCGGCCGTGGAATAGCGTGAGCTTGATGCCTCGCCTGCGGGCAGCCGCCACCAGCTTTTCCTGGGTCTTATAAAGCGTCCAGGCCGCGGTCAGATGCCCGGCGTCCTTGCCGGAATCCGAATAGCCGATCATCACCTCCTGATGGCCCTGCACACGATGGCGATACCAGGGGATTTGCATCAAGTGCTCGATACAGGCCTCCGCGCCGTCAAGATCGGCGAGGGTTTCGAACAGAGGTACGACCCGCAGATAATGGCGCACTCCCGCTTCCTTCTGCAGCAGCTCAACGGCGAGGATGTCGGAGGGCTGCGAGGCCATCGAGATAACGTATGCCCCCAAGGAATCAGGGCCCAGCTCGGCCATCATCTGAAATGTGTCCAGGACCTCGCGCACCTCGTCTTCGGGCTCGAAATCGCGCGGAATCAATGGCCTGCGATTGTCAAGCTGTTCGATCAGGAATGCCTCGCGCTGTGCTTCGCTCCACTCGGCGTAGCTTCCCAAGCCGAGCTCGCGGGTGATGGCATCCAGGGTATCGACATGGCGGCTCGCCTCCTGACGGATATCGAGGCGCATCAGGGTGAGCCCGAAAACAGTTACCCGGCGTATGAGATCCAAAAGCCGGCCGTCCGCGACCCCGCCGGCGCCACAACGCTGCAGCGAGTGGTAACAGGCGAGCAGTGTCGCCTTCAGATCACTGGCTTCGAGTAGGATTTCACCATCCGGCGGGTGCCGGCCTTCGAGCCGTGCCTCGATCCAGCTACGGGTTATGCGCAAGCGCGCCCGTACCCGCTTGAGCAGCGCACGGTAAGGCTCCCAGCGCCCCGGAACAAGCGCTTGCAGATCCTCATCCATGCACTGCAGGGAAAGCTCGGAGACGAGCTGATCGATCTCGCGCGCGTAGAGCTCGACAGCCATCCAGCGGTTCAGCAGGCAAACCTCGCGCGTGACCCGCGCGGTGACGCGGGGGTTACCGTCGCGGTCTCCGCCCATCCAGGAACCGAAGCGAATCGCCGCCACATCGAGCGGCAGATGGCGCCCGGTCTTGCGCTTGAGCATCTTATCGAGCCGGCGCATATAGCGCGGGATCACATCCCATAAAGTCTGCTCGATCACCGCCAAGCCCCAGCGGGCCTCGTCGACCGGTGACGGGCGGCGGCGGCGAATTTCATCGGTGTGCCAGGCCGCGGTAATCTCGCGCTTGAGTGCCTGCTGAATCTCCTCGATCTCCTCCGGCGTCGAATCCAGCCGGTCCTGCTGGTCCAACAGCTCGGCGATACGGTTATATTTCTGCAGCAGGCTGCGCCGGGTAACCTCCGTTGGATGCGCGGTGAGCACGAGCTCGATCTCGAGGCCGCAGACAGTCTCGTAGAGCACCTGCGCATCGACCGCTTCGGTCAAGCGCTGAAATGCCTCCTCGAACGAGCCGCGCAACGGAGCAGAGCTCGGGTCGCGCAACCAAGCCCGACTGCGGCGTACGCGGTGATGCTGCTCGGCGATGTTGGCCAGGTTCAGGAAGTTGGAGAACGCCCGCACCACGGGCATGATCATGGCGTCGTCCAAACCCGCGAGCATGCGCGAGAGCTGCTCGGCCGCCCCGTCAACGCCGGCCCGCGCATCCTTTGCCAACCGGCGAATCTCCTCAACGGTGTTATAGAGCTCCTCGCCGTTCTGCTCATAAAGGGTACTTCCCAGCAACCCCCCCAATTGCCGGATATCCTCGCGCAGCGGGGCATCGGTACGCTTTTCCTGCATAACTGGCTCCTGCGTTGCGGGTGCGCGTTGCTTGCGGCTGCGGTAGTGAGTCGCGGTTACTCCGGCAATCCGAACTGCTCGACACTGGCGAAGATGTCGGTATCGGAAATTATGCCGATTGGTTGGTTGTTCTGATCGATCACGACCACGCGCCGTATATTCTGGCTGCTCATCTTATCAGCGCATTCGTGCAGCGACATGTCCACCGGCACGGTAATGAGCGGTTTGCTCGCCACGTCGCTAACTTTCGCCGTGCGCGGCTGACGGTTGGCGGAGACGATGCGGGAGATGACGTCCCGCTGCGTCATGATACCCCACTCACCGTCGGGCGCCGGCTGTGTGATCACGCTGCCGATGCGCTTCTCCGCCATCAGATGCATTGCGTCTTCGACCAAGGTCTCCGCCGGCACGCAGATCGGGCTCGGGTTCATCAGATCCGCCACCGTATGCGGCGTGCGCCCGGATGCGATCATCTCCTCCAGGGGCGAGGAAACACGGCGCAGCTCGCGAATCTTGCGGTCCTGTTCGATGGCTTCCCTGCGCTCCTGCTGATACTTGGCAACATCCACCTTACCCTGCATCTCCTCGATCAGCGCATCGGCAAACTGACTGGTCTTGACCTCCGTGGCACCCTCGATTTGGCGCGCAAAGTCGTAGGTCACGATTTTGGCGCTCACCACCCGCTGGTAGGCGGCGCGGATGAGGTCCGCCGCCTCGTGCCAACCTAGGTACTCCAGCATCATGACTCCTGAGAAGAGCAAGGAGCCCGGGTTGACCTTATCCTGATTGGCGTACTTGGGCGCGGTGCCATGAGTCGCCTCGAACACGGCCACGTAATCGCCCATGTTCGCCCCCGGGGCAATGCCAATGCCCCCCGCCTCGGCAGCCACCGCATCGGAGAGATAATCTCCGTTCAGATTCATGGTGGCCAGCACATCGAATTCGTTCGGGCGCAACAGCATGAGCTGGAAGATGATATCGGCTATACGGTCTTTGATCACGATCTTGGCCGCCGGCCGCTTGCCGCCATAGATGGAATAGAGCTCTTCCTCGGTGATGGTGACGCCGCCGAACACCTCCCGCGCCACCTCATAGCCCCAAGTGCGAAAGGCGCCCTCGGTGTACTTCATGATGTTGCCCTTGTGGACGAGGGTGACGCTCTCGCGATTGTTGTCGATAGCGTATTGTATGGCCTTGCGCACCAAACGCTTGCTGCCGAAGGGACTGATTGGCTTGACTCCAAGGCCCGCGTCCTCGAAAAAGCTCGCCCCCATTTCCCCACGCAGAAACGCGGCAACCTTTCTGTTCTCCGGGGTGCCGGTTTGGTACTCGATGCCGGCGTAAACGTCCTCCGTGTTCTCGCGAAAGATTACGACATCAACGTCTTCGGGCTTGCGCAACGGCGAGGGCACGCCCCGGTAATGGCGCACCGGGCGCACGCAGGCGTAAAGATCGAGCTTTTGGCGCAGAGCCACGTTCAACGATCGGTACCCGCCGCCCACCGGAGTGGTTAGCGGACCCTTGATGGCGACGATCAGATCACGCAGCGCCGCCTCCGTTTCTTCGGGAAAGTAATCACCGCCATACAAACCGGCGGCCTTCTCGCCCATGTAGAGCTCGCACCAGGCGAGCCGGCGCTCACCCCGATAGGCTTGCTCTACCGCGGCATCCCAGATGCGCAGACATGCGCCGGTGATATCGCTGCCGATGCCATCGCCTTCGATATAGCCGATTACGGGCCGATCCGGAATACGGAGCTTGCCATCGACCACGCTGATCTTGGCGCCGCCTTGCGGATACTTGATGTGTTGGTCCATTGCTCCTCCTCGTTCCTCATCGGCCCTGCCCGGCGGTGTGCCAGCCGTGGAATCCAACTTGATCTCGACACCGTTTCGAACGCTCGGGCGGAATGGGGGCTGCACAGGCGGGAAAAGGCGGTGCTTGCATGACCGTGTGGGGCAACCACGGGACGCTTAACCGCACTGTCGCATTATATACTGGCTAAGGCCATTGCAGCGATCAAGATGAGCACCGCATCCGGTCGACCCATATTATTCCTCCGTTGCGCGTAGTTTGGCGGTGTACGGTGCCGAGGCTTGGAGCGGTGGGCTCTGGCCCCAACCTACCGAGCCCGCGTTGGGGTAACGGAGGAACCCCAACACCTTCGATCACGGCATTGAGGCAAACGTTGGGGTTCGCAAACTCACCCCAACCGAGCTGGCTCAGGGGCGTGACGCATCCGCACACGGCGACCGCAGGGCTTGCAACGGCTGGTAATCGAGTGAACGAGTATCTACAATCCACTTGTTTGTTGCTCCGCAGCATCCAGCGGACAGGGACAGGTACTACGCGGGTCGAGCAAGGTAGGAAATCATGAGCAATTCACGTGACGTCGTCGTCCTAAGCGGGGCTCGCAGCCCCATCGGAAGCTATGGCGGGGATCTAAAAGACATTTCCTTGGGCGATCTGGCCGCTACGGTAGTGCGCGAAGCCGTCAGCCGGGCCGGCATCGAGCCTTCGGCGGTCGGTCACACCGTGATCGGCAATGTCATCCACAGCGAGCCGCGCGACATGTATCTCGCCCGCGTGGCAAGCGTCAACGCCGGGCTCCCCGTCGAGACGCCGGCTTTGACGCTCAACCGCCTCTGTGGCAGCGGTCTGCAGGCCATCCTTACCGCGGCCAGCTACATCCAGCTCGGCGAGGCCGATTGCGCCGTGGGCGGCGGCGCTGAGGCCATGTCGCGCGCTCCCTATTGGATCCCGAGCGGGCGCTGGGGGCAGCGCATGGGAGATGGCGCCATGCTCGATGCCATGGTCGGGGCATTGACCGACCCCTTCGATCGCTGCCACATGGGCATCACGGCCGAGAATGTCGCCGAGCGCTGGGGGATCTCCCGCGATGCACAGGACCGCCTCGCCATGGAGAGTCATAGCCGGGCGAGCCACGCCATCGACAATGGGTATTTCCGCGATCAGATTTTGCCCATCGAGGTCAAGGGGCGGAAGGGCTCTGTGGTGGTCGATACCGATCAGGGTCCGCGCCGGGAGATCGACCCGGCCAAGATCACGGCCATGAAGCCGGTGTTCAAACGCGATGGCGGCACGGTGACCGCCGGCAATGCCTCCACCTTGAACGACGGCGCAGCCGCCGTGGTGCTGATGGAAAGCGAGGCCGCCGAGAGAGGCGGGCTGAACCCGTTGGCTCGCCTGGTCGCGGGCACGGTCGCGGCGGTGGAGCCGAAATACATGGGCATCGGCCCGGTCCCAGCCGTGTACAAGCTGCTGGAGAAGACCGGGGTGTCCCGCGAGCAGATCGATGTCTGGGAGATCAACGAGGCCTTCGCCGCCCAGGCGCTTGCCGTGGTCAAGGACCTGCAACTGGATGAGGAAAAGGTCAACCCCAACGGCAGCGGCATCTCTCTAGGCCACCCGATCGGGGCGACCGGCGCGATTCTGACCGTCAAGGCGCTCTACGAGCTGCGCCGGCGTAACGGCCGTTATGCCGTGGTCACGATGTGCATTGGCGGCGGGCAAGGGATCGCGGCGCTCTACGAGCGGTTGTAGGAGGGGGTCAAACGACTTGCCGCTGATCGGCCGCTTGGCGTTGATCGGCGGTACTTGACGGCCGGTCGAGGCTGTGGCGCTGGATCGCGACGCTTTTGATCAATGCGTAGACTTCGCGACCGAGCCTGAGACCGAGCTCATGCGCGGCCTTTTTGGTGACGTAGGCGATTAGGGGAACGCCCGCCGCGTCGAGCAAAAACTCGACAAAAGGATCGGTGCTTGAGCCCGTCTCCGTGATGCGCGCGCGCAGCACATTCTGGATGCTCAACCCCTTTGGCGGCTCAACCGCGAGCACCACATCGAGCGCGTGGATATGCACCCGCACGGCCGCGCCCTCAGGCTGGTCCACGCGCGGAGCGACCAGCTCACCGGCCGCGCATTGCAGGCGCGTCAAATGATACTCGGAGTCATGGCCCACAATGCGCGCCTCGATCACCGTGCCGGCCTCCTCGCGTCCGGTTAACGAGGCGAGGTCCAGCCGGCCCGTAACCTCGCTTAGCGGCCCGGCGACGACGACCCGCCCGTCAGCCATGAAAACCAGCATATCCGCCAGGCGCCTTACCTCGCCAAACTGGTGACTGACGTAGAAGATCGGTAGCCCAAGCTCGTCGCGCAGGCGCTCGATGTAAGGCAGGATCTCGTTCTTTCGCGCCGTATCCAGCGAGGCCAGCGGTTCGTCCATCAGCAACAGACGGGGGCTAGCAAGCAGCGCCCGGCCGATCGCCACTCTCTGGCGCTCGCCGCCGGAGAGCATCGGCGGGCGGCGCTCCAGCAGATGGCTGATGCCTAGCAAATCGACGATTTTCTCGAGCGTTACGTAGCGCTCAGCCGGCGGCGTAAAACGCTGTCCGTAGAGTAAGTTACGACGGACCTTGAGGTGCGGGAACAGGCGGTGTTCCTGGAAGATATAGCCGATCCGGCGTTTGCGGGCCGGCAGATTGATGCGGCGCTCATGGTCGAATAGCACCTGGCCGTTCACCGCGATCCGCCCTCGCTCGGGCTTGAGTAGCCCGCTGATCATGTTGATCACCGAGCTCTTGCCCGCCCCAGAGCGGCCAAACAAAACGGTAATTCCCGGCTCGCTGGTAAATCGCGCCTGAATCTCGACATCGCCCAACCGGCGTTCGACGTCGACCTCAATCGTCATCAGCCATGCAACCGCTTGTTGGCCACTCGGTTGAGCACCTCGGACGCAACCAGCGCCGCCAAGGCCAAGGCGACCGAGATAATCAGCAAGTGCAGCGCCGCGATCTCTTTGCCGGGAACCTGCGTCAGGGAGTAGATGGCAAGCGGCAGGGTCTGGGTCTCCCCCCGAATGTTGGCAACGAAGGTGATAGTGGCGCCGAACTCGCCAAGCGCGCGCGCGAAGCCGAGAATCGCCCCGGCGATGATTCCTGGCAGGATCAATGGCAGAGTAATGGTCATGAAGATCCAAGCCCGGTTTGCCCCAAGCGTGCTGGCGGCAGCCTCGATGCGCCGATCGACGGCCTCGATGGACAGACGGATAGCCTGCACGGCCAACGGGAAACCCATGATAGCCGCCGCAAGGGCCGCACCGGTCCAGCGAAACGCAAACACGATACCGAATGTGTCCTGCAGCCAGGCGCCCACTGGTGATTCGGTGCTCAAGGTCAGCAGCAGCAGGTAGCCGGTGACCACCGGGGGCAGCACCAATGGCAGGTACGCGATGCCGTTGACCAGATTCTTGCCCGGAAAGTTATAGCGTGCGAGCACATAGGCGATCGCGGTCGCGGGCGGCAAGAGCATCGCCAGGGCCAGAGCCGACACCTGTAGGCTCAAGCGCACCGCCTGGCTCTCGACTTGGGCCAGATTGAACAATCCGTAGAAGAACTCTAACACGAGTCGCCTCGAAGAGTAGCCGAATTGGGTTCAAGACAAGGTGCCGGCTCTCGCGCGGCGCAGCTCAAACAATTGCTAGTAAAGCGCCTTTCTATTGTTCGCATCGGCAAAACCTGCCGCGAACCCCATCCGGGAGCCGATGTCCAGTAGTCCGTCATCCCGGCCTGTCTGCGCCTGCCCGCCGCGTTCTAGGCGCAGCCAGGCACCGCGACGCACAGGCAGGCGCAGCCCGGGATCCGGTACTCCGTCATCCCGGCGCAGGCCGGGATCCATCTTGGTCTTCCTTCGTCCTACTGAGTCACGCACGCTTCCCTGTGCTTACCTCATACGCACTGCGGGAAACCCGCCGGCCGCGCAACTGCAGTCTACAGCCCCCCGGAAGGGAGCTGCACATGCACGTAATGCCTCTCAACGCCGGGGCTCCCCCAAAGCGCGCTCAGTCCAGCACCTTGAAGCCATACTGCTTGAAAATGCTGGCGGCCTCCTCGGATTCCATGAAGTTGAAGAAGTCCTCCGCGGCCTCATCACCCTTGGCGGCCTTAGTCAGCGCGGCCGGGTAGACAATGGCCTTGTGGCTGTCGGCCGGAAAGATCCCGACGATCTTCACCTTGTCGGAGGCGGCGGCATCGGTTGTATAGACGATACCCAAGGGAGCCCCACCCACGCTGACTAGCGCGAGCGCGGCCCGAACATCAGCGGCCCGGGCCACTTGCCCTTCGACCTTTTGCCATAGATCCAGCGATTTCAATGCCTGCTTGCCGTAGATACCGGCCGGGACATGCGCCGGGTTGCCCATCGCCAGTTTGCCGCCGGCTAGCAAATCTTCGATTGGAAATCCGGCGCGGATATCAACCTTGTCGATTTTGCTATCCTTCGGCGCGACCAGAGCGAGCTGGTTGGCGAGCAAGTTCGTGCGCGTGTCGGCCAGAATCTCACCCGCTTTTTCCACATAATCCATCCATCTCTTGCTGGCGGAAACATAGATCTGTGCCGGCGCCCCCAGTTTGATCTGGCGGGCGAGCGTCGAGCTCGAGGCGAAGGAGAACTTGATATTGTTATCGGAGCCTTCTTCATACGTTTTTGCGATCTCGCCCAGCGCATCGGTCGTGCTGGCGGCGGCGTATACGATCACCTCCGCAGCGTTCGCGGCTGCGGCAGTAAAGCCTGCAGCCAGCGCGAAGACTACGGCGAGCGCCCAAGCGCGCGGCTTACCCAATCGGACATGGTTGCGGTCGGCTTGCTGTGATGGAGTGATGCTCATTATTGTTTCCTCATTATAACGGTACACGTTTACCGCGGACCCAATATTTACGGGAATCCATATAAGGTTCCCTAGGTTCACAGTCGTTGCGCGGTACAAAGTTGAGCGAGTCGCTATGCTAGTTGTTGCATAACGTATTGTCAAATCGCGCACACTAGGAAGCTTCAAACGCCGGGAATCCGGCTCTCAGGGGCGCCACGCGGCTATCATCGGTGCCGGGATAGCGCTACCGGAATCTCGGATACCGCTTCGCATCACCACCGCCGACCACAATGGCATCCGCGCCGCCGCCTCGGCGCCGTATCCCTTCCCCCGATGCATCCTCGCACTCCGGCGGTCCAAGCAACCGGAGTGCCGCCCCAGGCACGCGGACGCGAACCGGAGCGCCCACCTGCCAGGTCGCGGCCTCTCCTTCACCGATCACACTGTCGCACTCCCAGTAATCCGGCGCGCCCTCCCCCGCGACGGCGACCACGGGCCGCATCCCTGACACCTGCGGCAAGAGCACATCGATCACGCCATCAAGCATGGCGACACCGTCCGCTCCATCCGAGGGCGGTGGGGCGGCGGCCGGCCTATCGGGGAGCGGTACGTCGGACTCCCCGCCGTCAAGCGCCAAGCGGTGCGGTTCGGCAAGAAAGTCGACGGCGTCGCCCGCCTGGAGTTTTCCCGCCCGCATGGGTGTTCCGTCCGGTACGGGCACGGAGACGGTCGTCCCCCGATATTCGACGCCGACGCGCCCCGGCTCGACCGATACGACGCGGCCGCGGAAGACATTACGGACGCCGAGCAGGGCTGCGACCCGGGCCGAGGCAGGAGAGGCGAACACCTCCTCCCGCCGCCCCTGTTGCAAGACGCGACCGCCGGCGACCATCACCACCTCTTCCGCCAGCTCGTAGGCCTCAGCCGGGTCGTGGGTGACCAGCATGACCGGCAGATCCAGCCGACTCAGTATCCGCAGCAGGTCACGGCGCAGGCGAAAGCGCAACGGCGTGTCCAGGGCGGTGAACGGCTCGTCGAGCAGCAGGAAGTCGGGGCGGCGCACCAACGCCCTCGCCAGACCGACGCGCTGCTGTTGGCCGTACGACAACTCTTGCGGATACCGGTCAGCCAATCCTTCCAGGTCGAGGAAGCGCAGAATCGCGGCCGTGTCCGCACCGCCTTCCGCGCAATCGTCCCCCGGACCGAAGGCCGCGGCATCGTCCCGGCGCCCGCCTCCCGCCGCGAAAAGGATCTGTTGCCGCACGCTCATATGGGGCAGTAGGGCGAACTGCTGCGGTACATAGCCCACCCGCCGTCTATCCGGCGCAACCCAGATTCCGTCGGCTGCATTGAACAGGCGCTGCCCCGCCGCGGCGAGATGCCCTGCCTCCGGCCGCAACAGGCCGGCCAACGCCTTGAGCAGGAGACTCTTCCCCGATCCGGACGGACCCAGGACCGCCACCGTGCGGGAGCTCGTTTCGAAGCGGATGTCCAGAGCGAATGACCCAAGCTTGCGCCGGGCGTCGACGGCAAACGATGGTCCGCCAGGCTCGGATCGCGCGCCCAGTTTCACGACGGCCGCGAGGTCTGCGCGGTATTCAGCCGTGGCGTCGCGAGCCATCGGCGCGGTTGAACTCTCCCCCATAGCGCCTCCCGCCTGCGTCACGCCGTCCGCCGCTTCAGCGCCCGGAGCCGCTCGATGGCCGTCGCCCGTTACCCGTCGCGGCTGGCGGGCCAACGCAAAGGCGATGCCCACGCCGATCGCTCCCACCACCAATTGCAGGAAGGCGATCGGCAGGGTGCCGCTCAGCCCGGCGTACTGGAAGCGCTGCCAGGTCAGCACCGACAAAGTGTGCGGGTAGTAGGCGACCACCGCCGTCGCGCCGAACTCACCCATCGCCCTCACCCAGGCAAGGGCCATACCGCTTCGGATACCCGGCCGGGCCAGCGGCCAAGTGACATGGCGGAAGACCTCCCAGGGCGAGCGGCCCAAGGTCGCCGTTACCTGCTCAAGGGTGGGATCGATAGCCGCGAAGGCCTCGCGCGCGCCGATCACAAGGAAGGGGCAGGCCACAAAGGCCTGGGCGAGCACAATCGCCGCGATACTGTCGGTCAACGGCAGCCCGGCGGCGGTAAACGCCCCCCCCACCACCGTGTACGGGCCGAACACGAGGAGAAGCAGGATACCGGCGACGACGGGGGGGATCGCGATAGGGATGTGGACGAGCACGTAGATGAACCCCTTGCCGGGGAACTCGTAGCGCGCGAGCAGGTAGGCGAGGGGGACGCCAAACACAGTCAGAAAAAGGACGGCCCCCGTCGCCGCTGCAAGAGAGATGAGCAGCGCCGAAACGACCTTGGGTCCGGTCCAGTCAGCGAAGGTGTCGGCCGGCAGATGGGGCAATATGCCGATCAGAGGCAAAAGGATGAACGCAAGGAAAAAGCCGCCCAGGAGCGCGAAGACGGGCAGCACCGTGCGATGCTGCCCATGCATGGCGTGCCTGAGGCTCATGAGCCAGCGCTTCATTGCGCGGCCTTTATCAGGCGACCTTTATTTTGTGGCCTTTTGCGCGGGGGGACCCAACACATCGTGCAGCTCCTCCGGCACGGCGTCCCATTCACCGTAAACGACATGTTCAACTACCGGCAGGCCGTGGTCTTTCAAGATTTTGCGGCCCTGCGGCGAGAACATGAACTCGACGAAGGCGACGGCGCCGTCCGGGTTGGGGGCCGCCTGCGGGATAGTGACCGAATAGACGATCGGCCCACCCCGGTAGGTCGTCCCGTCGGGCGCTGTGTAGCTGGCAGTCGCGTACCACTCGGCCAGCGCTGGATCGCACAGGCAAAGCTTGTCGGGAAGCTGGATGTAGGGCAGACCGTGCGCGAGCGCCTCGTTGCGGTAGTAAAAGCCGACGTCGAGCTGGCCGGTATCCAGTCGCGCCGCCAGTTGCATCTCGGGGAAGATCTGCTCCGCATTGCGGGCCTCTCCCAAGACCTTCTCGCTAAGTTTCGGCTTTTCGTAGATTTGCTCGGCGAGCTCGAGGACGAAGAGTGTCCGGTAGCCCTTGGGATCGAGCTTCGGATCGGTGCGACCGACGCGCACCCCCTCGTTCGCCATAACCTGAAACGCCTTAAGGGCACCCTCTTTCGGGGGCAGGGAGGCGGCCTTCTCGAACTCATCGGCGTACTTGCTCTTCGGACTGTAGGCGATGACCATCGCGTTGCTGAAACCGTACGCGTACCAATCGACAAGGTCGGCCTTCATGAGCGGCTCGTTTGTCTTTGGGTCGGCGCTGATGTAGACGTCGGGCTTGCGAAGCCCATCCAGAATCATGTTGGCCAGCGCGACCGATCCCCTCCCTTCCATCTGCGCGTTGTAGTCTGTCGCCTCCTCGAAGGCAGGCCCCATAGCCAGCCCCATCACGTTGCCGAGAGAACCGGCGTGGAGGACAGAGACCACCTCCTCGGCGTTCGCGGGCGCGGCGGTAAATATTGCAACCACCGCGACGAGTAAGGCGCGCGCCAAGGTGCGCGGCTTACCCAACCGGGCGTGGCTTCGATCGACTTGATGTGATGGAGTGGTGTTCATTATTGGTTCCTCTCTATAGCGGTACATGTCCATTTGCGCCAAGCACTTAGCGAGCGTTTCCACCAGTATCACCTGAGCTGCGCCGTAGCAGTTGGCCTGCTCGTTATAGACAACAATGCATAGCGATAGTTCCAGCCGCAGCGCCCGCAGCCCCGGCCGCTCGTGAAATCCGGCTCTCAGAGGTGCCAAGCTGCTCTCATCGTTCCCGGAATAGCGCTATCGGGTTCTCGGATACCGCTTCGCATCACCACCGCCAACCACAACGGCATTCACACATTAGGCGTCGCGGTTTATTGCTGGGAGCGCGGGCATCCTGCCCGCCGGGCAATGCGAAAACGGCCCTGCCGGGCCG
>JAKDMQ010000062.1 GCA_030452265.1 Nitrococcus sp.
TCAACCGCGATCGGCAGCTCACGCTCATGGCCAGCAGCCTATATCGCCTGTTCGCCCACCGCATCGGCAACGGCTACCAACACGCCAAATCCCGGCATCCGTTCCGTGACTTCATCAACGCCACGGCACATATTACCCTGACCGAGCGCGACGTCGTGGTCCGCTTCCAGAAACGCGCCCACAATCCCCTCCTGCTCGCGGCCGACTACGCTAAGACAATTGTTCCAGTACCTTGGCTGGCAACAAACGGCTGCAACTCGTCTTCGGATGATGCCGTGGTGTTAAGTCAAAAAACTAACGTGGGAATCCAGGCTAGGCACTCGCTGATGGGGTGCTGATAGTAACGGCCCGCCCATAACAGCAATTCCATAAGCTCTGCTGGAATCACGGGCCGAGTATCGAGTATCTGTTCGATCGCGCGCAGGCGCGCCGGCTCGCTCGGTGTCTGCATCGCCACTGCGGTGACGAGCCCAACCACGCGGCGGCTGCCGAATGGCACCACGACACGGCCACCGACGCAAGGACTGGGCGCGACGCTCGGCGTGATGACGCGAGCAATTGTTCCGCTGCCATAGCGTAGTTGCAATAGGCCCTGGCGTGCCAAGCTCGCTGCTGCCCGGCCGGCTGCAAGTTTCAAGGCAAGGCACGGGGGTTGAATCGAGCCGGCAGGCTGGAACGAGACGCAGCCCGCCGGCGACGATGATCAGCGGATTTGTGCGACAAAGTCAAATGCATGGCCAGCTTTATGTATACTCCCGGAGGGAGGAAGAAACGATGATCCGAACCGTCCAAACCGTTATCGATGAGCACGGGAATGTGCGAGTGCTAGAGTCCGTTCATCTTCCCGCAGCGCGACGAGCATTGGTCATGATCTTGGGGGAACATCTGGTGGCCGCGGTGCCCGAAGGTGCGCTGCTCAGTGAAGCGGGGCTGGCCGACGATTGGAAACGGCCGGAAGAGGACGAAGCATGGTCCCACCTCCAGCAGGTGCAGTAGTCCTCGTCCGCTTTTCCTTTTCTGACTTGTCACAGACCAAACTGCGTCCGGCTGTGGTGCTTGCTAACGCCGGTCGGGGCGGCTGCACTCTCTGCCAGGTGACAAGCAAGCCCTACGGTGATCCTCGGGCAATCACACTGGAGGACACCAGCTTCTCCGCTGGATCGCTGCGAGTCCTAAGCCATGCTCGTCCCGGTAAACGCTTCACTGCCAATCGGGATCTCATCATTTCGGAAGTTGCCACACTGAATTCGCAATCGTTGAAGGAAATCGTCGATGCTGTGGTGAACCTCCTCCGCGCGGACGACGCGTCATAATGAATCGAGTGTGAGAGGAGCTCACTATCAATTGCCAGCTCCCATGTCCAGCCTGTTTGCTCGGAACGAGAAAGGGGGCGCGTCTTTTCTTTTGGCTCCTCAACAGAATCTGTGGGTGGACGCCAGATCGAGGTCCAGGGCAGGCCCCGCCGGAGTAACGAATTTATAGATCAACTTTGCTCATCGTGGCCCCGGTTCGCAGTTGCAACGTGGCGTGCTGGACTGATTGGATAGGAGTGTGCCCGTGATCCTCTATGGATGCCCCATAAACTTGTCGTTGCTGAGTCGTTACGCTTTTTTCTGTGCTTGCGTAATCGCTTTGGTCACCCTGCCGTTCGTCCCCTTCGCGTGGCGTTGGCCGCTCACTGTCCTGGCGGGAGTGCTGGTGCTGGTCGGGCTGAACGATCTCGTCCAAAGGCGCCATGCCGTGCGGCGCAATTACCCGATACTCGGGAATATCCGCTATCTGGTGGAAAGTATCCGCCCGGAAATCCGCCAATATCTGCTGGAGGGTGACAGCGAGCCGTTGCCGTTTTCGCGGGCGCAGCGCGCGCTTGTCTACGCGCGCGCCAAAAATCAGGACGCCGCTAAACCGTTCGGCACTTTGATCGACGTGTACCAGTCGGGATACGAGTTCATCGGTCATTCCATGCGCCCGACCGCCTTGGCTGACTCAGAGGGCTTTCGGGTGAAGGTCGGCGGGCCGCAGTGTCTGCAGCCGTACTCGGCTTCGCTGCTCAATATATCCGCCATGAGCTTCGGCTCACTTGGCGCAAACGCCATTCGCGCATTGAACGCCGGCGCCAAGCTCGGCCGATTCGCCCACGACACCGGAGAGGGCAGTATCAGCCCCTATCACCGTGAAGCAGGCGGCGATCTCATCTGGGAGTTGGCCAGTGGGTATTTTGGTTGCCGTAACAACGATGGCAGCTTCAATGCGCAGCTCTTTCGCGAGCAAGCGCGCAATCCCCAAGTGAAAATGATTGAAATCAAGCTCAGTCAAGGGGCTAAGCCAGGCCACGGCGGAATCTTGCCGCGGCACAAGATCACCGCCGAGATAGCCGCAACGCGTGGGATTTCGATGGACGAGGACTGTGTTTCGCCCGCGTGTCACAGCACATTTTCCACCCCTATCGAGCTGATGCAGTTCATTGCGCGTCTGCGGGATTTGTCGGGAGGCAAGCCGGTCGGCTTCAAATTTTGCCTGGGTCACCCCTGGGAGCTCATGGGCATTGCCAAGGCGATCCTGGAAACCGGGATTATGCCCGACTTCATCGTGGTCGACGGTGCCGAGGGCGGCACCGGCGCCGCACCTGTGGAGTTCAGCGACCACATGGGCGCGCCCCTGCGCCAGGGTGTCCTGTTCGTGCATAACACCCTCGTTGGGTTGAACCTGCGCGACAAGATTCGCGTCGGTGCCAGCGGCAAGCTTGTCAGCGCCTTCGATATTGCCAGCATCCTCGCCATTGGGGCCGACTGGGCCAATTCCGCCCGCGGTTTTATGTTCGCCATTGGTTGTATTCAGGCGCGCGCTTGCCATACCAACCGCTGCCCCACCGGGGTAACCACCCAGGATCCGTTACGCCAGAGGGCGCTGGTCGTCAAGGACAAGGCACAGCGGGTTTACAACTTCCATCGCAACACGCTGCACGCGCTGGCGGAGCTCCTTGCGGCGGCCGGGATTGAGCATCCCGCGCAATTACGGCCCAAACATTTGGTCCGACGCGTAACCAATACGGAAATCCGTCTGTTTTCCCAGATACATTACTTCCTCAAGCCCGGTGAGTTGCTCGCGGAGCGGATCGAAGGGGAGTTCTACGCACGGATGTGGAACATGTCGAGTGCCGAGAGCTTCGATGGCCCAGGAAGCACAACCGATTTACCGAAGCGCGTCAGTGCGGCGGACGGCCTGGGGGCGATCAATTGACCGCCCTGTGCCCCGTGCGCTCTGGACGGCTCCAAGCATAAGGTTCAGCCTCGCTGCCGCCTTGCATTATCAGACAGCGACCTCCCCCTTGATGTGTGGATGATACTCGTATCCGATAAATTCAAAATCGTCGTAGGCGTAATCGAAGATGGACGGCGGCTGCCGTTTGATGTGCAGGCGTGGCAAGGGGTAAGGCTCGCGCCTGATCTGGAGCTGAACTTGCTCGAGGTGACTTCGGTAGATATGGACATCGCCGCCGGTCCATACGAGCTCGCCCGGCGTCAGCCCGCACTGCTGGGCTAACATTGTCAAGAGCAGCGCGTAACTGGCGATATTGAATGGCAGCCCGAGGAATACGTCAGCGGAGCGCTGGTAGAGCTGCAGGTGCAGCCGCCCACCCATGACGGCGGTTTGCACCAGGCAGTGGCATGGTGCCAATGCCATGTTAGGGAGATCGGCGACGTTCCAAGCGCTCACGACTTGCCGCCGAGAGCTCGGGTTGGCCTGGATCTCCTCGATGAGCACTCGGATTTGGTCTATCTCGCCTTCATCCGGCGCTGCCCAACGCCGCCACTGCTTGCCGTAAATGGGACCGAGATCGCCCGACTCATCGGCCCACGCGTCCCAAATAGAAACGTCGTTCTCCCGCAGATACCGAACGTTGGTCTCGCCCGACAAAAACCAGAGGAGCTCATGGATAATTGAACGTAGGTGCAGCTTTTTGGTAGTGACTAGCGGGAAGCCATGCGCGAGATCAAAGCGCATTTGGTGGCCGAATACGGCAATCGTCCCAACACCCGTTCTGTCTTCACGCTCGATGCCATCGGCGAGCACCCGCTTGATGAGATCATGGTACTGCCGCACGGTTCTGCCCTCCCAGGTTGGCGGCTGCCGCTCCGTGCTGATGTAAAACGCGATGTTTGCGAGATGGTGTCTCTGTTCGGTGCTCGTCTGACCCGTTCATACGCTCACCGACCCGGCGCCTTCGAGTCGGCCGCGGTAGGCCCAAGCGAGTAGCCCAAGACCGGCGATGATCATCGGTGCCGAAAGCACCTGGCCCATGGTGACCCAGCCAAAAGCAAGATAGCCAAGCTGTGGATCGGGCATACGCACGAATTCCACCAGGAAACGAAACACGCCATAGCAGAGCAAAAACAGTCCGGATACCGCGCAGGTCGGCCGCGGCCGCCGTGAGAACAGCCACAGGATAGTGAACAGCACCACGCCTTCGAGCAGGAGCTCATAGAGCTGCGAGGGATGTCGAGGCTCAGGACCTAAACCAGGGTAAACCATGCCCCAGGGCAGAGCCGTGGGCGCCCCCCAAAGCTCGCCGTTGATAAAATTGCCGATGCGCCCGGCCCCAAGCCCTATGGGTACCAAGGGGGCGAGAAAGTCGGCGACACGCAACAAAGGCTTCTCGATGCGCCATGCAAACCACCAGGTCATGGCTATGACCCCGAGCAGCCCACCGTGGAAGCTCATTCCGCCTTGCCATATCTTAAACAAAGTCAGCGGGTTGGCTAGCAGCCGGTCCAGAGCGTAGAAGAACATGTAACCCAAACGCCCGCCTATGACGACCCCGAGCGCGACGAACAACACCAGATCGTCCACTTGCTGGGGCGTGAGCGGGGACCAAGGCCGCCGCGCCCGGTGCCGTCCCAGCCACCAGCCCGCGATGAAGCCGACCGCATACATGATGCCGTACCAGTGGACGGCCAATGGGCCAAGCTGAAAGGCGATCGGGTCGATGTTCGGGTAGTGCAGCATTGGCGGCCTCCAAGGGGTTCTCGCTTAGCGCGCGATGATATCCTGGCGCAGTTGGTTTTGCGGCCCGCGGGCATCCGCTACAATCGAGCGCTCGAAGGAGGATGCCAGGCAGCCATAGGAGGGCCTCTAGTGTGCAATTTGCGCATCTTGTACCAGAGTGTTTTGAGAACGCCGTAATCCCGCCCGCAAACAGAACGCTATTCTACATTGCAAAGAGGGAGCGCACCCCGCGCAATCTTAAACTCGAGCTCCGCCCCGTGCCTAACAGGGGGTCGGGCTGCCTTGCGGGTCGTGGCTCCAAAGCCGCCCTGGGATTAGTCTGCTTGCTTGGACTAATGGCAGCAACCGGTGGCGCCCGTGCCGGGCCCACGCGCTATGTGACCGATGAGTGCACCATCAATCTGCGCAGCGGCGCCAGCATTCAACATCGAATCCTGAAGCTGCTACCAACCGGCGCTCGCGTCGAGGTACTCGAGAGCGGCAATGGCTGGGCGCGGATCGATACCCACAATGGCCGGCACGGCTGGGTGCCGACGCAGTACCTGATGAGTGATCCGCCGGCCGCGGCTCGCCTGCAGCAAATCAGCACCGAGTTGGCGGAGCTGCATGCAAAGGACAGTCAGCTCAAGCAGAAGATCGCGCAAGCCCGGCAGCAGCTTGCGCAAGCGCGCACACGTGTCGACGAGCTCTCTAGTGAGCGCGACCGGCTCGCGCAGAAGCTCGATGAGTCGCGCGTGGGGCTTACCCTTGCCAACGAGAACAAGCAGCTAAAGAAACTGACCCTCGATCTCAAGCGCCGCCTCCAGGACTTGGCCAACGAAATCGAACGCCTCGCTGAGCGCAGCCGACAAGATTGGTTCCTGGTCGGATCGGGCGTGCTGCTTGCGGGTATGCTAACGGGTATCATCATGACTCGCATCCGATGGCGGCGTCGATCCTCCTGGTCGGAGCTATGAGATTCGCGGCCGCCGCGGAGCATCGACGCGGCCCCGTGCGCACCTGAACCGCCGCTTTGGGGCAATATGAGGCCACCCCAACCTGACAGCCCGACCCAGGCCAGCCTTATAGGAGTGCGCTATGGCCGTTACCATGCCAAGTCTGCGGGATATGCTAAGCGAGCTGATTGCGCTGCCGTCCGTCAGCAGCGTCGATCCGGCGTTGGATCAGGGCAACCGCGCTGTAATCGAGCGTTTGGCGCAATGGCTCGATTCCTTGGGTTTTACCATTGATATCCGTGGTCTGCCCGGCGAGCCGCATAAGGCAAATCTGGTGGCAACGCTTGGCAGCGGCTCCGAGGGGCTGGTCCTGGCCGGGCATACCGATACGGTTCCATACGATACGGCGCGCTGGAGCACGGATCCTTTCCAGCTAACGGAGCGCCACGGGCGCTTGTACGGACTCGGCGCCAGCGATATGAAATCCTTTTTTGCCCTTGCGCTCGAAGCAATCCGCGAGTTGCGCGCACGGGATTTGCAACGCCCGCTGATCCTCCTCGCCACGGCCGACGAGGAAAGCGGGATGACGGGTGCCAAGGCCCTGGTTGATGATGGCCGCCCGCTCGGCCGTTACGCTTTGATCGGCGAGCCGACCGGATTGCGGCCGGTTCATCTGCACAAGGGGGTCATGATGGAGGCGCTGCGCCTGACCGGGCGTTCCGGTCACTCGAGCGACCCCCGCTTTGGTGTTAACGCGCTGGAGGCGATGACCACGGCGCTCAATGAAATACTCGCCTGGCGTGCGGAGCTGCAGCGGCGCTATCGTGATGATCGGTTTTTGGTTCCGGAGCCGACCCTGAACCTCGGCCATATCCACGGCGGCGACAATCCCAACCGCATCTGCGCTGAGGCAGAGCTGCGTTTTGATCTAAGGCCCTTGCCGGGAATGGATCTCGGGGCGCTGCGCGCGGAGCTGCGCGAGCGCCTCGAGCGGGCGCTTGCGAGCTCTGAGGCGACCTTGGAGATCCGCTCGCTGTTCCCGGGCCTGCCGCCGCTCGAGACCCCAGAGAGCTCGCTCATCATCGAGGTCGCGCAGGAGCTCACGGGAGCGCACTCCGGTGCGGTTGCTTTCGGCACCGAGGGACCGTTTTTCGTGGCGCTCGGCATGGAGGTAGTGGTGTTGGGCGCCGGGGATATCGATCAGGCTCATCAACCAGACGAGTACGTAGCGGTCGAGCGCATGGCCCCCATGATTGATCTGCTGCAGCGCTTCATCCGCCGTTTTTGCCTGGATCCGCCGGCGGCCGGGGGAGCGCGATGACCTGGGAGCCGACCCAGTTCGTCAACTGGTTTCGCCACAGCTCGCCATACATCAATGCGCACCGCGGACGCACGTTCGTTATCGCGTTCGGCGGCGAAACGGTGGCCGATGGAACCTTGCCGGCGCTGATTCATGATCTTGCGCTGCTCAGCAGCTTGGGCGTTCGGCTGGTGCTGGTAGCGGGCGGACGACCGCAGATCGAGCAGCGCCTGCGCGAGCGCGAATGCGACATCCGCTATGTCAACGGACTGCGCGTGACGGATGAGCCCGCCCTGGCCTGCGTCAAAGAAGCGGTGGGCTCGATTCGGGTGGAAATTGAAGCGTTGCTGTCCATGGGGCTTGCCAATTCACCGATGGCCGGTTTGCGCATCCGGGTGGCGTCCGGCAATTTCGTTACCGCCCGCCCAGTGGGCGTGCGTGAGGGCGTCGATTATCTCCATACCGGAGAGGTCCGCCGCGTGGATGGGGAAGCGATCCGCCAGCGCCTCGATGATGGTGCGGTGGTCTTGATCGGGCCCCTTGGCTATTCGCCCACCGGCGAGGTATTCAATCTCTACTCGGAGGACGTGGCGTTGGCCGTCGCCCAAGCGATCCGCGCCGACAAGCTGCTGTTCCTACCGCAGGGCGCAGGTGTGCTCGATAGCGACGGCACTCTGGCACGGGAGATGACCACCGCGGAAGTGCAGCTTTATTTGCAGGATCATCCTGATCTTAGCCCCGATCTACGGCGCCTGCTCGCCGGAACGCTCGAGGCGTGTCGCGGCGGTGTGCAGCGGGTGCATCTGCTCGCCGGCGCCGTCGATGGGGCATTGCTGCTGGAGCTCTTCACCCGCGATGGGATAGGGACTTTGATCACCGCGCGGCCGTTCGAAATCACCCGACCGGCAATCATCGATGATATCGGCGGTATTTTGGCGCTGATCGAGCCGCTAGAGCGCGACGGCACGCTGGTGCGCCGCTCGCGCGAGCGGCTCGAAACGGAGATCGGGCATTTCACGGTGATCGTGCGCGAGGGTGCCGTCATTGCCTGCGCCGCGCTCTATCTGGCACCTGAGGCCGCGATGGCTGAGCTCGCCTGTTTTGTGGTGCATCCCGAGTATCGGGGGGGTGAGCGCGGGAACGTCTTGCTCCGGCAGTTAGAGCGCACCGCTCGAGCTCAGGGTGTAGCGGCACTATTCGTGCTCACCACCCACAGCGCGCACTGGTTCCAGGAGCGCGGGTTCCGGCCCGCGAGCTTGCAGGAGCTCCCGGTTGATCGGCAGATGCTCTATAATTTCCGGCGCGGCTCACGGGTGTTTATAAAGCCGCTGTGAAACCTCCCTCGCGCTCCATATCCAAAATAGCCTGCCATTGCGCCGGGGTCAGCGGCATGATAGAGAGCCGATTGCCGCGCTGAACCAGAAGCGTGTCAGCCAACGCGGGATTGGCCTTGAGCTCGGCAAGCGGGATGGTTCGAGCCAGACGCCGCTCGAAGCGAACATCGACCATGTGCCAGCGGGGCCGATCCGGGTCACTCTTAGGGTCGTAGTATTTCGACTCGGGATCAAACGCCGTGTGATCCGGGTAGCCGGCGCGTACGACCTCCATGATGCCGACCACGCCGGACCGCGGGCATTTGGAATGGTAGAACAGGGCAAGATCGCCTGGGCGCATCTCATCGCGCAGCATATTGCGGGCCTGGTAGTTGCGAACGCCTTCCCAGTGATCCGTTTGTAAGGGCTGCGCGGCAAGCTCATCGATGCCATACACAGCCGGCTCGGATTTCATCACCCAATAGCTCATGCTCTCCCCGTCTGGGCAAATAGATATTCGGCTGTTGTTTCAATGGATCGGGCCATGCGCGGGCTACATCGGATCAAGCCCCGCTCGGTCGCAACGCCGGCAAGCGGCACGTCCCAGGGCTCGGCCGGCAGCTCGGCGACCCTCTGAAAGCTGAAAGCAACGCCTAGTAGCTGAGGGTGGCGCCAGCGGCCGCTCCACTGGCGCAGAGTGGCGAAAGCGCGATCATAGAAACCGCCGCCCATACCCAGCCGGTGCCCTTGCCGGTCGAACGCCACCAGGGGAAGCAGCACCAAATCCAGGCTCCGGCAGGCGATTTGATCGGACGGCCGCGCCACCGGCTCGGGGATGCCAAAGCGATTTGCGCGCAGGCGCGCGGCGGGATGATAGCGGTGGAAGCGAAGATTCCTACTTGACCCACGGCTCAAGGCAGGGAGGTAGATCGCTCGCCCATCCTGGTGGGCGTACTGCAGGAACGCGCCGAGGTCCATCTCGCCATCCACAGCCCAGTAGCCCGCGATATGGCGGCTGTGACGGTACAAACGGTTTCGGCGCAGCAACGCGGCAAGGCGTCGAGCAGCCTGGGTGCGCTCGCGCAGGCCCAATTGACGACGCTGCCGGCGCATACGGCGGCGGATTTCGGCCTTGGATTCCATGCGCCACCCGTTTCATGGGCTCTAGGGGTGTGTTGATGGGCGCCCTGGGCACAAAAAAGACATCCCCCGCGCAGTGCCGTGCAGGCATCGCCCTTGAACCCTTCGGTTCAGGTGGGAATACCGAGCAGCCCTTTAGGCTTTCCGCTCCGTGGCAGACCTGCGCACCAGTGCCGCTACTTTGTTTCCCTGGCGATTGAATGTCGGCTCAAGAAAACGTAATACCCGCTCTCGAACACCGCAGGGGATGTCTAAAGCGAATGATGCCGTACCGGCAGGCAGCTCGTCTAGTCCCTTGCTTTGGCTCCGACCCGCCGCCCTTCGACCCAGTGCAGCCAACGCCTTCTGGCTTGCTCAGATCCGGCTGCTCGTGCTTCCCAAACAGGGTCAGCAAGCTCGCTATGGAAGTAGTAGATGACTCGGCCCTCTAAGGGTAGGCCCGACGAGCAGCCGCATCGGCCACTTCGAGAGCGGCACGAACAGCGAGTCGTGCTCCTTCAGGCGCACGGGCAACGCAAGCGGTCCCCCCCGGCGTCGGTAGCCGCGCATCGTCGATGCTGGTCCCGATACAGCGAAGCATGGCCGTGGCGGCGTCGGACGCGAAGCGTCCGGCGCGAGAGTTTGTCGGCAGGCAAACCCGGATGGTGTTCCGCGTGCCCCCCGCAACACGCGCCACCTGCGCGTCCGCACTGCAATGAGTGACCAGTGCCGAGTCCAACGGATCCCAGGCCCCAGCATCGGCATAGCCGCTTCGACATCCGGTGATGTCGATGCCATCGATGCGCTCGAGGAACGGCAGCGGGGGTACGTTCATGATGGATAGGCAGGGCAGCTTTGCGGCAGCGATCGCCGCCAGAAGCACGCGAACTTTCAGTGCGGTCAACGGGACCAGCGCCACTTTGGCGGATACGCCGGCGAATCAGTCACAAGCCCGGACTGTCTACGCGCTTCTGACACGGCACTTGACAAACGGTAATACCTCTCATTACGCTCTCTGTTCGCATTACTATTGCTGCTCGACCATCTGACCGGAGATACTCGATGCACTGCATGGCCAGAGAGTATTAGGTGCTAGGCACCCTCGGCTACCATTCGCGCAGCTTACCCGGGATGATCGAAGCTTGCGCATTCAGTTCTGTAAACCTTTCTCAGAAAAGTGTTCTTTATGCAATTGCGCTGCAAACACCTCGAAACAAATGGGATTGAAATGCTCGAAACACATCATCCAAACTATGAATGGCACGCACTTTTCATCAATAAATTTTTTCTAATTGGCTGCCTGCTTCCATGCGGCGCATTTGCGCAGAATCCCGAGGGCGAGACCGTGAGACTGGAGCCAGTCGCCGTCACGGCCACCCGTACCGAAACTCCCATCTCGCAAATCACCCGTTCGATCACCGTGATTACCCAGCAACAAATCCGGCAACAAACCAGTCTGGACCGAAACCTAGGCGATGTCCTCGCGAAAACCGTGCCCGGCCTTGGCCCCAGCACGGAAGCCCTTTCCACTTTTGGCCAGACATTGCGCGGTCGTGATTACCTGGTGTTGATTGACGGCATCCCACAATCCACCCCGCTACGAGGGGCTAGTCGCGATCTCAACACCATCGCCGTCGATGCGATTGAACGCATCGAGGTGATACGCGGCGGCACCGCGGCCTATGGGTTCGGTGCGGCCGGGGGACTTATAAATATCATTACCAAGAAACCCTCTGAAGAACCCCTGGCGGGTTATTCCCAGGCTCGCGTACGCCTTTCAACCCAACACCTTGATGATTCTGTCGGCTGGGAAACGACTCAGCGCGTATCCGGCACCCAGCAAGACATGGATTATCTGTTATCCGGAACCTATGCCGTGCGTAACGGTTTTTTTGATGCGGCTGGCGATCGCATTCCGCCGGACCCACTCGGGGTTCAAGGCGGCATGTCCGACACCGACGCCTACAATATACTCGGCAAGGTGGGGTTCAATTTTGACAATGAGAATCAGCGCGTGCAATTCAAAGTGAACCATTACAACATCGAACAGGACACAAATTATACTTTCGGTGTAGGCAATCCGGCCACGAACACCAAGACACCAGCCGTTCGCGGCAGTTTCAATGTTGAGAACCCAGGCACTGAGAATACCATCGCCAGCGTCGACTACGTCAATCGCGATCTGCTCGGCAGTCATGTCAATATCAAAGGCTACTATGGCGATTTAACCACCCGCTTTGCGAAATTTCCCGGTTTTGCTCAGACCGAGATTCGCTCCGAGAAGTTTGGCGCGCGCACGACCATCGATACACCGCTGACACTGATGGACTATAACTTCAGCGCCATCTGGGGCATCGACTACCTGCACGATGAAACGGTGCAGGCGGGACTAGATGGGCCCACAGTCGTCCCCAAAATGCAGATGGATGCCATCGCCGGTTTCCTGGAACTGCAGCTGCCGTTGAGCAACATCGGCCTGCTGCGCGGCGGGGTCCGCCAAGCGGGCATTACAGTCGACATCAACGACGTCGTCAATCGCGGGGGCACGCTGGTAGAGGGCGACACGCTGGATCTTAACCCGACCTTGTTCAACGCCAGCGCGGTGTTCTATCTCACCGATTACATGGAGGTCTTCGGCAGTTTTTCTCAGAGCTTCTCGGTTGCAGACATCGGCCGCGCGATCCGCGATGCGGGGCCTTCGATTACCAGTGCCGGTCAGCTTGCCTCCGAGGTGCAGGAAGTTGACAACTACGAAATTGGTCTGCGTGGCGCTAAAGGCCCGTTACAGGCTTCAATCGCCGGCTTCTACAGCAAGTCTGATAACGGAACGACCTATAACAGTGATCTGACCATCGTCAAGCAGCCGGAGCGCATCTGGGGTGTCGAGGGAGCGCTAGACTACCGTTTCAACCCTCAGTGGAATGCAGGCGGCACGGCGAGCTGGCAGGATGGCGAGGTTGATCTGGATGACGATGGCGACTTTGACGAGGATTTGCCCAACACCCGCATTTCCCCAGTGAAACTGACCGGGTTCCTGGAGTACAGCCCGCTGCGGTGGTGGGATAACCGACTGCAGGCGCTCTACATCGGTAATCGCAATCCCGATTCGACCCAATTCGGTGGCGCCGATGTCGATTCATACACCATCGTCGATCTGATCAGCCGCTTCGCGCTGGGGCCAGGCCACCTGACTGTTGCGGTGGAGAATCTGCTCAATAATAACTACTTCACCCTTGTCAGTCAGGCCTCGCGGACGGCTCCGACGGGCCCGTTTACCTTTGCCAAGGGCCCCGGCCGTACCGTCGCGGTCAGCTACGCACTGAACTGGTAGCCCAATCGATCGCTTATCGATCGAGGCGGTCAACGAGCGGGTTTGCTCGATTGTAGGCTTCAAATGCATCGATTGCTGCGAACAATGCACTTGTGGATCGGCCTCGTTGTCGGGGCGTTGTTCTGTATATCCGGGCTGTCCGGCAGCGTGCTGGTATTCGCTGGTGAGCTCGATGCCTATTTCAATTCCGAGCTCTGGCACGTAGAACCGCACACCGGCCCCATTCGCCTCAATGCAGCCACCGCCAAGGTACGGTCTGTACTGCCAGAGCGTACCTTGTTGTACGCACGCCTGCCGCGTGAGCCCAACCACAGTATCGAGTACTGGATGAGCGGCGAGGAGCGGCAACGCGTCTACATCGATCCTTGGAGCTTGGATATTCTCGGCGTTCGCGCAGAGCATGCCGGGCTGCTGGGGTTCCTGCAGGAGCTTCATGTGCAGTTATTGGCAGGAGCACAGGGGTTGTTCGCGAACGGCATTCTGGGTCTGATATTGCTGTTCATGGTCTTGATCGGGTTATGCATCGCCTGGCCGGGCTGGCGCCGGTTACCGAAGACGCTGCGCATACCCCGCAGAGGGCCGCGCGTCGCGCGTTGGCTCGCGCTGCATCGTTCGACTGGATTGATTCTCTGGTTGCTGCTTTTTATCAGCGCTTTGACGGGAGCTGGCATGGTGTTTCACGAGCAAACCAATGCCGCGCTGATTGCATTGTTCGGCGGACCCGGATTGCCCGAACCGCCGCGGCTTGCGCGCACTGCACCACGGCCGGTACAGAGATCGCCGGCTGAGCTGCTGACAATAGCACAGTCCGTCATGCCGCAAGCCAGCGCCACTTGGATACAGTTTCCAACCCGGCCATCAGCGCCATTCACGGTAAGGCTAAGACATCCGGACAATCCGCACCCAAACGGTACCAGCTACGTCGCGCTGGATGCCGCCACTGGCGAAGTGCTCATGAGCTACAACTCAAATCACGGCGGCGCCGGCCAGCAAATAGCGGACCTCAAGTACCCCTTGCATATCGGGACCGCGCTGGGTCTGCCGGGTCGAGTAGCCATACTAGTGACCGGTTTGGTCCCGACTCTGTTGTTCGTCACCGGAGTGTATACCTGGTGGCGCAAGCGACAGCAGCGCAGCGCGCGGCTCAGCAATTCACCCGCGCCATCGCATTATTGAGCCGTTCGCAGGGCAGAAAACTAAGAAACCGCGCCTCTCCACGCTCAACACCGCCATGGCCCAGCATAGCACCGCCTCGCCGATCGCCCTTGCCTTGCCGGCCGCCTGCGTCGGGGCAACGCAGAGCCTGTTGGTCATTGCGCTGCCTCTCCTTCTTGCACTCACCGGACTGGAGGTCTGGCAACTAAGCCCGCTATTGGGTCTGGCCGCACTCGGCTTTTTGGTGGGCGGCTACGCCTGGCCGCGACGGGCGGTGCCGGGGCAACGCCGCCGGCTATTAGCACGGCTTCTTTGCGCCGCGACTATCAGTCAGGCGCTGTTCGTCGCCATAGTGTTCGCAGGCGCCCATGGATTGTTCGGCGCGGCGGCGCTGACGATAGCGCTGTTTGCCGCCAGATTCGCCTATGCGCTCACCGCATCGGGCGTCTTCCCTACAGTACAGGCGTGGCTGACGAGCGAATACCCCGCGCACAGCCGTCATGCCGCATTGACACGCATGAGCGCGGCGGTAAATACCGGCCGCGTGCTCGTTCCCTTGGCGACGGCCGCTCTGGCGATACTCTGGCCGGAGACGCCACTCGCTCTGCTGGTGGCCCTACCGCTCGCCGCGTGCTTGCTGTTGCCGCGGGAGCACGCAGCGGAACCCGGCATGCCGATCCCCATACAAAATCAACGCCTGCCAGAGACTGCCGTCGTTTTGCCGGCAGCGCTGGCTCACATGAGCCTGGCTCTCGCGGAATTCATCATCGGCCCCTATCTCAGCGCCGAATGGGGCATTGCCATCGAGCGCGCGCCGGCCTACACCGCACTGCTCCTCGCGGGTGCGGCCGCCTGCATGGTGACGACCCAGCTCGTAAGCCTCTACAAGCGCCCCAACCCCGGTTCATTGCTCACCTGGGCTCCGGCCGGCATGGCGCTGGGCGCGGCCATCGCCGCTACTTATCCACCGGCTCTGCCAGTCGGGCTCGCACTAGTGGCGATCGCCCTTGCCCTGCTGTTGCCTGCGTTGGTGACCGGCGCTGCCGCTGGCCGGAATCCGCGCGGTCAGGCGCCTGCCAGCGCCGACCTCTATGTTGCTCGCATCCTCGGCCACCTGCTGGGCGTGGTCGCCGCAGGCCCCCTATTTGAGCTAACCCCGCGCCTGCCGCTCGCTACCGCGGCGGCGCTCGCGCTCGTCGTCATCCCAAGCGGCGCCGGACTGCGACGGGCGTTGGCAACCAATCCTTGAGCAACAAGGCCTCACGGCAATATCAGACCGTATGCCACAGTTCCGTGGATGCGCTTTTGCTTATCCACCCTGAATTACGGGCGCCGTAACGGTGAATAAGCGCCAGCGCGTCCACCATAGCCTCCCGGCGTTCGGCAATCGCAAACAGTTCTTTAGCGATCTACGATTGCCAATACGAATGAGTTGCCTTAAGGTTACATCGCTCCACGTGTTCGGAGATCCTGAATACCGTGCCTATTGCTCGCACATCGAAAACCACCCGTGTCAGCCATGCGCATACGGCCAATGCCCTTGCAAGTCGCGGCTTTCTCAACGCCTTGCTACGGGAATACAAGCAGTGGCACGCATCACTGGATGGTACGGGGCTGCACCTGACCCTCGGCGAGGGCGAAGAGGTGATCGTGCCCGTGCTCTACTGGTCCCACGTGGGACGACACGCTTTGGGCACGCCGCGCGACGGCGCCGGACGGGCGCTGGATGTCAATGCCCTGGCCGCGCTCGTGTGCCGAACCCCGGGGTTCACAGACGCTCTGCCGCTCGCCGCGGAGCGCTTCTGTGCCGATGTCAGCTCGAGTGTGGCCACTATCAAAGCCGTGCTCGAGCGCGGGCAGCAGCCGGTGGGCGAGAACTTCCTCGCAAGTGAGCAGAGGCTGCTCGCCGGTCACGCCGTCCACCCGGCCCCGGGCCGGCGGGGGGGCGTCACCGCCCCGGGCCCCCCCCGCGACCGCCCCCCCCGCCGCCCCCG
>JAKDMQ010000272.1 GCA_030452265.1 Nitrococcus sp.
GGTGCGTTTTTTTACTTTGCCGTTTTCCCGATAAGATTCGCGCAGCAAGACTCGCTTATAAGTGCGCCCGTTGCGCTGCAGGGTCGAGATATCCAGGTGCATAATGGTACGGGGCTGCCGTTACGGGTAGTGGCTACTGTACTAGCATATATCACGATAACTGTCAATAGCATATGTTTATTATTTAGTGACTACAATTCCGCGGAAACTAAGCTAACTGCCTAAGTTTATAGATAATTCACCGGATTTGCCCAGGGAACATCCGTTGTAGAGCGTGCGGATGATCAAATCCGCGTACTTTGGCACGTCGTGATCACCCTTCTCCCAATTCGCCACAGTCTGATCAGACTTGCCGAAGAAGACGGACGCAAGTTGCTTCTGAGACATATCCAGCTCATGGCGTAAGAAGCGGAACTCGTATCCTGTCAGCCGCGGCCGTGACTTAATAATCTCTTGGGCAATACACTGATGAAGCCCGTTTGTGTTCTCAATGTTTACTGCTTTTCCGTACGGGGTTTCGTGCTCAGTGTACCCATTGACGAGCCACACGTTCGGCAACCCGCACTCCTCATAATGGTACATGGCACCTACTCCTTCCTCTGCTCGATCACGATAACCTCAGGTCGCGATAGATTTATCGGTACTGCGCCTGTGATATAAACCCAATCTCCCGCGCAGTTTCTACATAGCTCCAACTCCCAGTAGCCGCTATCGTCATTGCGGACGGGTTCAGCCATGAGCTCGCCTTGCTCTAGGCAAGTCTGCGCCTGGCGCCTCGTTACCAGCCGCTCCCACTCCCCGCCGCCTGGTCGAGACATGTACTTGATGTTTCGTGCATCCCTGCATACCTCACGTATGAATTTAAGGAGCTTCCCGCGGGGGATCGGAAACGGTGGTACGTTGGTCTCCACGACATACCAGATCGTTCCATGATATACCTATAGTATTTATAGGTAGATGAGCCGGTCAAGCTGTCACAAATTCGAGACTGCCTCTCTTTACTCCTGCTTTTCCTGCGTCAGCCTGATCCACTCGACAACATCTTCCGAGCGCTCGATGACGGCCGGCTCTGGCCGGTGGCGCGCCTACCGGAAACGCCAATTGAAGGACGGGTTTGGCGAGCAACTGAGCATGGTGGTGAGCGTCCACGCCAAGCGCGCGCTGGAGCGGGTGGAGGACGATGAGACGCTCATAGTGGGAGCAAACCTCCCAAGCGCGGGCGAACTGCTGGTGGAGAACAGCGAGTTGTGAGTTCTTGTTGGTTATGGTGGGCCGCCAGGGACTCGAACCCCGAACCGACAGATTAAGAGTCGCACTGAGTAGGGGTTAGCAAGAATTAATCCACGTTAACAAATAGCTTACTAATCAGTAAAATATGGATATGGCGCGTTAGTCGGTACTAGGGTATATTAGTCAAATCTGCTTCCCCAGCGCTTCCCCAGCGCTTCCCAGGGAAGCAGAACGAAACAGGCCCCGAAGGTGCCGTAAACACCGCCGAGGCCCTGACCACCGGCAACCGAACGGGGGCTGCCATGGCTACCGCAAAGAATACATCCAACCGCATCAATTTCACGAAGGGTCGGGTGGACGCATTCACCTGCCCGCGTGGCCGAACCGAAGCCTTCCTGTGGGATACCGGGGTACCGGGGCTCGGCCTACGAGCGCGTGCCAGTGGCAATCGAGCCTATATCTTTCAGACCCGGCTGCATGACCGAAGTGTCCGCTGCACCATCGGTAGTCCGGAGGCGTGGGATATCGAGCAGGCCCGCGCCGAGGCCCGCCGCCTGCGCGTCCTGGTGGACTCTGGCGTACATCCGAACAACGAGAAGCGCGAGCGTGAGTTGGTTGCCGAGGCTGAACGTCAGGAGCAGAGCCGCGCCGTCATCACGCTTGGCGGTGTGTGGCCGGCCTACATGGCTGCACGCCGAGACGACTGGAGCGAGCGTCACTACGCGGCACACGCCAATGTGATGCAGGCCCCGGGGTTGCCCCGCAAGCGCTCAAAGAAGCTCACTGTCGCTGGCCCGCTCTATGCGCTGCATACCGAGAAGCTGGCGGACCTGACACCGGAGCGCCTGGCGGCATGGCTTGAGCGAGAGAAAAAGTCCCGTCCAACGACAGCCGCGCTTGCCTACCGGGTGCTGCGCGCCTGCTTGGTGTGGGTAAGCGAGCAGACCGCATACCGGGGACTGGTGGACCCCGCCACGCTGTTCAACAAAGCCGTCCGCCGGGCCGTGCCGAGGGTAAAGCCGAAAACGGATGTGCTACAGCGTGAGCAGCTTGCTCCATGGTTCGAGACCGTCCGCGCAATCAATAACCCGGTTATCGCAGCCTACCTGCAGGGCCTACTGCTTACCGGTGCCCGCAGTGGCGAACTTGCCCGGCTGCGCTGGAGCGATGCCGACTTCGAGTGGAGAAGCTTGCGCATCCGCGACAAAGTTGAAGGTGAGCGCGAAATCCCACTGACCCCCTACCTTGCTCGCTTGCTCAATGCTCTGCCGCGATCCCGTGGTCTCAAGGACGGGACGAACGAGCGGCTGACTTACGTCTTTAGTAGCCCCAGGGCCGCCGGTGGCTATCTTGCGGACGCGACCCACGTCCATGCACGAGCACTGAAAGCCGCCGGGCTACCGCACGTCACGCTGCACGGTCTACGCCGCAGCTTCGGGACGCTTTCCGAATGGGTGGAATGCCCGGTTGGCGTGGTCGCGCAAATCCAAGGCCACAAGCCGTCTGCACTGGCGGAGAAGCACTACCGCCGCCGCCCGCTCGACCTCCTGCGCAAGTGGCATACGCAGATCGAGGGGTGGATTCTGGCTGAGGCCGGGATTAAGCAGCCGAGTGCTGATGCGGGCCGGCTGCGAGTAGTGAAGTGAGGCGCGACGATACGTCCACGCGCCCATGGACGGGCCAAGGGGTTGCGGATTATAGGCCGGGAAAACTCCGGAAAGGCGACCGAGAAAAAGTCAAACAAGAACTTTGGGCCAATGGCATTACGGATGTTCCCGAGGCGTTTTACGGCGCGCTAGAGCACGCTATTGGCATCTTCGGATCGCACCGAGGAATTGCTGCCACCAGTAGACCAACTACCGTGCGAGAAACACTCGATAAAATAGCCCGCGCACTGGAAGAAGCAGAACGTCTGGTCGAAACGGCAGACGCCAATTCGGCCGCCTTGCTGCGCGAAAGCGGTGCCAGCGTCCGGGAAATCCAGGGCCATCTGGCTGCCTACCTGCGAACGGTATTAGACGCCCGCGAGAAAGCAGACGAGTACCCTAGCCGCGGCCGACTGCCGGAGCCCGAGCGCGTCTGGCTTGGGGTCGATCTCGTGAAGGCATTCGCTACCCATCTTGAGACAGTTCCCGCTGCGACTATGGGAGGTCCATTCGTTACCCCTCTTAAGGCAGTTCCCACTGCGACTGTGGGAGGTCCATTTGAGTTTGTGCTCGGCAAAGTTCTCAGGGCTGCCGCAGATCACTTGTTCACTGACCCGCCGAAGTCGTCGACAGAATTGGTGTCTGGTCGGCGCAAAGCCGACCCCGACCGTGAAGACGATGATGGAGACACTCACGATTTAGCGTGTCGAGCGATTAAGTTAGCTCGCCGCGAAGGCATCATCTAGGCGGTTTAATTCGGCGCGCGCGCGGGTAATTAAACCGCTTACGGCAGCGTATCTGCCACTAATAATGAGCGCAAACTCATTAGTAGCAGGTAGCGCCAACTATGACTATCCCCGCCCAGTCTGCCATCCCCCACGGTATCTCCACCGCGCAGCTAGCCGCCGCCATCGGCGGTAAGCCCGAGTCTATCCGCGTGCGTCTATGCCGCGACGGCTCCTATTACGGGATCCGGCCAGCAAGGCTCCCCAGCGGCCGCCTGCTCTGGCCCGCCGATACCGTCGATCGGTTATTGGTTGCAGCCCGGCGTAAAAATAAGGAGGCAGTTGAGGCCGAGGCCGCCGATGGCGAGACGGAGGACGACGGCGACCAGGAGGCGCAATGATGAGGGCGCAGACGCGAGAACGCCGCCAGCTGGCGACTGGCGGCGCGAGAGATGAGCATTTTGACACCGCTCATCTGCAGTATACCCCGCCCCGCC
>JAKDMQ010000273.1 GCA_030452265.1 Nitrococcus sp.
ACATACCTCGGGCACGGGCAATGTCGCCGAGGGCAGCGGCTAGCAGTGCCGGGTCATTCTCTTCAAGAACGCTCGTCAGGTACGCCGCCACATCCTCTTCACTGTTCAGGTACTCGGCTGCATCGAATTCGGGCAGCTCGGAAACCTTGATTCTCTTGGTCATGGTCAATCCTCCAAGGACTTCGCCAGCGCAATGGCACCGTGATTCTCTACCTGTCCGCCGTCACGGGGGACAAAACTCTGTCGTGCGGGCCAGGATGGCTTTGCACTGTGCACGATGTGCATCGGCGTGGGGCAGGGGATAGAGACCCTGATCGAGCGTGTGTGAGCACAGTGTTGCAGACGCGGTGTTTGCGCCCTAGGAGCCGCGCTCCGCTTGCACGCGTTGCCGCATCTCACGCAGCCACGTGGGGCGATCCGCGGTCACGCTGTCCTTGATGAATTGTGCGACGGCGGCGCGGTGCACACCTGGCAGCACACTGCTCTGCTCGCGTTCCACGTAACCGTCTTCCAAGCGCACATAGAAGGCTAATTCTTTACCGTCGTGACGCCATACCTCAACGACGCCGACTGCAGCGAATAGCGCGAGCCTGTCCAGCGACCCGCAAGTGATGTCGATTTCCACGACCAAATCGGGCGGCGGATCCACAGCAAGGTCGATGTTGGTCTTGCCCTTTACGTGGGCGACGTTAGCGATATAGAAGCAGGCGTCGGGTGCGAATCCGCGCGCCAAGCTCGCGCGCCGAAAGGTGGTCGAGCCGAGACCGCGGGTGTCGATGTTCAGACCCTCCGCCAGGGCGTCAACGATAAGCGCAAGTGTGTGTTTGAGCTCTTCGTGCTCGCCTGACGGGCTAATGATCTCCAGCATTCCTCGGTCGTAGGTAAAGCGCGGATTACCGCGATTGCCCTGTTCCGCGAGCAGGCGTTGATAAGTGCCCCAACTGACATCATGCAAAACGACCCGGTGCTCACCTTGCGGCGGCCGCTTCAACATCGTCGCAATGGCCCTTACCTCCTAGCGGAGTAGTGAGATCTGCGGAAATCTCATCACGCTATGCTCATCGGTCCGCATGCTGCGCCGCGCAGCGTGCAGCACCCAGCAGCGCGGCCTGGCTGTTCATGATCACCCGCACCGGCATCTCCCGCAGCAGATCTTGCATGCGGCCCTTATCAATAAACGCCTCCATGAATGCCGGGCGCTTGAGCTTTTCGATGATCCGCGGCGCGATTCCGCCGCCCAAGTAGATGCCGGCGCTTGTCATTAGCTTGAGCGCGAGATTGCCCGCGGCGGCGCCGTAGATTGTGACGAATAGATCAAGTGCCGTCGCGCAAAGCTCGCACTCGCCCTTTAACGCAGCCTGTGAGATCACCGCGGCCGGGTCTTCGCTGCGCATCGCTTCGGCAATCGTCGGCAGCTCGCTGCCGCGCCCGGTGTCGCGAAGAAAGCAGTAGATATTGTGCAGCCCCGGTCCGGAGAGCACGCGCTCGTAGCTGACGCGGTGATAGCGCGCCAGGAGATAGCGCAGAAGGTCGATCTCTAGATCGTCGCGCGGCGCAAAATCCACATGTCCGCCTTCGCTCGCGAACGCGTGATGACGCTTCCCGTCCCAATAAAGGCCGGCTTCGCCGAGCCCGGTGCCGGCGGCAATGACCGCCGCGTTGCCGGTGGCATCGGCGCGGCCCTGGTTGAGCACCGTTAGATCTTCAGGCCCCAACGCCATAACACCCCAGGCATTGGCGACAAGGTCATTAATGAGCTGAACGTCTTCTATCTCCAGTTCGAGCTCGCGTGCCAAGTTTGCCGAGTCGATTAGCCAGGGCAGATTGGTCGCTTTCGCCTGCCCGCCACGCACCGGGCCGGCGACGCCGAATGCGGCATGCCGGGCCGCTTGTCCGTGGTCCTTCTCAAACTGGCGCACCACTTGCGCGAGGCTCGCGTAATCGCCGCTGCGGTATTCCTGTTGCACTACCATGACCAGACATTCGCCGCGGGCTTCAAAAAAAGCCAGCCGCGTCCAGGTTCCGCCGATATCCCCCGCCAGGATCATGTGTCGCAATTTCTCCAGTAGCGCCCGTCACGCCGCATCAGCTCGTCGGCGGCCTTCGGCCCCCAGGAACCGGCCGCGTACGGCGCCGGCCGCGAGGGCTCCTGCTGCGAGTCGAGCAGCGGCATGATGATCCGCCATGCGGTCTCGACCATGTCGGCGCGTCGAAAAAGCGTCTGATCACCGATCATGCAGTCGTGCAGCAAGCGTTCGTAACCGGTGGCTACGGAGGCATCGAAGTAGTCGTTGTAGCAGAATTCCATCTTCACCGCCTCCTGGCGCATCCCCGCTCCGGGGACTTTGGCGCCGAAGCGCAGCGAAATGCCCTCATCCGGCTGAATGTTCAGGACCAGCTCGTTGGGCGAAAAGCGGCGCAGCGACGTGTCGCGAAAGAGCTCGAACGGCGGCTCCTTGAACACGATTGCAATCTCGGTGCCGCGACGTGCCAGGCGCTTGCCGGTGCGCAGATAGAACGGCGTGCCGGCCCAACGCCAATTATCGATCATCACCCTGAGCGCGATATAGGTTTCGGTCCGCGATTGCGGATCGACACCTGATTCGCTGCGATAGCCGGGAAGATGCCTGCCCGCGAGCGTGCCGGCGCCGTACTGCCCGCGCACCGTGGTGTCCGACGCATGCTCTGGTGCCAGCGCATGCACGGCATGCAGCACTTTCACTTCCTCGTCGCGCATCGCATCGGCATCGAGCCGCGCGGGCGATTCCATCGCGGTCAGCGCCATCAACTGGAAGAGATGGCTTGGAATCATGTCACGCAGTGCCCCCGCCGTTTCGTAGTAGCCGCCGCGGTGCTCGACGCCGATGGTTTCGGCGGCGGTGATCTGCACATGGTCGATGTACTGGCGGTTCCAGAGCGGCTCGAAGATGCTGTTGCCGAAACGGAATACAACCAGATTCTGTACCGTTTCCTTGCCTAGATAATGGTCGATGCGATAAATCTGCGGCTCATTGAGGACTCGTTTGATCTCCGTGTCCAGGGCGAGCGCCGAGGGGAGGTCATGTCCGTACGGCTTCTCTACGATTACTCGCCGCCACCTGTCTGAGTCTTCGCTGGCGAGACCTGCGGCGCCTAGCTGGCCTACGATCGTGCCGAAGAAGCGCGGCGCCACCGCCAGGTAATAAAGCCGGTTGCCGCCTGCACCGTGTCTTTTGGCTACGTCGTCGATCTTCGCCGTGAGCGCGCGGTAGGCGCCGGAGTCATCTATCGCTCCGCAGACGTAGTAAACGCGTTGCAATATCTGTTTCCAGGCATCGCGCTCGACATCTACGCCGAAGTGCCGTGCCTCCTGATTGAGGCGCTTGCGTATGGTTTCGTCGGTAAAATCGCTGCGCGCGACCCCGACCACTGCAAACTCCCGCGGCAGTAGCTTATCGCACGCGAGATTGGCTAACGCCGGAATCAGCTTGCGCGCGGTTAGATCACCGCTCGCGCCAAAGATCACCAGCACGCATGGATCGGCGATGCGCCTGGGCGCGGCGGCCTTGACCTGCCCGCTTGTTATGACTGGAGATTCCACCCAATCTTCCTCTGTAGTCATGGAGATTTCTCGATCGCCAAAGGCCCGATTTCTATCGTCCCATTTGAATCGAGGTCCTTCACCGATGACCGCCGCGCATCAGAAGTCAATGCAGCGTCGGGCGCCCCTCTTGTTCCGGCTGCACCGGAGTGAAGCCTAGGTCGGCGCGTGCGATCTTGCTGATAATGGTCCAAATCGCATCGTAGATCGCGTATGGGCTCGTGAGCAGGACCTGAGCGTCGATAATGTCCGTGCTTCTCCACTGCTGGAGCCGGTTGGCGTAATTGCAGGCGACCGCAAGCCTTGCCCGTTCGTACGCGGCGCCCCAACGATTACCCTCCGCCGCGCTGATGGCGCGCTCGAGCTTCGCGGTGATTTGCGGTAGATGCGACTCAGCGAGCCGTAGATGCCTGGCCAGGATCTCCTCGGCCCAACGGATCTGCCTGTCGGTACCCTGCATGAGCATGCTCCTTGGATAACCC
>JAKDMQ010000063.1 GCA_030452265.1 Nitrococcus sp.
CGAGGTGGCCGGTCTGCGCGGCTTTGATGGCGATCTCGGCGGTCTCGAGATCGCGAATTTCGCCCACCATAATGATATCCGGGTCTTGCCGCAAAAAGGCTCGCAAGGCGGCGGCGAACGTGAGTCCGGCCTTCATGTTCAGGTTGACCTGATTGATGCCGGGAACGTTGATCTCTACCGGGTCTTCAACCGTAGAAATATTGCGATCGGCGGTATTGAGGATATTAAGCGCGGTGTAGAGTGAAACCGTCTTGCCCGAGCCCGTCGGGCCGGTCACCAGCACCATCCCGTAGGGTTTGTAGATGTATTTTAGGAAGAGCTCCTTTTGCGGATCCTCGTAGCCCAACTGCTCGATGCCCATTTGAGTGCTGGAGGGATCCAGGATGCGCAGGACGATCTTCTCGCCGAACAAGGTGGGGCAGGTATTGACGCGAAACTCGATGGCCCGGCGTTTGGACAGGTTCATCTTGATGCGCCCGTCTTGCGGCACGCGGCGCTCGGCGATATCGAGGCGTGCCATCACCTTGAGCCGTGCGGCCATTCTCGGCGCGAGCTGGATGGGTGGAGCGGCCATCTCGCGCAGCACGCCATCCTGGCGAAAGCGGACCCGATACTGTTTCTCATAAGGCTCGAAGTGGACATCGGAGGCCCCTTTGTTGATCGCATCGAGCAGGACCTTGTTGATGAACCGCACGACCGGCGCATCATCGGCATCGGACTCGCTGACATCCGGCTCGCGTTCAGTATCCCCGGAGCTGATATCGAGGTTCTCTAGATCCTCGTCCAGATCCATATCCGAGAGCGCATCATCGGTGCGCTCCAGAGCACCGTCGATCGCTCGGCCGAGCTGATCATCCTCTACCAGCACCGGATCGGTGCTGAGCCCGGTGTGGAACTTGAACTCATCGAGTGCTTCCAGATTAGTAGGATCGGAGACGGCCACGTACAGGCGTTTGCCGCGTTTGATGATCGGCAAGGCGCGGTGTCGGCGGATCAGCTTCTCGGTGACCAGAGAAACCACGCCGTGATTGACCTCGAGCGCGGCTAGATCGAACAACGGTACGCCAAATTCGCTCGATGCCGCGGCGGCGATGCTCTTTGCCTCCAGCAGGGCGCGCTCTACCAGGTGGGTAACGAACGGGGTGTTCGCCTTCTTGGAATCGCTCAACGCTTGCCGGACCTCGTCCTCCCCGATCAATCGGTTCTCGACCAGACGTCGGGCAAGGCCGCCAAGCTTTAACGATGGGTTGGCGGTGGCCATGCGCAGACTCTTCTCCGTATTCGGCCGTGGGGCTTGTCGATAAAGGTGGGTAACATGTTCGCTACCTTGATGGCGCGGCTCTTGGTAAAGTTAGCGGTTAATACAGCACGGGCTTGAGCAGTATCTGGCCGCCAATCGCAGGCGGTTTACGCAAGGCGAGAACGAGCCCACCGCGGGCAAGTCTCCCGATCACCTTAAAGGTGGCCACCAAAGATGGCGTATTTGAGCATGACAATGACGGTTGTTCCGCCTAGCAGTTCGCAATTTGTTTTGGGCCTATGGAATTACGGGCGCAGCCGGGGAAGCGCAATCTCCACGGTCGCAGGCCGCCATGGCGGCTAACCGAAACCATGGGTTCGGCCACGCTCATTTGGCGCTGGATTAGGAGGAGCAAAGGCATGCTTCGGCGGATTCTTGCAACCCCTGTTGCTGGTAACGCGCTGGTGGCGGGGGCCATGCTGCTCTGGCTGATTCCCGCGCAGGCGGGCCCCCAATCGACTGCGCCGCAAAGCCCCGTAGAGGTGGTCGCGCAGCTTCAGCAAAAGATTGTTACGGTTTGGCGCTCGGATAAGGGCTTCGAACAGCGCTTCGAATCGCTTGCTCCGGTCATCACGGCCAGCCATGATTTTGCAACCATGACCCGGTTCACGCTCGGTAACCGATGGCAGGAGCTGAGCCCGGCGCAACGTGAGCAGTTTGTGGCTATTTTCCGGCGTCTGTCGATTACCACCTACGCGGATCGCTTCGTTGAGTATGATGGTGAGCGCTTCGTGCAGTCAGGCCATCGAAGCCTCTCCGAGGATCAGCACCTGGTGCAAACCCAGCTATGGTTAAGCGACGGCACCCGGATACGGCTTGACTATCTGCTTCATCAGCAGGGCGGCCGATGGACCATCATCAATGTCCTTGCCGATGGAGTCAGCGAGCTCGCCATCAAGCGCTCCGAGTACACCGCCTATATCCGCGATCACGGCTTCGCCGCGCTGGTCCAAGAGCTGCAGCGCAAGATATCCGAGATGGCCGGTGAGGAGCGTACCGCGCCAAGCGCCGAGCCTTGATCCGGGGGCAAATCAGGCGGTGGCCCAGCGGCCTGAAACAGTCATGGGCGGATGCGAACAGGCCCTACCATGGCTGTTGACGGCCATTGAGATAGAGGCCAGAGAAGTCTATGCAGAGAAAGGATCAGTTGATCGGCAACGCCTGGGTAGCCGGTGAGGGGCCGGCGTTCGACTCCCGCGACCCCGCCAGTAGCGAGGTCGTCTGGGAGGGTGCGCAGGCCAGCGCCGAGCAAGTCAGACAGGCGGTTGAAGTTGCGCGCGCCGCTTTCGAGGGCTGGAGCGAGCGCGCCTTTGGCGATCGGCTGCAAATCATTCGCCACTTCGCTAGGCGGTTGGAGGCGGATAGGCACGAGCTAGCCGAGACCCTCTCGCGCGAGACCGGCAAACCGACTTGGGAGGCGCTCACCGAGGTGGCCGCCATGATCGGCAAGATCGATATCTCGGTGCGCGCGTATAAAGAGCGAACGGGTATCCGCGAGCGCGAGATAGCCGGCGGCCTGTCCATCGTGCGCCACAAGGCACATGGCGTAGTGGCGGTTTTTGGGCCGTTCAACTTTCCCGGGCATCTGCCGAACGGCCACATCATCCCAGCGCTGCTTGCCGGTAATACCGTGGTTTTCAAGCCGAGCGAGCTCACCCCCCTGTGCGCCGAGCACGTACTGCGCCTGTGGCTTCAAGCCGGGCTGCCAGGCGGCGTCATCAATCTGGTGCAGGGTGGTCCGGACGTCGGCGGGGCGCTTGCCGCCGAGCCGGGTATCGACGGTTTGTTCTTTACCGGCAGCGCGGCTACCGGTCGCGTGCTGCAGCGCCGGTTTTGTGAGCAGCCGGAAAAAATCCTGGCCTTGGAGATGGGAGGCAACAATCCGCTGGTCGTCATGCCGGGGGTTAACGTTCGTGCGGCCGTCTATTCGATTATACAATCCGCCTACCTGACGGCTGGGCAGCGTTGTAGCTGTGCGCGTCGTCTCTACCTACCCCAGGGCAAGGCGGGGGATGATCTACTCGAGGCCCTGGGCGAGGCGGTGAGCGGCCTGCAGATCGGAAGCTGGCTCGATATCGAACCGCCCTTCATGGGGCCCGTTATCTGCGCGGCGGCCGCAACCGAATTACTCGCGCTGCAGACGCGCATGGAGTACCTGGGCGGGCGGGTGCTGGTGGGGATGCGCCAACTTAAGGAGGCGACCGGTCTGTTGTCGCCGGGGCTCATGGACGTGAGCGGGATTCGGGAGCTACCCGACGAGGAGCATTTCGGTCCGTTCTTGCAAGTGGCGCGCTACGATACGCTCGATCAGGCGATCACCCTGGCCAATGCCACCCGCTTCGGGCTGGCCGCGGGCCTACTGGGCGGGCGCCGGACTGACTTTGAGCGCTTTCTGCGGCGTAGCCGCGCCGGAGTGGTCAACTGGAATCGACCGCTTACGGGCGCGAGCTCGGAAGCGCCATTCGGCGGCGTGGGAATAAGCGGCAATCACCGCCCCAGCGCTTACTATGCGGCGGATTACTGCGCCTACCCGGTGGCTACGCTGCAGGCCGATAAGCTCGCCCTGCCGGAGCGGTTGCGCCCGGGTGTCAATCTGTGAGCGCGATCGAGGTGAATTTCGACGGCCTCGTCGGCACCACGCACAGCTATGCCGGGCTCGCTTTCGGCAATCTCGCCTCGCAGCGCAGTGCCGGGTCGGTATCCAACCCTCGGGCGGCGGCGCGGCAGGGCTTGCGCAAGATGAAGGTATTGCATGATCTGGGGCTTAGCCAGGCCGTGCTGCCACCCCAAGAACGCCCGGCAATGGACGTGCTGCGCCAACTTGGCTTTGGCGGCAGCGATGCCGCAGTGCTTGCCGGCGCGGCGCGCTCGGCGCCGCAGCTGCTCGCCGCCTGCTGCTCCGCGGCCAGCATGTGGGCGGCGAACTCAGCCACGGTCTCCCCCAGCGCCGATACGGCGGACGGGCGGGTGCATTTTACGCCGGCTAACCTGATCAGCGGATTACACCGCGCAATCGAGCCGCCCACGACGGCACGGGCGCTGCGGGCGATTTTCGCCGATCCATCGCATTTCGCTCATCATGCGCCGTTGCCGGCGGTCGAGCCGTTCGCCGATGAGGGTGCCGCCAATCATACGCGGCTGTGCTCGGAATACGGCGCCGCCGGGGTGGAGTTTTTCGTTTACGGCAAGAGCGCCTTTGACTCCGGCCCCGCCCCAAAGCGTTACCCGGCGCGCCAGAGCCTGGAAGCCTCGCGCGCGGTGGCGCGCTTACATGGGCTCGATGCGCGGCGCTGCGTATGCGCCCAGCAAAATCCACGGCTGATCGATGTCGGCGTATTCCACAATGACGTCATCGCCGTGGGCAACGCGCAGGTACTGCTGCATCACGAGCGCGCCTTCGTCGATTGCGCCGCGGTGCAACGGCAACTGCAGCAAGCCTTCGGCGAGCCGCCATTGTGTTTTGTAGCCGTGCCGGAGGCGAGAATCGACGCCGCGCAGGCCGTGAGCTCTTATCTGTTCAACAGCCAGTTGGTGACGTTGGCAAGCGGCGAGATGGCGTTGATCGTGGCGCAAGAATGCCGTCGCTCGCCGCCGGTGTGGTGCTGGCTCGAGGAGCTCTTGGAGCGGCAAACGCCTATTCGGCGGCTGGTGGTGACCGACGTCACGGAGAGCATGCGCAACGGTGGGGGGCCGGCTTGCCTGCGCCTGCGCGTGGTGCTCACGCCCGCGCAGCTCGCGGCCCTAAACGCGAGCGTGCTGTTCGATGAGCCTCTGTTTGCAGCTCTGGGCGCCTGGGTTGAGCGCAATTACCGGGATCGCCTCACGGCGGCGGACCTGGCCGATCCGGCGTTGCTCGTTGAATCTCGCACGGCTCTCGATGAGCTCACCGGGATTCTGCGGCTCGGCCCGATCTATCCTTTTCAGCTCGTTGGCGCTTGAGATCAATGGGACCGGTCACTGCATGGGAGATACACGATGTCGCCGTGGAACAACTCCATTACCCGCGATCTGTTCGATCAGGTTATGGTTCCCACATATAATCCCCCGCAGGCCATCCCGGTGCGCGGCGAAGGCTCCCGCGTCTGGGATCAGCAGGGGCGTGAATACATCGACTTTGCCGGCGGCATCGCGGTCACCTGCCTGGGGCATGCTCACCCGCGTCTCTTATCCGCGCTGCAAAAACAGGCGGCAAAAGTTTGGCATCTCAGCAATGTCATGACCAATGAACCGGCGTTGCGCCTTGCGCGCCGGCTTTGCGAGCTGACATTCGCAGAGCGCGTTTTTTTCACCAACTCCGGGGCCGAGGCCAACGAGGCGGCGCTGAAGCTCTCGCGCAAGCATGCGAGCGCGCGTTTCGGGGCACACAAGCATGAGATCATTGCCTTCGAGCAGGCCTTTCACGGGCGCACCTTGTTTACGGTGAGCGTAGGCGGGCAGCCGAAGTATACCGAGGGGTTCGAGCCCTTGCCGGCAGGAATCCGCCATGTGCCCTACAATGATCTCGCCGCGGTCGAGGCGGTGATCTCGGAGCGCACCTGCGCGGTGATCGTCGAGCCCATACTCGGAGAGGCGGGCATCGTACCGGGCGATCCGACCTTCCTAGCCGGGCTGCGCACGCTCTGCGATCGTAACTCGGCGCTGCTGATTTTCGATGAGATACAGACCGGCGTTGGCCGCACGGGCGAGCTCTATGCCTACATGGGGCTTGGGGTGACGCCCGATATTCTGACCACGGCAAAAGGGCTTGGGGGTGGCATTCCGATCGGCGCCATGCTCACCACGGCGCCTATCGCGGCGAGCTTCGCCGTGGGCAGCCATGGCAGCACTTACGGCGGCAATCCGCTCGCCTGCGCGGTGGCCAACGAAGCCGTGGCGATCGTTAGTGAGCCCGCGCTACTTGCCGGCGTGCGCGCGCGCCACCAGGAGCTTACCGATGCCCTGCGGTTGCTCGCTGCGCGCTATGGGGTGTTCGATCAAATCCGCGGCCGCGGCCTGCTCATCGGCTGCGCCCTGACTGAGCGTTGGCAAGGTCGAGCCCGGGAGTTTTTGCGTATGGGTTTGGATGAGGGCGTGATGCTGCTCGTTGCCGGGGCGGATACCCTGCGCCTGGCGCCGTCACTGGTGATCCCCCAGGCCGATTTGGACGAAGGCCTGCGCCGGCTCGAACGGGTGCTGGCGCGGGCGCTCGCGAGCGAGCCCAGCCGGGGCGATGGAGACGGCTAGCCTTTCGGTGGATGCGCTGCGCTTATCCGCCCTTGCCGGTACCGACGCCGTAGGGCGGATAAGCGCAGCGCATCCGCCAAGCAAGTGAGAGAATTGGGGACATGGCGCGAAGGCTTCTACACGATGACCAGTGGCGACGCGTTGAGAATTGGCTGCCTGGCAAACAAGGCGATCCAGGCCGCAGCGCGGCCGATAACCGCTTGTTCGTGGAGGCGGTACTCTGGGTCGCTCGCACCGGTGCACCGTGGCGCGATCTGCCCCCGGAGTTTGGACTCTGGAACAGCGTGTATAAGCGTTTCGCGCGCTGGGAGGCTAGAGGCGTGTGGCATCGGCTGTTCGAGGAGCTGGCACAGGATGCCGCCTTCGAAGAGCTGAATCTGGATTGCACCGCCCTGCGCGCCCATGCGGGCGAGGCGGCAAAAAAAGCGCCGCGAAATCCCTCGGGCGCTCGCGCGGCGCATTGACCACCAAGATTCATGGGGATGGATTGGGTCAGTTGGCGCGTTGGTCGCTGACACCGAGAGTGCAAATTTGTCGAGCGGTTTTCCGCTGGCCGGCCTGGGTGTCAACAGACCCTAATGGCTATTTTATTCGGCTGTACATTCCTCTCTGACAGCCCCGCGGCGCCTTAGATGGTACAGGGTTACGGGTGTGATCAGGCCCCGGATGGCCGCGGTTTCGCCTTTGCCGAATGCAAGCTCGGCGGCAGATCCTACTGTCTCGTGCACCGCGTGCGAGACGATAACATCCATGGGATGGGCATGCCCGCATAGCCGCGCGGCAACATTGACCGTCTCGCCAATGGCGGTGTAATCGAGATGATCGCCGCTGCCGATGTTGCCGATCACCACGGGGCCGGCATGGATGCCGACACCGATTGGTACGGGGACGCCATCGATTAGCGGCGGTAAGGCGCTGACCCGGTCCATGATGTCCAGGGCACAGCGGCAGGCATCGCAGGCCATTTCCGCGCCGTCGAAGATCGCCATGACGCCATCGCCGCCGAATTTGTCGACATAGCCGTGGTGGGCATAGACGCATTCGACCTGAGCTCCAAGATGTTGGCTGACAGCCCGGAACAGCTCGGTCGGCTCGATGCACTGCGTGAGGGCCGTGAAGCCGCGGATATCAGAGAAAAGGACGCAGACCTCGCGCTGCTGCGGCGGTGATGAGGCGCTCTGGCCCTTGCTGCGGCTCTCGATGACGTTGCGGATCCGTGGCGAAACATAGCGTGCGAGATCGGCACGGATGCGCTCGAGCTGCTTGTAATAGTCGGATTTTTTGATAAGGCCGCCGAGGCGGGCTACCACCAGGAGCGGCTCCAGCGGTTTGACCAGGAAGTCGTCGCAGCCCGCGGTGAAAGCCGAGCGCAGCAGATTGCGATCCTCGTTGGCCGTGCAGACCAGGATGGGCGTGATGCGAAAGCGCGCCTGCTCGCGCAGTCGCCAGCACAGCTCAATGCCGTCCATCCCAGGCATCTCGGTATCGAGGATGAAGGCGTCGGGTTCGTAATGGCGCACCCGCTCCAACGCCTCCTGGGCGCTTTTCGCCACCTCCACGCGGTAATCAGCGGCATCGAGAATACGGCTGAGCACCGTCCTTGAGAAACGGTGGTCGTCAACCACGAGTACAATTGGTTTGCGTTCGTCGCTCACCAGGTTGTCTGTGCCGCCCCCACGCATACAGGATACGAAATGTTAACCTATTTTGCGGTTGTAATTGCCCCTTGGGGGCGATCCAGACGATCCCTGAGATCGATCCAGGAAAAGCCGCTCAACGGCGTTGGAATACCGCGGCCCAGCGCCAACACTTTATAGCACTCGCCCATCTGCTCCGGAAAGAGCAGGGTCTTCGCCTGTTGGGTAAGGCGCACCGCTTGCTCGCGATCGTATGCGACTTCCGTTTCCAGTAACGCCGGCAGCCCGGCGCCGATTAGGAAATGCGCCTGCGTAGTAAAGCCAAGCACGCTGAGGCCGGCCTCGACGCCGGCTCGGGCCGCATGAGTGAAGTCGACGAATGCCGTGATGTCCTGCAGCCCGGGCAGTGCCAATGGATCGTCATGTGCGCGGTTACGGTAATGACAGAGCAGCGTTCCCATGCAGCGCTCGCGGTGGTAATACTCGCTTCTTGGATAACCGTAGTCGATGAATAGCGCCACTCCGGCAGCCACGGTTTCGGCAAGGCTCGCCACCCATGGTGCGAGTCGAGGACACCACTCGGAGACATAGCCAGGCGGAAGCCTCACCTCCAGCTCTGCCTCGATGCTTGCCACCGCCGCGCTTAACTCTGGCCCCGCGGGCGCGAGCGCCCAAGTGAGCCGCGCGTTCTCTCCGTGCGCCACCATCTGCTCCTGCAAGCCATCTTGGCTCACCTGAAACCGCTTCACGGGCAAGGCATCGATCACTTCGTTCGCGAGGATGATCCCGCGTATCGGCGTCTCGGGCAAGCGATCGAGCCATTGCACTCGCTCCTGTAGCCCAGGTATGGAGTTGGCGATCGTTTGCGCCTGCTCCTGACGCAAGGCGGCGCTGACCTCCAGGATGAGGTAACGCTCGGGCAGGTGGCCAAGGCGCTCCAGCTCGATGAGTAGGTCCGCGGCCATGCGCCCGGTTCCGGCGCCAAGCTCGAGCACAACGCCGCCCTCGAGCGCCGCCAGTATCTGCGCGACCTGCTGTGCGAGCGTCCGGGAGAACAGCGCTGAGGTCAGCGGCGCGGTGGTGAAATCGCCGCGAGAGCCAAAACGCGGCTGACCGGCGCTGTAATACCCGAGTCCGGGCTCGTAGAGCGCCATCGCCATGTAGTGATCGAACGCAAGGCGTCCGCCCGCTTGCGCAATGGCTACATGGATGCGCTCGGCGAGGCGGGCGCTGTGCTCGGCGGCGCTTGGGTCCGGGATGGGCAGAGCCGCGCGAGCGGGTGGTCGGCGCATGTTCCTTTTCAACCAAAGTCGAGCTCGACGGATCGTATGGGCTCGGCGTTGGGCTCGAGCTGCAGCCACAGCTCACGCAGCGTTCGACCGTCGCACGGATGGCGCATGTCGCCCGCGATATCAGCGAGCGGGCGCAGGACATAGGCTTGCTCGAGTATCTCGGGGCGCGGCAGGATCAGATCGGGGCGCTGCATGACGGCGTCACCCCATATCAGCAGATCCAAGTCCAGGCTGCGTGAGCAGAATTTGGCCTCACTTCGGCGCCGCCCGTGCGTGTGCTCCATAGCGCGCAGCTCGGCATTCAACGCCTGGGCATCCGTTTCGGTCTGCCAGCCTACCGCCGCGTTGTAGAACGCGGGGCCCTTGAATCCTACCGCCTCACTCTCATAGACCGGCGAGACAATGAGGCTGCCAAAGCGGCCGCGCAGTGCCGCAATCGCCGAGCGGATGTTGGCCGCGCGATTAATGTTGCTGCCGATGCTGATGTAGACTGGCGTCATTACGCTTGGGGTTTGCCGCGCTCGATGGTTACACCGGCGCTGCGAGCATTCGACAGCGCATGGAGCTTGCCGACGCTCAGGCGCAGCCATTGCACCGGGAATTGCTCCAGCACATGCGCGGCGACGCCCTCGGCGACGCTTTCCAGCAAATGGAACTCCCCGCCAGTCACGAACGCGCTGATGCTCTCGGCAATGGCGGCGTAATCGACGGCCGCGGCGAGGTCGCCGCGGGCCGCTGCGGTTCGCACATCGGTGGCGAGCTCGAAGTCGAATATCAGCGGTTGGCGGATGCGCCGCTCCCAATCATAGACGCCAATCACAGCCTCGATTCGCAGCTCGCGCAGAAAAACGAAATCCATCGCAGCCCTCGCGCTGCCAATTCCTGCATTGCTAGTGTCAGCGTGCCGTGCCGACGCCCGGGGCGGAGCGCTCTGGCGAGGCACGCCGTGAATACCTCCATGTAGGCTCGACGGCGGTATCTTTGCCGCCGACGGCCTCGCCAGCGCACACCGCCCCGAACTGACAATGCCTCCGCAAACATTAACATCAGTATCCATCGCCAACTATAACGGGACTAAGCCTAATCCTCCAATCGGGCGTACTTGACCCCCGCGGCAGGAGAGATTGCAATAGCGGCTATGTCCGTCGCAACGATTATCGCACTTGGCGTGCTTGGCTATTTGTTCGGCTCCGTTTCCACGGCAATCGTAGTCTGTCGGGTGCTACGGTTGCCGGATCCGCGTGGCGAGGGCTCGGGCAATCCAGGTGCGACCAATGTGCTGCGTATTGGTGGGCGCCTGCCGGCCGCACTGACCTTGGTGGGCGATTTTCTAAAAGGCACGATCCCAGTGCTCATTGCCCGCGCGATCACCGATGATGCGGCCGCGATCGCCCTGGTAGGGCTGGCGGCGTTCGTGGGCCACCTCTACCCGCTCTTTTTCGGGTTTCGCGGCGGCAAAGGGGTGGCGACGGGCCTGGGCGTGGTATTGGGTTGGTCCTGGATCGCGGCTGCGCTGACCGCGGGTAGCTGGTTGCTCGTGGCGTTGCTCACGCGCCTTTCGTCCTTCGCCGCGCTGCTGGCGTTTCTGCTCGCGCCGAGCTACCTCTGGTGGACGACCCGCAGCGCGGCTCTGGTCGCGACTATGGTGGTCCTGACGCTTGTCCTCTATTGGCGCCACCGGACCAATATCGCGAGCCTCATAGCCGGCAAGGAGAAGAAGATCGGGCTCTAGCGCGTAGGCGGCGCGCGCAGGTCGGTTAGCGGCCAGCGTGTCGCGATGTCGAAAGCGAGCGCATCGTGCTCGCCGGCGCGCAGCCGCAGCCAGCCCGCATAGGCCACCATGGCGGCGTTATCGGTGCAGAGCTCGAGACGCGGATAGTAAATTCGCGCCCCCAAGGCTTGGGCGAGCTCCGCCAAGCGCTCGCGCAGCGGGCCGTTGGCGCTCACACCGCCGGCCACGACCAGGCGCTTCGCCCCGGTTTGGCGCAATGCCCGACGGCACTTCAGGTAGAGCGTATCGATCACCGCGTCCTGGAACGCGCGTGCGGTATCGGCGCGCATTTGATCATCAGGGTCATCGGCGTTACGCAGAGTGTAGAGCGTGTATGTCTTGAGGCCGCTGAAGCTGAAATCGAGCCCCGGGCGGTCGGTCATGGGACGCGGGAACTGGAAGCGCGTGGAATTGCCTTGCTCGGCCAGCCGTTGCAAGGCGGGGCCGCCCGGATAGGGTAGCCCCAGCAGCTTGGCAACTTTATCGAACGCCTCGCCCGCGGCATCGTCCAGGGATTCGCCAAGCAGTCGGTAACGCCCGACGCCTGCGACCTGAACCAGCATGGTGTGGCCCCCCGAAACCAGCAGCGCGACGAAAGGGAAACTCGGCGGTGGCTCCTCCAGCATCGGGGCAAGTAGGTGGGCCTCCATATGGTGGATGCCCAGCGCCGGGATTCCCAGCGCGTAAGCGAGGCTGCGTGCTACGCAAGCCCCGACCAACAGAGCTCCGGCGAGACCGGGGCCGCGGGTATAAGCGATTCCGCCCAGCATTGGGCGATCCGTGGCGGCCGCCTGCAGCGTCTCATCGAGCAAGGGCAGAAGCTTGCGGATGTGATCGCGCGAGGCGAGCTCCGGTACGACCCCGCCATAGCGTGCATGGGATTCAACTTGGCTATAGACCCGATGGGCGAGCAGGCCGGCGTCGCCATCGTAGACCGCCACGGCGGTTTCATCGCAAGAGGTCTCGATACCCAGTATACGCATGGGGGGGTCTCATCTGGCTCTCGATCGCTAGAGCCTACGCGTTTACCTTTTTTTGCAATTGGTCGTCATGCTATATAAACTTCCCCGTTTGCCCTACAAATTCAGATTCACCCCGTCTAGTCTTAAGCGCATAGTACAATGCTCAGCCAAGAGGAGGTATATCGGTACATGCCAAAGGAGAAGGTATGCCACAGGTGAAGGTGCGCGAAAACGAGCCCTTCGAGGTTGCTCTGCGCCGATTCAAGCGCTCCTGCGAGAAGGCTGGAATTCTCTCCGAGATACGCCGTCGTGAACACTACGAAAAGCCCACCCAGGTGCGTAAGCGCAAGCAGGCTGCTGCCGTGAAGCGGCACCTCAAGCGCTTGCAGCGCGAGCAGCAACGCCGTCAGCGCTTGTATTAACCTACGCCACCGGCCTGCCCATCCATGAGCGAGCTGAAAGACGAAATCAACGAAGCGGTGAAGGCCGCGATGCGCGCTTCGGATAAGGCGCGTCTTGGTGCCTTGCGCATGGTCATGGCGGCCATCAAGCAGCGCGAGGTGGATGAGCGCCGCGAGCTCTCGAATGCCGATATCGTGGCCGTCCTTAGCAAGATGCTCAAGCAGCGGCGCGAGTCCCACGCACAGTTTCTCGACGCCGGGCGCCAGGATCTTGCGGACCAGGAGCACTCTGAAATCGATTGCATCAATGAGTTCATGCCGCAGCCGCTCGCCGACGGCGAAATCGATCAGCTCATCGATGCCGCCATTGCCGAGACGCAAGCCCGAACCATCGCGGATATGGGCAAGGTCATGGGGGTTCTCAAGCCCAAGATGCAGGGTCGGGCCGAGCTTGGCGCGGTCAGCGCGCGTGTCAAAGCGCGGCTGTCGGCTGCATGATCTTGCCTGGCAACGGGTACGTTGCACTTAGTTTGTACCGTGCCAAGCGTGCTGATCTACATACCTGGCTATGGCCGGAAAAATACCTGAGCGCTTTATCGATGAGCTGCTCAATCGAGTCGATATCGTTGATCTCGTCGGTGAGCGCCTACAGCTGAAACGAGCGGGAGGCAACTACCAGGCCCTTTGCCCTTTCCATAACGAAAAAACGCCGTCCTTTACCGTCAGCCAGACGAAACAGTTTTATCATTGCTTCGGCTGCGGTGCGCATGGCAGCGCCATCCGGTTCTTGATGGAGTACGAGCGGATGGATTTTCGCGAGGCGGTGAGTCAGCTTGCGCGCCGAAGCGGCCTGGAGATCCCGAAGGCGGCGCACGCGGTAAACGTCGAGCAATATGACAGGCTTTACCAAGTGCTTGGCCGCGCAGCGGAGCTCTACCAGAGATGGTTGTATGAGCATCCGTCGCGCGCGCGCGCGACGCGCTACCTCGAGGCCCGCGGGCTCAATGCCGAGATTGCGACGCGCTATGGGCTCGGCTTCGCGCCGCCTGGCTGGGAGCACCTCGCGCGCTCGATGCCTGAGCGCGAAGAGTTGCTGGCAGTTGGGCTGCTCATTCAGAAAGCGGGCAAGCAGACCTACGACCGTTTCCGCGATCGAATCATGTTCCCGATTCGCGATCGGCGTGGCCGCACGATCGGTTTCGGTGGCCGGGCGCTCGGGGATGGTAATCCTAAGTATCTGAATTCGCCGGATTCGCCGGTTTTCCATAAGGGACAGGAACTTTACGGCCTCGACAAGGTCCTTGAGTTGGATCGGCGGCCGGCCGCTATCGTAGTTGTCGAAGGGTATATGGACGTGGTGGCGCTGGCGCAGTATGGGCTGCCTCGGGTGGTCGCTACCTTGGGAACAGCCACCTCTACCGTGCAGGTTGAGCGGCTATTTCGCTCAACTCGGGATTTGATATTCTGCTTCGATGGCGACGCCGCGGGTCGCAAGGCGGCGTGGCGGGCGCTGGTGAGCACATTGCCTACCCTGCGAGAGGGACGCCAAGTACGTTTCCTCTTCCTTCCTGAAGGGGAGGATCCGGATAGCTTTGTCCGCGCAAAGGGGCAGGAGGCGACCGCCGCTGCGCTGCACGATGCTCGGCCACTATCGGATTTTCTATTGGAGCGTCTGGCAGTCGGCATAGATATGAGCACCATCGATGGGCGGGCCCGATTCGTGGAGGAGGCGCTGCCGCTATTGCGACGGCTGCCGGCGGATGTATTTCGGCGCATGCTGATCGACCGGCTGGCGCTGCTGGCGAAGCTGGAGCCTGGTTATATCGAGGCCTGCGCGGATGCCGGCGACAAGCCAGGGCCAAAGGCCGGCGCGGCGCCGCGGCGAGGCAAGACGCCAATGGTGCGGCGCACTCCGGTGCGATTGGCACTCGCGCTGCTTTTGCACCGCCCGTCGTTGGCGAAGTTGGTGGATGATGTCGAAAGCCTGTGCGACCCGGCGATTCCAGGCTTGCCGTTATTAGTGCAACTACTTGAATTGACGAGCGGCAAACCGCATATCAGTAGCGCGGCGTTGTTGGAGCATTACCGTGGCAGCGCGCATGAAGCGGCACTGTGGAAGCTCGTTACATGGGATCATATGGTTCCGGATCTTGGAATTGAGGCGGAGTTTCGCGGTGCGTTGGCGCGAATTCATGCATTGCGGCACACGAAACGTTTGCAATACTTAAATGAGCGACTGCAGCGTGGCGAGCTGACTACCGCGGAGTGGCGGGAATGGGTGCAGCTTAAGCAACGATCCTAAGTCAAGACAGTCGTATTTGTAGGCGTGAACAAGCGAACTCAACGAGTTATAGTGAATACTTGACAGGGTATATTAGACTATAATGTCGGTGCAACCTAACGGCGCGGCCAATATACAGATTATGAGCATACAGGATCAACAGTCTCAGATCAGGGAGCTGATCGCCCGCGGCAAGGAACAGGGTTACCTTACCTATGCGGAGGTGAACGATCATTTGCCCGATGACATCGTCGATCCGGAGCAGATCGAGGACATCATTGGCATGATAAATGATATGGGGATAAGTGTCCATGAGACAGCCCCTGACTCCGATGCCCTGCTCCTGAGCGATGCCGCGGCCGCAACCGATGAGGACGAAGCCGAAGAGGCCGCGGCGGCGCTCGCCTCCGTAGACGCGGAGTTCGGCCGGACCACTGACCCCGTGCGCATGTATATGCGCGAGATGGGGACCGTGGAATTGCTCACCCGGGAGGGCGAGATCGAGCTTGCCAAGCGCATCGAGGAAGGTCTCGATCAGGTGCTGCGCGCGTTATCAGCTTATCCCGAGTCGGCGCGCACGCTCTATGCGCTGCATGAACACGTCGCGACCGGACGGGTTCGCCTGTCGGAGATCCTGGCCGGCTTTCGGACTTCGGAAGACGAGCTTGCCGGCAGCGCGGATGCCGTGGACGTGTCCGCGCGCGCAGTCGAAGAAGGCGAGGAAGACGATTCCGGCTCCGTCGCGGACAACGGTCCCAACCCCGAGCTGGCAAATTTACTGTTCAGCCGCATGCGGGAGCTGCACGAGACGCTAGTGATCAGCCTGCGGGAGGAA
>JAKDMQ010000064.1 GCA_030452265.1 Nitrococcus sp.
AGTGCACCCGCTGCGCTGGGATACCCTCTCGCGCGAGGTTGACGACGGCGTCCGCCTCGGTGGTGAACAGCAGCTCGGCGAGCTGATCGGTCAGCACTCGGTTGATCTCCTCGGGCATTGTCCGATCGAAGCTGCGCAGTCCGGCTTCCACATGAAACACCGGCACGCCTTTCTTGGCGGCCACCAGGGCACACGCTAGAGTGGAGTTGACATCCCCGACGACCAAAACGGCGCCTGGCGCGACCTCATCCAGCACGGGCTCGAACCGGCGCATGATCTCAGCTGTCTGCAGCGCGTGTGAGTCCGAGCCCACTCCTAATGAGATGTCCGCCAGCGGCAATCCCAGGGCCTTAAAGTGCTGGTCGTTCATCGCCGCATCGTAGTGTTGTCCGGTGTGCAAAAGCCGGGTCGGCACGCGTGGCTGAGCTCGGGCGAAGGCTTCCAACAGGGGCGCCATCTTCATGTAGTTGGGTCGGGCACCGATGACACAGAGCACTTCGGGTAGACTGCCGGCGCCAACCCGTAGGTCAACGCCCTGGGGCCCACTCGCTGCACTTTTCTTAGCACCTTTCATAAACGCAGCCTCAGAAACTCAGGGAGATTCCCGCGGTAAGCGCATTCTCAACGTAGCCAAACGTACCCGCGCTCGAATCCCGGGACTGATGGCGGTAAGCAACAAAAACGTTAGAGGATCCAGCGACATTAGAAAATGCACCGACGTTAGGAGACCCCCCGAGACTGTAAGTCAGTTGCAGTCTCGTAAACCAGAAGATGCCCTCGCCGGGTGTGTTCAGGGGTTCAATTTGTTGGAGACCGCCGCTGGTAGTCAAGGAAACGTTTGACTTGACGCGCCAGTTCCAACTCAGAGTGACACCCTGCTGGCGGCTCTCCGCGCCAGTGCGCTCAATTGTCCGCCGCAGGAACGCATAGGCAAGAGTCGCCGAATGCCGCGCCGAAAATAAAGTGACAGAGGCTTGCCGCCGGCGGAGCACGTAGATATCCTGCACGGCCTCCGGCCTTAATACGGCCATTTCGATAGGCTGGCAAGCTGGATCCGTCAACGGACAATCCGGTGGCAATTGTATCGTGCCGGCATCCGTCAGGATAACGTTGCGCAGGCTTGCAATAGTCTGGTTGAAGCTTGCCTGCCACAGGGTCGTACGCCTTCGGTAGCTCAAGTCCAGGCTGGTCGTCGAGCCAAAGAAACGCTTACCGTAACTTGCTGATAGGCTGCCGCGTTGGTTCGGAACCCAGGTAAAGCCAACGCTCCAGAACGGACCGCTGATGGAATTGCGAAACGACTGAAAATCGTTCTCTTGGTAGCCACCGGTTACGGATACGGATAACTGCGGAGTCAGCCGATAGCCAAGGGTGGCGGCGGCTTGGCTAAAGGTGCCGGGTGTAAACTGACTAGTGCTACTTCCACCGGCGCCGGTGGAGCCACCGCTGCCGGTGCCACCGGCAGCTTTTGTTTGCGTGCGGCTCGCGTTCAAAGACCAGATCAAGCGGCTGAAAGCATCGCCGCTTTGTAGCGTGCCGCTGAACCGGTTGGTCTGGGTATCGGCTGTGCCGGCCTGGTCGATGAAGAGGCGACTATAGCTGTAGCGCAGCGTGGACTCGGCAAACGAGCCGAAATGATTAGTAAGATAAGGACTCACCTGGACGACGGTAACCGGGCTGAGGTTAGTAAAACCTGCCGTATTATCGATTCCGATCGGCCCGGCCAGAGTGGTCGCGTACTGCCTGCGTCGCGCTTGGCCGTCGATGAAGAGATGCTGCTTGACAAGCTCCGCATTACCGCTCGCATTAAGCCGATGAAAAAGCCGACTGCGATTGCGTCCTTGACCGCCGGTGAGGCCCGAACCGCTCACAGCAATTATCCCATCTAGCGTATAGGAGAGGTTCGCCCAGGTTCGAGCCCCCCGCTCAGTGATGTTGACGCCAGGACTGAAGCGGGTCACTAGAGCCGCCTGTCGGTCATCCGCACTTAGGTTGACGTTGTCGGTAAGCGTCTCGCTAGCCGAGATTCTCGGGGTTACCCGCCAAACCGCCGCGCCCACAGGCCACGGCAAACTTGCCAAAGCAACGAGCAGGCTTACTGTTGAGAACGCTCGGCGCCTACTAATACCACTCCCTGGCATAAGCTGCTTCTCAGCTCTTGTCGTTGCCGTAGCCGTAGCCGTAGCCGTAATCGATACCCGGGACGTGGCGCGCCTTGTTGAGGAGGGTTAAGACAACATCACACGATCTGAGCTGCTCCAGCGCCCGACGCACCGCATCCTGGGGAACGCGTTCCGCCTCTACCACGAAGATGATCTGCCCCATGTGAGCCGCGAGCGCGCTCGCCTCAGAAGTCGCCAGCAACGGCGGCGAGTCGAACAGTACGATCCGATCCGGATAACGCTGCGCCATCTCCGTGGTGAGCCGCGCCATTGCCTCACTCGCGAGCAGTTCGGTAGAGCGCCTGCGATTGGTGCCCGCCGTCACGATACTCAGATTCGGGATGCTCGTTCTGATAATGACATCGGCGAGATCGATACCCCCGTCATCGAGGGCATCGAGCAAGCCGATATCCGCCTGGATACCGAGATAACTCGGAATGGCAGGACGCGCGACATCGGCATCGACCAGCAGAACGGTACGGTCCACCTCATGGGTTATGCTAAGGGCCAAGTTAATGGTGCAAAAGCTCTTGCCCTCTCGCGGCAATGCGCTGGTAACCATTACCAGGTTGCCCGAACGAACAAAATCCGATCGCGTGCCGAACGCGTTATTGACGATCGGGCGTTTGATCATCCGGAATTCCTCGGCCAAGGGGCTGCGGGTGTCTTCAGGAGTGAGCAAGCCCTGGGCCTTCATGCGCTCGACGTCCAACACGTGGACATCGGATCCCTCCCGCATCATTGGTGAGGCAAGCGCTGGTGCGACTTTCCCTGGCTGCGCTTGCGGTTCACCTTCCAAGCTGCCGTGCGCGGCGGGCTGTGCTCGCGCGAACCACAAATTACGCTCGGATTTCTGCAACGCTTTCTCGATGGTGTTCATGACGCCCCCTAGAATCCCTCACCCAGCCAGATAGAACAGAGCCACTAAGCCGAACACCACCAGCAGAGTTACCGAGCTCAGAGCATAAGCGGTGAGCCCTATCAGGCTGGCGCGCGCCATTTGTGGCGATTCACTAAGGGAGATTGAACCAAGAAGTGGCCGATCGGTGATGCGTTCCAGTGCTTGTCGCGACAAAACCATTGGACGCATTTGTCCGAGCAGAAAGGCAACTCCAACGCCAGCGGCTACGGCGGCTAGGAAAACCCCGGCGGAGAATAAAATCCGATTCGGCCCAGCAGGCGATGAAGGCACATGCGGCGGATCAACAACCCGAAAATCAACGGTCTTCGTGCGTGTTTGCACAGCGCCGGACAGCACTGCCGTCTCTCGACTCTGGAGAAGCCTTTGATAGCTACTGTTAATGACCCCATAATTCCGGGTCAACTCCGTGTATTTGGCCTGCACCGCCGGAATTTTGTTGACCGCCGTCTTGAGGCTGTCGTAGCGCTGCTGATACTCGTTCACCCGCGCCCGTAGTGAAGCAACCTCGCCCTCAGCTTGGGCGAGTGCAAACTGCAACTGTTGAATGTAGGTATTTTCAGTCCTCGCGCTTAGGCTAACGCCGTCTAGGGCTTGCCTTCTCTGCGCCAGCTCTTGCGCACGCTGCGCTTTCAGCGCGGCGAGCACCCGCTTGGTGGCAAGGACGTCTGGGTGCTCTGCCGTGTACCTCAATCGCAGCTCATCGAGCTGGAGCTCCATGGCGGTGATGCGGTCATCCAGATCTGAGCGCAACTGCGCCGTAGTACCGGGCAGATCCAAGAGCACGGGCTCAGTCCCTTGCAAGCGCCCTTTGAAGCTATCATGTCGGCGGCTAGCTTCCTCGAGCTCGAGTTTGGCTTGCTGAAGCGCCTGCTGCGCCTGCTGGAGTTGCCCGTAGTAGTCGGCCTCATTCTCCCCGGGGATCATCCCGACATGCTCGCGCTTGAATTCCTTGATGCGCTCGTCCATCGCCTCGAGCCTTTGTTTATAAGCTTCAACTTGCTGCTCGAGGAACTCACGCGAAGTATTGAGATCTTTGCGCGTGTTACCGAGGCTGCTCTCCACGAACACATTCAGCGTGGCCTGAACTACCTTCTGAGCAATCTCGGGATCGGGGTTTTGATAGGAGAGGGAAAACAGATTGGAAGGCCCTGCACTGTTTAGAATTATCTTCTCGGATAATTCATCAATAATCTTCTCTAAAGCCTCAGGTGTCTTTGCCGCAAGGTCGAGATCAGCGCGCCTGGCCACTTCGATCAAGTTTGGCCGGCTGAGCAGCGTGCGCGTCATCATGTCCAACTGCTGATCGATGCGCGGGCGAACCGTGAGATTATCGAGCAGCGGCGCAAGTAACGTCTGGGTATCGACATAGACTCGCGCCGTGGCCTTGAATTGGTCAGGCAACTGGTAGACCCAGATCCAACCGAACACTGCAACAAGCCAAGCAACGATCAGGGTGTACCAGCGATAGCGCCAAGTCGCCCGTATATACTCCATTGTTTGGGCAAAGATCTGGTCCATAATCTCCTATACCTTGATCGCGCTCGACACAATGCGAATTGCTCAGGGTTTGATATGAGGTAAATCGCTATAACAAAGACTCCGGAATGATGAGCACATCGCCCGGTACCATCGGTACATTGGCGGAGATGTCCCCGCGCTTTAGCAGATCCTCCAGGCGGACCGCGTACTGCTTGCGCTCGCCGTCGATAGAACGAACTATGGTGGCATCGTTGCCGTCGGCGAACGCAGTCAGACCGCCTACGGCGATCATAACGTCGAGGACCGTCATGCCCTTACTAAACTGCAACGCCTGCGGCTCGGCTGCCTCGCCAACGACCCGGATCTGACGCCTGTAAGGGCCAACGAACCCGGTAACGGTCACCGTAACCACTGGTTGCCTGATGTAGTGGGTGAGTGCCTTCTCGATATCACGCGCGAGCTCGACCGCAGTTTTGCCTGTGGCCGGCATGTCCTCTACCAGGGGGGTATTGATGGTGCCATCCGGTGGCACGACGATGCTGGCCGATACTTCCGGGTTGTTCCAGACCACGATATCCATCGCATCGCCTGGGCCGATAATATAGGTGTCAGACGGCCTCTCCGTGAGGGTCGCCGGCGCCGGCGGATAGCCAAATGAGCTACAGCCTGATTGCGCCATCGCTGCCAGAGCGACCACCAGGCAAACCACCGCAGTACACCTTATCCTTGGCACGGCGAACCCCCATTGCATCTTCTTCGCCCGGCCACGACCACCGAGCAACCGTGTCATGCCCGCGAGCTCGTATCACCGCCGCGTAAAGTTAATGGGCCGACCCGTCGCAATGGGGCGGCTGGGCGCGAGGAAACGATCTCCGCAATGACTCTATTATCCAATTCAAAATTATGATCTGAACGCAAACTGCTCCACAAAATCTCAGGTTACCCGTGGTACTGTTTAATAGAATAAGTCACTGGCTTATTATCCCGGCCACATCACAGGCTCACAGCTCTTCTAGTAATGCCTGCGCGTCGTGTTTCTCCGGAAAACTTTTGTCACCGGCCAGCAAATCCGCCAGCTCTTGCCGTGCCGCGGATTGTTCGCCGGCACGGGCAAGTGCGGCGGCGTAATGGTAATGAACCGAAGGTGAGTCCTGCAATAGCTCCCTGGCCGACTTCAGCAGCAGCAATCCCTGTTTGATCCGCCCCGTCCGCACCAACATCCAGCCCAACGTATCTTGTACCGCGGGGCTCTTCGGCGCTAGACGATTCGCCTGCCGAGCAAGCTCGACGGCCTGTTTTGGATCATCCGGCCAATAGGCCAGAGCCAGGTTATTCAAAACGACGGCGTTTCGCGGCCGAGCCTCGATGATTTTCTGGTATACGTCAACCGCTGCCTGGTTGCGGCCCATGGACAAATAGCGATCGCCCAGCTCGCGCGCGAGCTCCAAATCATCCGGATGCATTTGCAGCCACTCGCCGATGGTGGTTACGCTCGTCTCCTTCTCGCCCGCCACCCACTGCAGCCGCGCCAACGACCGAATCACTGCTCGTGATTTGGGATGCGCCTTGGCGGCCGAGCGCAGGGTAGCCATAGCCTGCCCAAGATCGCCCTGCTGCAGGTGGACCTGAGCCGCCAGCAATCGGCCTATAGGGTTCCGCGGATAGACTTGCTCGATCTCGTGAGCGAGATCAATTGCCCGGTTGAAGTGCTTTTCCCGAAGCTCCACCTGCAGCAAGGCCACTTTCGCATCCAAATGGCGCGGACTGACCTCGAGCGCCTGCATTAATGCCTTACGCGCACCCGCCGTATCGCCTTGGCGTGCCCGTGCCCGCGCAAGCTGTATGCGGGCTGGAACAAAATCAGGCTTCGCATCGACGAGCTCTTGAAAAGTTCGGGCCGCCGCCTGATTCTCCCCCTCTGCGAGCAAAGCCGCTGCGCGAATATAGAGCAGTCCGGCATGCTTGGGATTGGCATTCAGAGCCTCTTGCGTGACCTGCGCTGCTCTGTTTACTTCTCCTTGCGCGAGCAGCGCCCTGGCGTATAGCCCTGCGGCGATAGCGGATTCTGGGTTGTCCTTGACCGCCTGCTCGAGCCAGCTCAGAGTTTGTGCGCGCTCGCCCGATTTCGCCGCGAGGCTGGCGAGCGCCAGCTCACTTTGCAGGTTACCCGGGTGGGCATCCAATACCGCCTGGTAATGCTCATTAGCGGCGGCAAAATCTTGCCTCTGGACAGCAAGCAGAGCCAACCCATGATGTCCGGCAATACTGTTGGGATCCTTCTCGAGCGCGGCCTTGAATTCCTTCAGCGCTTTGTCGTTGTTCTGCTTCAGAGCAAACACCAGACCACGCAGCGCGTGGGGGATATCGCTGTCTGGACGCTTATCCTCCAAGCGCTCGATGGCCGGCATGGCTTGGTCCAACTGCCCCTTGGCGATAAGCATACGGATGAGCGCGACATCGGCACGGATATCCTTCTGATCGAGCTCGGATGCCGTGGCCAGCTCTTCGATCGCCTGTTTCGCATCCCCGCTCTGCAAGAGCGCTCGGGCTAGAGCCGTTCGAAACGCCGCCTCCTCGGGCGCCTGCGCTACCGCTTGTTCGAAGTAATGCCGACCCATGTCGCTATCGCCCGCCGACAACGCGGCCTGCCCGATCGCGGCCAGAACTTTCGGATCTTCGATGTCCAAGCCCTGCAACTCTCGCATGGTCCGGACCGCCGCATCGGCACCGCCAACGTGACTCTGGCTGAGTGCCAGCAGCACCTTTACGCGAACCGCATTGGGATAGTCCTGCAAAAACCTGGAAAATCCCTGGATCGCCTGCTCATAGTTACGCTGCGCATAGTGGGTCAATCCAAGCCAGAGAATGGCTGGAGCGAAGCCGGGGCTAGCCCTTAGCGCGTCCTGATAGGCAACGGCCGCATCGTCGAGCCGCCCTTGACGCAATCGCAAGGAGCCAAGCAGATAATTCACCTGCACGGAGGAACGTGCGAGCTCGTGCAGCACATCGATGTCCGCTTGCGCCGCATCGAGCTGATTTTCGGCCAACTCGATTCGGGCCCGACCCAGCAAGGCACCCGGCTCCTTTGGCGAGAGCTCCAAGGCATTGCTAAAGGCATGGATTGCAGCCTCGCTTTGCTTTGCGTCGGCTTCGATCCTACCGAGCATGATCCAGCCCTGTACGTGCTTGGGGTGTTGCTGCAAGAGGCTTTTGACTCGCGCCCTGGCCTGCTCGATCCGGCCCTGGAGCGCATCACAACTCGCGAGCCCAAGCTCGGCCGATAGGTTCTGCGCATCTAACTCGGAGGCCTGCTGGTAATCGGCGCAGGCAAGCTCAATTTTGCCCAACGCCCGCTCAGCGTTCCCTTTGGTGATCAAAGCCTCCGCGCGCCGAGCGGCATTCGGCTGCTGGCTCGGTTTGAGCGTATCGAGCACATCCTGGTAACGGCCTTGCATGAGTAAGGCCCTGGCCAAATCCGCGGCGACCTCTACTTCTGCCACGCCGAGGGAAGTCGCCCGGCGCAGCTCTTTCTCCGCGGCCTGTCCCTGTCCGTTCTCGACATAGATTCTTCCTAACAAAAGCCGGGCTTTGGCGTTGTCCGGGCTCTGCTGAAGTGCGTTTTTTAGCTCGATGATGGCCGCGTTGAGCTCGCCCTTACCGCGGTACGCAAGGGCATCCTGAATGTGCTGCGCGGGTGTCTGCGAGCCAAAGAGATCACAGGCCGCGAGCGGCAGGATCAGCGATGAAATCAGGATCGCGATCGCCCCGACATGAGAGCGCGGACTTTCCATCGTCCAGACTCCGAACATTTCCTACTCCCCTACCCAACGCGGCCGCGCTCTAATGCTGAAATTCTTGCTGTGCCCCTTATCCCGCCGTCACGCTGACTTTGAGGCCGTATTTGCTGAGCAGCGTGTAGAGCGTGGGGCGGCTGATACCAAGTAGCTCGGCCGCCCGCACAAGGTTGCCATTCGTTTGGCCGAGCGCCCGCGCCACCGTGCTGCGCTCGACTTGTTCGCGCGCCTCGCGCAGCTTCAACGGTGAGGCTTCAGCTTCCTTATAGGGCAAACCCAGGTCAGCGGCCGTTATGCTGTCATAGCTAGCCATGATTACGGCACGGCGTAACAGATTCTCCAGCTCACGAACGTTCCCCGGCCAATCGTAAGCCTCGATCGCAACCAGCGCATCGTGGGAGAATCCCTTGAGAGCGCGGCGATCCCGGTCAGCGAACTTGCGCAGAAATGTATGCGCGAGCAAAGTCGCATCCCCATCGCGCTCACGCAGCGCCGGAATGGCCACCGTGATCTCGCTGAAACGGTAATAGAGATCCTCGCGGAAGCTGCCATCCTCTATCATGGCCTTGAGATCGCGGTTGGTGGCGCACACCACCCGCACATCAACCGGTATTTCGCCCCGCCCTCCCAGACGCTCGATCACCCGCTCAGGCAGAAAGCGCAGCAACTTGGCCTGAAGCGCAAGCGGCAGGTCGCCGATCTCATCCAAAAACAAAGTGCCACGATCGGCATATTCGATCTTGCCGATGGTCTGCCGATTCGCGCCCGTGAACGCGCCCCGCTCATATCCGAACAGCTCGCTCTCTAACAGAGATTCCGGGATGGAGGCACAATTGATGGCGACGAAGCGCTCCGCCGCGCGCGGGCTAAGCCGGTGCAGCGCGCGAGCGAGCAGCTCCTTGCCGGTCCCGCTTTCGCCGAAGAGCAGCACCGTGGCATTGACTGGCGCCACGCGCTCGATCATGCGGCAGACCTGCAACATCTGGGGCGAGGTGGCAACGATACCCTCGAGCGGGTTCTCTGGCACCTCGATTAGACGACGATGCTCTATCTGCAGCTCATGGAGGTTCTTGGCGCGATCGACAATCAGACGCAGCACCTCGGCATCCACCGGCTTTTGATAGAAATCGTAGGCTCCCGCGGCCACGGCTCGCAGAGCCGTGTCGTGCTCGTCGCTGCCAGTGACGACGATAACTTTCGTCTCCCGTGACCGAGCCAGAATCTCCTCCAACGCCTGTAGACCCTCCGAGGCATTCGCCGCGTCCGGCGGCAGACCGAGGTCCAACAGCACGATTGGCGGCTCGTGCAAATCGACGATGCGCAAGGCCTCCTCGCGAGTTGATGCCATGAATACATGATAGTTACCGAAGCACCATTTGAGTTGGCGTTGCAGACCGAGGTCATCCTCGACAATCAGTAACTTCGCCTGCGGATTAGCCACGCAATACCTCCCGATTTGCGTTCCCCATCGGCACGGCCGGGTCCGGCTCGTGCAGTGGCAAACGTAGCACGAAGCAGCTGCCCTCATTTGGGGCACTGATCACATCCATTAGACCTCCGATGCCCTCGACGAAATGACGCGCTTCATACACCCCGATTCCCATCCCGGCATTGCCCTTGGTGGTTGCAAAGGGACGGAACAAGCGCTCGCGGATGAACTCTTCGGCCATGCCCGCGCCCGTATCCCGCACCTCCAAACGACACCACCCGGCTTCACGCGCAACACTGAGCTCGATGTCGCCCTCAGCAGGCGTCGCCTGCTGCGCATTGCACACCAGATGCTCCAAAACGGTTACCAGCCGCCCACGCGGGCAATCCACGATCAACCCAGGGGTTGTGATCCGCACCCGTGGCACGGGGCGGCCTTGCGCCAAATTCTTAGCGACCTCCCCTACCAACTCGCCGATATCGACCTGCTCCACCCTCGCCAGCGGTGAGTCGAGCTTGCGCAGATTCGCTAGAACACGGTCCATGCGCTGCGTAGCGCTCTCCATCGTTTGGAAGGCATCCGCGACGAACTCGGGATCCGCGCGATACTTCGCGGCATTGGCAGTTATCAACGACAGCTGGGCCGAGACATTCTTAAGATCGTGAGCCACGAAGGCGGACAACCGATTGAATGCATCGAACTGCCTGGCATCGATGAGCGCATCGGTCGCGTCCAAGTGCGCGATATAGCCTGCGACTTGCCGGCCCGCGGTCCTGAGCAAATCGCGGTCCTCCCAATTGATCTCCCGCGCTACCTTAGGCCGGCCGAGCACCGCGAAGCCTTGCAGGCTATCCTTCTGTAACAAAGGCACAATCAACCACGGATCGCGAACGCTGCCGAGCCAATCCGGCAGCAATAACTCGCCGTAACGTTCCGGGCGCCTACGGTATTCATTAAGCTCAACGATCCACTCATGCGTTCTGAGACAACTTACCATTGAAGTATCGGCGGGCTCCGTCAGCGTGCCCGGAAAGGAGATGTTCCAGGCTGCCGCCAATACGAAATTACCCTGCTCGTTCCTGCTCCACAGAGCCCCACTGGGGCTATCCACGGGCTGCGCGAGCGCGCGAATCGCGCGGACCCGCAGCGGCTCTCCATGGCCGCTTGTGGAGAGCGTGCCGATCAGGCGCAGCCACTCTTCGCGATAGTCGTATTTGTAGGAAAAGAAATGTTTGGAGACGAATAGGCGTATCCAAGCGCGTAGGCTGCTCGAGAAGAGCGCGGCCAAGAACACCAGCAGTGCCCCGGCCAGAAAGACGACCTGCAGGGCGCGGCCCCAACTGCCACCGCCATAGCGAATGGAATAGCCGGCGATAGCCATGAGCAGGAGGTAAATACCGGCCCCGGTTATAACAACCGAGTCGACAACGATGCGGCGGGAAACACCGATATGCAATAACCATTTTGGGTTACGCGCCGCGGAGACGGCAATGAGAGGGACGGCTAAGGCATTGACGAATCCCCGCGCGGCGAAGATCTGCGCGTTTAGCCCGGCAAATAGCAGCCCGTCGGCATAGAAATAGAAGTCGAAGGCGAATGCGACCCCAAGCCCGAGACACAGATGCTTGATCCCCCAGCGCTGGTCCGGCTCTACCCGGCGATATAGCTGCTCGATCAGCGCCATGCCAAACAGGCTCACCAGCAACATACCGGCGATTCCCAAGAACGGAGGCAGCCCCGAGGAGTAGCCCGACAGCGCGGCCAGCGAACAGCCGGCGAGCAGCACGGCGCACCCCGCAAGCAGCACCCAAGGATCCGCGCGCAACGCATGTCTCATCGCTTGCGGCGACGATAAGCGCAGCAGCATCGCCACAAAGCCGAACCAACCGGCCCAGCGCAGGAATTCGAATATTGGAATGAGCCAGTTCAACGCGGCGATCGACCACTGAGTGCTGATTGCGTATGCCGCCCCCCAGCAGGCGCACAGAAAGGTGGCGAGCAGGAGCGTGACGCCGCGTGAAAATCCGCGCAAGCCGGCAAACAGCAATGCAAGCAGCAGCACGTATGCAACTGTCGCAACACCGTAGCTAACGGCCGCAATCGATACCGCCATGCCCCCCATCACCCCATCAAAACGCTCGCAAAGCGCACGTAAGACGCCGTCGCTCAATTAAGGCTGGCACGCCGCGCATGGTGGCGTATTACCGGCGCTCTCATGCCGGCAACCGCGTTGCGCAGGCCGGACCGCGGCCGGCATGACTCAGTTCAGCGCAGGATCAACGGCAGGTCGCGCGCGGTTGTCTTCAACAGCCGCCTTACTGACAGCGAAGTCAGGCCGGCTCTCCGGGTGCGTGCCGACAGCCAACGCCGAAACCCGGATTCCAATGCCGCTCTCCGGAAACGCAAGCTGTAGCTGGCTACCGGCGAGAATTACAATCGTTGCCAACAACAGCAATCCAACCAGCCCGAACAGCAGCCGCTGCCCCTTGCGCCGGCGTAAGTCAGCGCTTGCAGCCCGACCGCCAACGCTAGGGAAGATACGTTGATCCGCATCGCGCTCGATTTCATGCGCAAGCATCGGCTGCGCAACAGGCGCACGAATGACAACTTCCTCCCCCTTCCGGCTCGCCGCGCAATCGTTTCGCGCCGATGCGCCGCGGGAGTCATTCATAGGGGCGAACCGTAGAGTATCCGAATCGGGACTCACTGCATCAGGCCGCGCACCGATCAGCGGCTCACGACGAGCTGGGCTGACCGTTTCTGCACTTTCTGCTACATCCCCGTCCAAGATCTCATCATCGGAATCAAAGCGCTGCCATTCACTTCGGCACGGCTCGGGTGCCTCGGGCAACTCATCGAGCAGCTTGTCCACGTCTTTGATGTCCGCTGGCAACAACATCTCGTCACGCAGATCCTCGATGACCGCACGCATATCGGCGAGCTGAAAATCGCGCTTCTCCGCGACGAAACCGAACATGAGTAAACGGCTCAGCACCTGATTGATGCGCCGGGGAACACCGTCGGCCAGGCGATGTATCACCGCGAACAGCGAGGGCTCGAAGCTCGGATTGCCCTGCCAGCCGACACGCCCGAGCCGGTGGCAAATGTAGGCCTCGGTCTCTTTTTCGTTTAGCGTCGAGAGATGACTGGCGGCAATCATGCGCTGATGAAGCTGCTCCATGACCGGTCGGCGTACCATATCCCGCAGGGGCTCCTGACCGATCAAGAAGACCTGGATTAGTGACTGACCCTCCTTTTCCAGATTGGTCAGAAAGCGCAGCTCCTCAAGCGCCGACTCCGACAACCCCTGGGCTTCATCCACCATCAGGATCGCCCGGCGTTTAGAACGGTAATCCTGATCCAAACAGCGAATGATCTGGCGCAGCAGTGACGCCTTGTCGAGGTGATCAGCCTGCAGCGAGAGCTTGAAGGCGATCATGCGTATGAGCTCGCTGCCTTCCAACTGGGTGCTATTGAGCTGAATCACCCGGAGCCGCTCTTTACGAAGATTGGCCAGCAGATCATAGATCAGCGTCGTCTTGCCTGTGCCGGGCCGCCCGGTGACCATGACGAATCCTTCGGCCCGATGAACCCCGTACTCCATGTAGGCCTTGGCCTTGCGGAAGCTACGGTGGTGAAAGCAGAATCGATAATCGGGTGTCAGCCTGAAGGGATCCCCAGTAAAGCCAAAAAAGCTCTCGTACATAAGCCGTATCGCCACTCCCTTGCCAAGTGCTCTTACGAGGCTATCGGCGAGAAGTCGGTAGCCTTCCTAGCTGACTCCATGCATTCTGGGGGATCGGTCTAACGGGATCCTTTGCCCCAGAGCACCACCTCTACAGTTTGTAGCAGAATAGTAACATCGAATAGCAAACTGTGGTTTTTGGCGTAATAGAGATCAAACTGCAACTTCTCGAACGCGTCGCGCTCGGAGGAGCCATATGGGTAGCGCACCTGCGCCCATCCGGTCAGGCCGGGCTTGACCCGATGACGCTCGGAGTAGTAAGGGAACCTGCTCGAGAGCGTGGACACAAACTGTGGTCGCTCCGGTCGCGGCCCAACGAAGCTCATTTTGCCGGAGAGCACATGGAAGATCTGCGGCAACTCGTCGAATCGGTATTTGCGAATGAACCCGCCCACCCGAGTGATTCGCCGGTCCTGAGAAGACGCCCAGCGCGGCTTACCGTCGCCCTCGGCGTTAACCTCCATGCTGCGAAACTTCAGGAGCTCAAAGGGAATACCTTGCTCGCCGATGCGCATCTGCCGGTAGAGCACCGGCCCCCGTCCCGCTGCCTCCAAACAAATAGCCAACGCCGTAATGGCCATGACCGGAAGCGCGACAACCAGCAACAGGATGCTGGCGGCGATATCGAACAGGCGCTTGACCCAGCGCCGCAGTAGCCGCCGGTTGAACCCAGGAGAGAATATCAGCCACTCGGCATCCAACGCATCCAGCTTGAGCAGGCCCAAATCCTGCTCGATGAGGGTGGCAAGCTCCACGACATCGACCCCGTGAGTACGGCACTCGAGAAGCTGCTCCATGGGCAGTCCCTTACGCCGATCATCTACCGCGATGACTACCTGATCCACATGATGGCGCGCGGCGTACAGTACAAGCGGCTGATCAAGAACAACACAACGACTCGCCGGCACGACTGCCGCATCGCCGGGCATGCGAACGAAGCCGACGAAGTTGACCCCGATAAAATCCGTTGCGCGGCGAAATGACAAGATCTGGCTCGCGCGCTTGCCGGAACCCACCACCAGAACGCGGCGGCGATTATTGCCCTCACGCAGCAAACGCAGATAGCCCGCGCGCAGCCCTCCAAGCGCGATGAACGCGACGAACATAGAAAGAGCAAATACAATTCGCCCCAGTAAGAGTGACGGGAACATATAAAACAGATTCATCATGAGAGCGCTGGCGAAAACCAGCGCTATGGCAAGGCGAACGAGCACACCGTGTATGCCATCGCGCAGCCTTTGATTGTACAGCCCAACCGCTACTAGGCACGCCATTCCAATCAGCGAGAAGGTCAATGCCTTCGGCCAGATCGGCAGCAGCTCGTCCACGGAAGCCGCACTCATATCACCGAAGCGGATGAACACGCCGGCGTATACGGAGCCCGCTAACAACAGCGGCTCGATAATGCCAACGACGGGAAGCAAGCGCCGATGGTAGTTTCCGAATATCCCTTCCAGAATCATGTCTCCACCACCCCCCGCCCATACCATCCAGGATGAGCTCGAAGTAATCACAGAAGGTGCGATAAGGCTCGCCCGTCGCGTCTGCGCGCGGGCCCTCGAGCTCCATACGACTCTCCTGCCGATGACCGATAACAGGCGAGTCCTCGCCAGGCTACTCACCGCCCCGCGCAAACGGGGCTGGCGGCCGGCGTCCAACCACAAACATGGTGTAAACAATAACGGCCAATAAATGCCGCGCTTGAGCTCGAGGTCTGCTGCAAAATAAACGAAGGACGCGCCCTGTTGCTGACGGGATTCAGCCTGCGCGGGTTGGGTAACGGCGGAGCGTGAGCGACAGTTGATCACTCGTCACTGGTCACTGGTTCCTGGTTGCTGGGAATGGGCAGTATACTTAGCCGGGCACCGATGCGGTCCTGTACCGCCCAGCCTGTGAGTCGCAAAGCTGACCGTGAGAGAGGTTTCCATGCTCAATGCGTTCGCCCTGGATAACGGAATACTCAAGGCGTTGCAGGTGGCGGCTGACTCCCAGAGCCTGCGCCAGGCGATCTGGATTGATCTGACCGACCCAAGCGACGACGAACGCGAGCGGGTCGAAGCACTCTACCGACAGGATCTGCCTGACGTGGAAGACGTCGAGGAGATCGA
>JAKDMQ010000274.1 GCA_030452265.1 Nitrococcus sp.
GTCGCCGCGACAATAATCTCGCGCACGCTCTTGAGCCCAAGCCGCACGACGGCCGAGTTGAGCGTGTCGGCGGCCTTTTTGCCGGCGAATAGGGCGCTGTTGGCCGCTTGGATAATGCGCGCGGCGACGACCGGGTCGGCTTGAATGATGCGAGCCACCTCGGGTGCCCCGGCACCCGGGTCGTTGACGGCCTGACGAACCCGCAGCGCGATATCGGGCATGCTGGGCAGTTCCAAGCGATCCTGCATGAGATCCTGAATGAGCCGGTAGAACAGACGATCGCCAACGGCGCCATCGGCCGCGCTCACCTCGTCCACTTTAGAGGCGCGTGGCGAGGTGGCTTGCAGGCGTTCCTGAATCTGCTGCCGCGGCAGGCAAATGAGCTTAACTTCGGTACAAGAAATGGCGTTGAAGGGATATGGATCTTCCAGCCCCAGCGGTTGCTGTGCAATCCCGGCATTGCCCATGCCGATGAGGCTGCGCCGAGTGCCGTCATCCTCGAGAACGAGAACTTCACCCGAGAGCACGTAGCGGATGCGTCGATCGCTTGCGCCGCGGCGGGCAAGCACCGTCTTAGCAGGGTGTTCTTCGATTTGCGCCTCGGCAGCGAGTGCCACGAGTGTTGCCTTATCGAGCTCGCGCAGTGGTATGAGGCCTTCGAGCATATCCGGCGATATGGTTCCTGACATTAGCGTCTATCCCAGCATGTTCCCGACACGACCCAGAAAGCGGCGATGCATCCAGGCGGTTTGGGTCGCAACCATTGCGCCCTTTGCCTGCTTGATCTCGCTTACTCCATGCGTAATCGGCACGGCGGGCGAAAACTTGAGCCCGCACCTATGCCGAAGCCGTCAGGTAAAGGAGAGTTGGCTCCCCGGAAGTTAGGGTTTGTTTTATTGGAGGACAGCGAACATCCCGGCGGCCAAGGCGCCTAGAGATTGAGCAGCCGATCGATTGGCGGACCCAGGTCAATGAATCGCGCAGGCGCACTGGTGTAATATCAAAGAGCAGGAGCGCAGTTCGAGGCGATTCATGGCCGGACATAGTAAGTGGGCAAACGTACAACACCGTAAGAAGGCTCAGGATGCCAAACGGGGCAAGCTTTTTACCAAGCTGATTCGGGAAATCACCGTGGCCGCGCGCATGGGCGGGCCGAATCCGGACTTGAGCCCACGGCTGCGGCTTGCCATCGATCGCGCACTCAACGTCAACATGCCAAAGGACAATATCGAGCGCGCAATCAAGCGCGGAGCGGGTACGGATGAATTGGATGACTATGCGGAGGCCCGTTTCGAAGGGTATGGACCGGCCGGTGTCGCCATTATGGCCGATTGCATGAGCGATAACCGTAACCGCACGGTCAGTGAGATCCGCTATGCGTTTAGCAAGCACGGCGGCAATCTGGGCACCGACGGCTGCGTGGCGTATCTATTCCGTAATCAGGGCGTCATCGTCTTTCCGCCGCGCAGTAACGAGGGCCGGATCCTGGAGGTCGCTCTCGAGGCCGGCGCTGAAGATATCGCGGACAACGACGACGGATCTCTGGAGGTGCTGACCTCACCGGAGCACTATCAGGCAGTCAAGCAGGCGCTCGAGGCGGCCGACCTGCATCCGGCGGACGCCGAGATCACCATGCGTCCGGAGACCACCGTGCTGGTTGGTGCCGAGGCAGGCCGCAAGACACTGAGGCTCATCGAGCATCTGGAGGATTTAGACGACGTTCAAAATGTCTATACCAACGCCGAAATACACGAATCAGCCTACGACGAGAATTGAGCACGCGCAGCGAAGCGGTGCGCAGCGTATCCTCGGCATCGATCCCGGCTTACGGATCACCGGCTTTGGTGTCATTACAGTGGACGGGGCGAGTCTCGGCTATCTCGCGAGCGGCATCATCCGGGTTCCGGAGGGCTCTCTTCCCGAGCGGTTGTTGATCCTATTCGAGCAGATAACGACAATTGTAGCGCGGCACGAACCGGCCGTCGCCGCGGTCGAGCAGGTCTTCGTCCATCGCAACGCAGGCACGGCGTTGAAACTCGGCCATGCGCGGGGCGCTGTAATTTGCGCCTGCGCGAGCGGCGGTCTGACGGTGGCCGAGTACACGCCCAGGGCGATCAAGCTCGCCCTCGTGGGCAGCGGCCGCGCTGACAAGGATCAGGTACAGTACATGGTCAGGAGTTTGCTCGGCCTGGGCGGGGAGCTGCGCGCCGATGCCGCCGATGCGCTCGCCGCCGCGGTCTGCCATGCCCATGGGCAGCGGCTCGGCCGCGCTCTGGGCGATGAGAAACGCATATGATTGGCCGCCTGCGTGGCATTCTGCTGGAGAAGCAACCGCCTCACTTGCTGATTGACGTTCAAGGCGTGGGCTATGAGGTCGAGGCACCGATGTCCACATTCTATGAACTGCCGGCGCAGGGCGAGGAAGTTATTCTTCGTACCCACCTCGTTGTCAAGGAAGAGGGACAAACCCTCTACGCGTTCCACACCGAGCATGAGCGAGCGCTATTTCGCACCCTCATTCGAGTAAGTGGCGTGGGTCCCAAGATGGCGCTGACGCTGCTCTCCGGCATGCGTGCAGAAGAATTCCTACGCTGCGTGCGCCTGCGCGATAGCGCGGCACTCACACGCTTGCCCGGCGTTGGCAAGAAGACGGCGGAACGGCTGATCGTAGAGATGCAGGATCGGCTCTCCACGTTTGCCACACGAGATCTCCCGAGCTCGCTCCCTCCCCTCTCTCCACGCGGCGAGAGCGAGGCGGTTAGCGACGCCCTAAGCGCTTTGCTCACGCTAGGCTACAAGCCTCATGATGCGCACCATTTACTGGCTGGACTGTGCCAGGAAGACGTTAGCAGCGAGGAGCTGATCCGACTCGCGCTGCGCAAGGCTGTCCAAAAGCCGCAAGCATGAGCAAGCCGATGCATGGCCGCTTACCTCATTCAGCGCTGGTCCCACGAGCGCTTCGCACCGCGCCAGCCTATGCGGATCATCCATGTCAGGCTCCGCTCCCGGCGGCGGGCCGGAAAAAATCTCCACGTTCCATCAGGCATCGGCTGCCGGCGCTCTCAATGCGATCGGCCGCAATGGGCATGCTTTGGAGGTTCTGGCCATGATTGAGCCCGATCGAGTCGTTCAAGCCCAGGGCGCGGAGGAAGACGAGGCCATCGATCGCTCCATCCGCCCGCGCCGCTTGGTGGATTATGTGGGTCAGCCCGCGGTGCGGGAACAAATGGAAATCTTTGTCTCTGCCGCGCGCCGGCGCGCCGAGCCGCTCGATCATGTACTGATCTTCGGCCCTCCGGGTCTGGGCAAGACAACCCTTGCGCATATAATCGCGCACGAGCTTGCGGTTGGGTTACGCCAAACATCGGGTCCGGTGCTGGATAAACCAGGGGATCTCGCGGCGCTGTTGACCAACCTCGAAGCGCACGATGTATTATTCATTGACGAGATCCATCGACTCTCACCCGTCATCGAGGAAGTTCTCTACCCAGCGATGGAGGACTTCAAAATCGATATCCTGATCGGCGAGGGGCCTGCGGCACGCTCCATCAAGCTTGATGTGCCGCCGTTTACTCTGGTGGGCGCAACCACTCGAGCGGGCTTGCTCACCTCGCCCCTGCGTGATCGCTTCGGCATCGTGCAGCGTCTCGAGTACTACTGCGTGGAGGATCTCCAAGCCATCGTGCATCGCTCCGCGCGCCTGTTGGCGTTGGCTATAGATGATGCTGGGGCGTTAGAAATCGCGCAGCGCTCGCGCGGAACCCCGCGAATTGCTAACCGCTTGTTGCGCCGCGTGCGCGATTTCGCCGAGGTCAAGGCAGACGGGCAAATCACGCTGGAAGTGGCGCAGGCCGCAATGAGCCTGCTCAAGGTGGACGCCAACGGCTTCGACGTCCAGGATCGCCGCCTGCTGCTGAGCGTTATCGAGAAGTTCGACGGCGGACCGGTTGGCTTGGACAGCTTAGCGGCGGCGATCGGTGAGGAGCGCGGAACCATCGAGGACGTGTCTCTTATAAACATAAAACGCTGCCGACGATATGC
>JAKDMQ010000275.1 GCA_030452265.1 Nitrococcus sp.
CCGGGCGTGGGAGTCCAGGGTGAACTTCTCGCCTCGCTTGTAGGCTACCATGGCCTTGCGCACCACCTCCTGGCGAAAGGTGTGCTTGCCGGCATCCGAGATGTTGATCTTCTCTTCCACCGCACGCAGGAAGCGCTCATCGGGTTGTCGGCCCTCGGCCGTGATCGGATCGACCACCTCGCGGTTGTCCAAGGCGGCCTCCACTTCGTCGAGATATTTCTCGAGTAGGTTCTCGCTCTCCTCCTCGAAGGAGACGAACAGCGCCTTGTGCACGTCCTCCTTGACCCAGTGGTTATAGAAGTCTTTGCGCGCGGTGACGAGGAAGTCCACCCACGAGCGCTTCTGCTTCGGCTCGATGCGGGCATCGTTGTCGATCGCATCCTTGAGCGTGACGAGCAATTCCATGCTGGTCAGACTTAGCGCGTCGGAGCGCGAAATGGCGTTCGATAACGCATTGACTACGAAGCGCGGACTGACCCCGGCCAGACCTTCCTCCTCGAATTCATGCCGAATCCGATCGACCTCGGTCGAGGAGTAGCCCTCGACGTCTTCGCCCGCATACAGCCGAGTCTTTTTGGAGAGATCCAGATCCTCGCGCTCCGAAGGCTTGAGTCTCGAGAGCACCGCGAACACGGCGGCAACCTCTAGCGCGTGCGGGTCAAGGTGGACCTCGCGGAATGTCGGTGCCTGGGCGATGAGCTTGCGGTAAATGCGCGACTCGTCCCGATAGTTCAGGGTATAAGGCACCTGAACGATCACCATCCGATCGAGCAGCGCCTCGTTCTCCTTCTCCTGGAGGAACTTGCGGAACTCGGCCAGGTTGGTATGAGCGAGTATCGTCTCGTCCACATGGATCAGGGGAAAGCGCGAAACTTTGACGTTTTTCTCTTGGGTTAGCGTGAGCAGCAGGTAGAGAAACTCGCGCTTGACCTTCAAGATCTCGATCATCTCCAGTAGGCCGCGGCTTGCCGAATACACGGCGCCGGACCAGGACCAGGCCCGTGGATCCCCCTCGTCGCCATACTCCGAGACTTTGGACAAATCCACCGAGCCGATCAAATCGGCTATGTCCGCGGTCGTCGGGTCGTGTGGTGCGTAGGTGCCCACGCCTAGCCGGTCGGACTCCGAGAGAAAGACCCGCTCTACCGGGTACTGCATGAAGTTGCCATCGAATTCATGCTCGAGGACGGCTCGGCTGAAGGGCGAGAGCTCTCCCTGGATGTCTACGTCATAAGTCTCGCGAAACTCGGAGCGCAAGGTGTAGGGCACCAGGTTCAGGGGGTTTTCGTGCAGGGGCGAGCCTTTCAGCGCATACAACGCGCCCTCGTCCGTATGGCTGTATTCCTCCAGCCCTCGCTTGAGCAGTATCACGAGGCTGGATTTGCCGCCTGAAGGGGGGCCGAGCAGCAGCAACAGCCGTCGACCGACCTCGGAGCCGGCGCTGGCTGCCTTGAAATAATCGGTGATGCGGCGTAACGAGCTCTCCATGCCAAAGAGCTCGTGACTGAACAGCCGCACGTCATTGCTCTCAGGCTCGTCGGTTGCCTTTGTCTCCTTAGTTTCCTTGCGCTGCATCCATCGCAGCATATCCCACATGTACTGATGACTCGTGCGCGCCACCCGCTGAGGCTGACCGGAGACGATCTGGTCGAGGAATTCGGTGAACGTGCCCTGCCAGTGCTTGGCCCGGTGCTCCCGGGTGAACGCTTTCAGCGACTGGATAAACCGCTGATGTTGGTTGTCTCTGCCGCTGTTTTCGGTTGCCATACGACCACCTCCCGACTCTAGATCCGACCACCCCCGCAGTCGGTGCCCGGCCCCCGTTGGGCCGGACTCAGGCCTTTCAGTAATTAGAACTCGTTGAGGCGGTATTTGTTTCCGCTAATTGTCCACCCGTCTCATTCATCTTGTAGCACACCGCTCCCGCTCCTTGGCTAGCGGATTTTGCATGGGCCGCCCGCCTCACACTACTTATATGCTTACGCTAACATATATGAAGGGTCGGTACGTCTGGTTGACCAAAGTCACGGCGATGGGGACGACTGCGTCACGATACTCCCATGAAACAAGATGGATCCCGGCCTACGCCGGGATGACGAGGCAAATGCCGGTTCTTCCAGCGCCGCTCCTACCCAGTGCTGCCTAGATTCGGCAGTTTCCTCCGCGACAGCGCGCGCCTTCGGCGGGAGGAGGCTCCTATCAATTCCGGCTGGTCATGGCTCGCCTTCTTGCCGCTATCTTCATAGGAAACGGACCGGTGTCGGGTTGCGGCCGGGGAGCGTTGCTTGCAGCAGATGCTCTCACGCCAAGCGCGTGCGTGTTTGAGCATTAGGCATGAAAAAAACGGTCAACTGGCAATTTGTACGGCGCTGCCCCGCGTGAGGCGGCGTCGCTTTGCCTAGGAAAGCGCTTGCCTTGCTAGCGAATACTGAGGCCGGTTGGAGCGGGCGATGGGAATCGAACCCACGTCATCAGCTTGGGAAGCTGAGGTTCTACCATTGAACCACGCCCGCATAATTTAGAGCAGCCGCATTCGGCCCTTCGCCCTAGCTGTTATTAGTAACCGAACTAGCGCTGGGTCGCAAGCAGCATTTAAGGGCCTGATGGCACTCACCCAGCCTGATGGCACTCACCCAAGATACCGCGCGGTGGGTGTATGTCAACAGGCTCTAGGCCGGCGCTTGCGCATGGCTCGATGCGTTTGCTCGGCAAGGGCGGCGCCTGTTCGAGCGTGCGGGTGTTATCCGCCATCGGGCTGTGCCGCGCGGGTGAGGGGCGACGCCAGCGGCGCGCGCGCGTTACAATGGGTTCGTGGGTAAGTGACAACAGGCTCTATTCAAAGCAGGTAGATTGAGATGATACGCATCACCCTCAATGGCGAGGTGCGCGAGGTCCGTAATGGGCTGACTGTCGCCGAGCTCGTTGCCGAGCTCGAGCTCAGCGGGCGGCGGCTCGCCCTGGAGATCAATGAGGCTCTGTTACCGCGCGGCCGCTTTGGCGAGTACCGAATCCGCGGCGGTGATCGCATCGAGATCGTGCAGGCGATCGGTGGCGGCTGACGCCCCTGGCACGCGGCAGCGGCTGCTGAACCTGCGTTCACTTCCTCTAGCGAGCACACCCAGCAACACTATGCGCCAAGACAAGCTTATTGTGGCGGGACTCGAGTTCCGCTCCCGGTTGGTAGTCGGTACGGGCAAGTATCCGGATTTGGATCTGACCCAGCGCGCCGTGCGCGCGAGCGGCGCGGAAATCGTTACTGTTGCCATCCGGCGCAGCAACCTCGGCCAGAGTCCGCACGAGCCGAATCTGCTCGATGTCATCCCACCCGATGAGTTTACGCTGCTGCCTAATACGGCCGGCTGCTTCGATGCGCAGGACGCTGTGCGCACCTGCCGTTTGGCGCGTGAGCTTCTGGACGGTCATGATCTTGTCAAGCTCGAGGTGCTCGGGGATAGGAGTACGCTCTATCCGGATATGCCGGCGACTATCAAAGCGGCTGAACGGCTCACGGGAGAGGGCTTTCGCGTTATGGTCTATACCAACGACGATCCGGTCGCCGCACGTCGCCTGGAGGAAATCGGCTGCGTGGCGATCATGCCGCTTGCCGCTCCTATTGGCTCCGGGCTTGGAATTCAGAACCGCTACAACATCCTCACCATTGTCGAGAACGCCACTGTACCGGTGCTGGTGGATGCCGGGGTGGGAACGGCGTCCGACGCCGCGATCGCCATGGAGCTTGGTTGCGACGGTGTGCTTATGAACACCGCGATTGCGGGCGCCAGGGATCCCGTGCTGATGGCTTCGGCCATGCGTAAGGCGGTCGAGGCGGGCCGGGAGGCCTATCTGGCCGGCCGCATCCAGAAGAGGCGCTACGCCGAGGCTTCTTCCCCGTTAGCAGGGAGCTTTTTCTGACCGGCGGGATGCGGGTGTCAATGCGGCCAACAGACAGGGATGGCACTTCGCATCATCGCAGTGTGCGCAGTTTCGTACGCCGCGAGGGCAGGCTCACCCGCGG
>JAKDMQ010000065.1 GCA_030452265.1 Nitrococcus sp.
GTATGCCGGTATATCGTTGCCGTCTATTGCAAGCCGTGCAAGATGGGCAATCTCCCGAACCTGTGAGGGTTCAAGGGACATAATGGAAACTCCGTCTGATTAAGCGAGAAAGGCAATAAATATTAACATACTTGCAAGCTTGCCCAAGCTCCAACCGTTGGCACCACGGCCTGTTGACATCCACCCACGGCGTCGCGTCGTGGGTGAATGTCAACAGGCCCTAGCAGGCTCTCTCAACTAGGCGTCACATCAAGCATGTTCAAGGGTATTCGTGGACTCTTCTCGAACGACCTCTCCATCGATCTTGGTACCGCCAATACACTGATCTACTCCCGTGGTCAGGGAATCGTGCTGAACGAACCGTCGGTGGTGGCTATCCGGCAGAACCGGGACGGCGGTCCCAAGTCCATCGCCGCGGTCGGCGCCGAGGCCAAGATGATGCTCGGCCGAACTCCTGGCACGATTCGCGCCATACGCCCGCTCATGGACGGGGTGATTGCCGATTTCACCGTAACCGAGAAGATGCTGCAGTATTTCATTCGTAGAGTGCACGAAGCGCGCTTTTTCAAACCAAGCCCGAGGGTGCTCGTCTGCGTGCCCTGCGGCTCTACGCAGGTCGAGCGCCGGGCGATCAAGGAATCCGCCATGGGCGCCGGCGCACGCGAGGTCTTTCTGATCGAAGAGCCCATGGCGGCCGCTATCGGCGCCAATATGCCCGTCGATGAGCCGCATGGCTCCATGATTCTGGACATAGGTGGCGGCACCTCGGAGGTGGCAATTATCTCTTTGAACGGTATCGTCTATTCTGCCTCAGTGCGGATCGGCGGCGACCGCTTTGACGATGCCATCATCCAATACGTGCGGCGCAATTACGGCATTTTGATCGGCGAGGCCACCGCCGAGCGCATCAAACACGATATCGGTACCGCCTTCCCCGGCACCGAGGTGCGCGAAATTGAGGTTCGGGGCCGCAATCTGGCCCAGGGCGTCCCGCGCTGCTTTACCCTTAACAGTAACGAGATCCTAGAGGCCTTGCAGGAGCCGCTCTCCGGCATTGTGAGCGCGGTAAAGTCGGCCTTGGAGCAGACTCCGCCCGAGCTCGGCGCCGACGTGGCCGAACGCGGCATCGTGCTTACCGGCGGCGGTGTGCTGCTGCGCAATATCGACCGTCTGCTCATGGAGGAGACGGGTTTGCCCGTCGTGATGGCGGAGGATTCGATGACCTGCGTAGCCCGCGGCGGTGGCAAAGCGCTCGAGCTCATGGACCAGCGCAGCGCCGATCTGTTCGTCGCCGAGTGAAGGCTTCCGGCTCTATAACCAACTCTGACCCCATCAGGACTTGGAGAACCGGGCTTAGGTAGAGGTCCACGCCGCATCCAGCTCCTGGTTGGATGCGGCGTGAGAGCGGCGGTCGCTTCTATCTTAGATTCACCGGTAAGTGGTTTTGACGACCGGGTCTACTTTACAACGCGAGGACAGTCGGGAAAGCGAGCACAGCCAGGATCGAAGCCCAGCAACATAGGGCGAGGATGAGGGAGCGAAAAATAGTAGCGCTCTCCATATTATCTAATTCATTTTTTAGCTTCATCGTGAGTACTCCTTATAAATTCAGTGGTAGTTGCAATGCGTCCGTTTCTCGAGCACTGCTTCGTGCCTGCACTCGTCGTAAGTTGACTACGCTTCCAACCCACGATCCTTGTCGACCAGGTGCGCCTGGTTCCGATCTCTTGCTCTGGCAACTTATTAGGGAGCAACAACGATGCCAACCGTGCAAATGCGGCCGTATGACGCATATAAGGCACGGAATTATAAGAAGAACTTGTTGCAAGGTGCGCTTGGCTTACGCAATCAACGAAGGCTTTCACTCGGGGTTTCTACGACATGCGGATGGCGTATACGAAATGTCGTCAAGAGGACGCAAGGTGGATCGGCAAGCCGAGCGGGCTCAATCAATCGAAGAAGGGGTTCTGGCCCGAGCGATGCGACCGACAGACAAACCTTGATGGGGCGCGATATGAGCGCAGCTGACACGAGCAATATTATCGCGGTTTCTGTACGCCCAGTCTCTCCATGCGCGAGCGCAGCGTCGTCGAGGGAACGCCCAGCAACACCGCGGCGCCGTGATCGCCGCTGATGCGCCAGTCTACCGATTCCAGGACCTTGATGATGTGGGCGCGCTCGGCTTCGTCCAAAGTCGCGAGTTGGGCACTTTCAGGCCCGGCGGTGGAAAGATGAAACCAGTCGCCGAACGCGAGCTCCGAGCCGCTCGTGAGAACCGCGGCGCGCTCGATCACATGCTGCAACTCGCGCACGTTGCCGGGCCATGCATAGGCCTGCAACGCTGCCATCATCTGTGCCGGCATGCTGGAGATGTGTTTGCCAAGTTTGTTGGCGTATTTTTGCACGAAATGTTCGACCAGGAGCGGGATGTCCTCGCGTCGCTCCCGCAGGGGCGGCAGATGGATAGGAAATACGTTTAGGCGATAGTAGAGATCGGAGCGGAATTCTCCACTTCGACAGCGTTGTTCCAAGTCGCGATGCGTGGCCGCAATCACGCGCACGTCGACCTTGAAGGTGTGAGCGCTGCCGACGCGTTCGAACTCGCCCTGCTCCAGTACCCGCAAGAGCTTGGCCTGAAGGTCAGGCGCCAGCTCACCGATTTCATCCAGGAAGATCGTGCCGCCATCGGCGAGCTCGAAGCGGCCAATCTTGCGCGACTGTGCCCCGGTGAAGGCGCCCTTTTCATGCCCGAACAGCTCGCTTTCCATGATGCCCGCGGCGATGGCGGCGCAGTTGAGCGTCACCATCGCCTTGTCTTTGCGCGCGCTCAAGGTGTGGAGCGCGCGTGCGATGAGCTCCTTGCCGGTGCCGGTCTCGCCGGTGATGAGCACCGTAGTGTCGGTGGCGGCCACCTGCTGCACATCGCGCATGACCTGCGTCAAGGCTGGCGAGCTGCCGACGAGATCCCCAATGCCGCGCGCGGCATGCACTTCGTTCTGCAAATAACGAGCCAAGGATTGCAGTTTGTTGCGCTCGTGGATGTCGCGCAGGATCAGCGTATAGAACGTTTGCCCGACGGCGTCCGCGCGCGACACAGTCGCCTCGATGGAAAACGGCTCGCCGGTTGCACGCACCGCCGTCAAGCCCTCGGGCACCCACATCGCGGACTGAGGCGCTTGCCCCAGGGCGGGCTTCATGTAATCGGCAATTACGCGAGCTAAGTCGTCCGATAAAAATCCGGCCACGGGGCGACCGATTGCTTGCGCAGCGACGCAGCAGAACATCTCTTCGGCGGCGCGGTTGAACATCGAGATGCAGCCGTCTTGATCGGTGGTGATAATGGCGTCCATTGCGCACTGAAAGATGCGTGACAGGCGTTCTTCGCTCTCCTTGAGCTTGACGGTGAGATTTTGCAGCTTTATGTGGGTGGCGACACGCGCGAGCACCTCCTCATGTTGAAAAGGTTTGGTGATGTAATCCACGGCGCCGCATTGAAATCCCTTGATCTTGTCGGCGGTATCGGTCAGCGCAGTCATAAAGATGATGGGGATGTCGCGCGTGGCCACTCGTTCCTGGAGAATGCGGCAGGTCTCAAAACCATCCATGCCCGGCATCCGCACGTCCAGAAGGATGAGATCCGGGCGCGCGTAGGAGACCTGCTCCACAGCGCTCGCGCCATCCTCGGCTACACGCACCTCGAAACCTGAGCCGTCCAGCAGATCGCATAGCACATTGAGATTGGCGGGCGTGTCATCCACTAGGAGGATGACCGGTTTGTTGTCACGGCGATTTACACGCGTGCTCATGCTGCTGGTTTCGCGGTATTGAGAAATTCGCGGATCTCTTTGACCTTGAAGCCTATGGCGAGGCCACGCAGTTCGGCTGCGAAGGGAGCATAACGGCTATCGCTTTGCTCCAGTTGAGTCGCGCGTTTGAGGATATTCTTGACCTCCCCGCGCCGAGCTAAGTCGACGAACACCGCCAACTCGCGCTCCGGTGGATAGACCAAGCTCGGCGCCTGTGCGCCGATGCGAGTCACCAGAGCCGATGGCGCCTCGGCCTGTGCCGCGTAGATAAACTCGAGGCGCAGATGCATGCGCAGCAATTCCAGCAAGGCCTCTTGTCGGAACGGTTTGGCAAGGAAGTCGTTGGCGCCCGCCGCTAAGCACTGGCTGCGGTGATGCGCATAGGCGCTGGCGGAGATCGGAATGATGATCGTCTTTTTGTGCGCGTCGACCTGGCGGATTCGCCGGGTCGCCTCTAACCCGTCCATGACAGGCATGCGTAAATCCATCAGGATCAAGTGCGGCTTGAATGCGGCGGCAACCTCGATCGCCGCTAGTCCGTGCTGCGCCTCGCTGACTTTAAAGCCCAAGGGCTTGAGCATGTTCATCAGTACCGCGCGGTTAACCTCCACGTCGTCCACCACCAGCACCCGACGGCGCGGACCGTAATAGCCCACGACGCCGGGCTGCGACCCCGGGGGCACCAAGGCCACGACAGACTCAGGCAGCGGGATGGCGAACCAGAACCGGCTCCCTCTTCCAAGCTCGCTCGCGACGTGTAAGCTCCCGCCCAAGACTTCCACCATCGCGTGGCTGATCGCAAGCCCCAGCCCAGTGCCTTCCCTGCCTTGCTTGTGCTCGCCGACTTGCTGGAAGGGTTGGAACAGCAACTTCAGGTCGTCTGGTTTTATTCCGCAACCCGTGTCGTGCACCGCAAACAACACCTGATCATCCTGGCGGTCTACCGTCAGCTGCACGTCGCCTACCTGTGTGAACTTGATGGCATTGCCAATCAGGTTGGACAGGACTTGCCGCAGCTTGTGCTCATCGGTGCTCACCACAACGGGCAGCTCGGGATCCAACACGCTGGCAAACGAGAGCTGCTTTTGCGCCGCCTTGATCTCAGATTCGCGCACGACGGCTTGTAATAACCCTCGCAGCTCGAAATCAGCGACGACCAGCTCGAGCTTGCGCGACTCCACCCTGGCGAGATCGAGGATATCGTTGATCAACACCAGCAAGTGCTCGCCCGAGCGTTGCATCACCTGCACATGATTGCGGTGAGTTTCACTCAGGGTCGGATCACGGCTCAACAATTGTGCATAGCCCAGAATGCCATTCAGCGGCGTGCGCAGCTCGTGACTCATGTTGGCGAGGAACTCACTCTTCGCGCGGTTCGCCGCCTCCGCCGCCTCCTTGGCGCGAGTGGCATTGAGCCCATTGGCGATGATCTCGACCCAGGGACGCCATCTGCTGAGCGCTTTGGGGACAGGCTGACCTTCTTGTTTTGATTCGGCGTTTATATAGCTCGCCATGCTAAGAACCGGCGCGACGAACCAGCGTCGAAGCAGATGCTGCGCGAAAAGGAACGCCAGCAACAGACCTATCAGAGTGATCGCGTAGGGCGTGAGCCTTGGTAATACCAGAGCCCTGACCTCGGCGTCGGACACGAAGTAGAGCATGGACCAAGGCGCGCCTTCGATGGCGAGCGCCAGCACGTGGTGTCCGTTGATTTCCCGAAAATCATCCGAGACTGCGGTCAGCCGATCTGCGCTCACCCCGGCTAGCGGCTTAGGTATCAGCGCAGCGAGTGCCAACACCTCATCTTTCGCCGCGGCCTTGCCTTTTGCGTCGCCCAGCACTTGGTACCGGCTGTTATTTACGATCCACACGTGACCCGCCGGCCAATGCATTCCCTGCAAAAACTCGGCCCACAGCTTCATTTCCTGAACGTGATCGTCGGCCGCCTTGACGATGGCATTGAGCGCGACCCGCTGCTGGACCAAGGACTGTCTAAGATCGCTTAGCTCACGTTCCTTTAAGCTCAGAAACTGATAAATGGCGAGGGCCACGATCATCAAAGCCAGTGGGATAACACTGGCGACGACCAAGCGACGATAGCGCTGATGTAGTTGGCACTCTTGCATAACCGCGATGGCGTCGTTGCGAGCCTGTCGGACTAAAGCCGGCGAAGTGATGACACTGTATTGATGATAGTAGAGGATCATGTGCAGTGCTCGTTGATGATCAACCGCACCTACGGGTTCGCCGTTCTTATCTGAGCACCGAACCCTTGGTGGAGGTGAACGTCTCCCAGCTCTCCCAGCCGTTCACGACGGAGTCCGCCTTGGCTTGTCCATGTGCAGAGCCAGTCGTGATCGAAGAGAGAACAGCCGTGATCAAAGCAAGGCCCAATATTGCCAGGAGGAGTGAGTGATACCTTATAGCTTTCCTCCTGATACCTAGTTCATGCATTGCTTTCATCGTGAGTACTCCTTAACCAACCTTGATTGACTACGGTTTCAACCCACGATCCTTGTCGGCGGGATGCGCCTGGTTCCGAGCTCCTGCCCAGGCAAGACTTTAAAGGCAACGACAATGCCAACTGTGCAAGCGCGGCTACACGGCGCCACTAACGCACTGACTTATAGGAGGATGTGTAGCAGTGTGCGCGGGCTTAGGCGGGCGATGAGGGATCGATCGCGCGGGGTTTTTACGATATGTCGACGGCGTTTACGAAATGTCGTCAATAGGACGCGATGCATACGGCAACCGTGCGACCAATCCGCAAAGGCTCGCACCCGGTTGGTCCTGCTGTCTATGAACTAAATCAACGTCTCCTTAGAGCGTATTTACACCAAAAAGATGACTTCCTCCACGCTGTTTAGGTGGAAGCGCGGAGCGTGGGGAGTCTCCAGGATCGCGATGGGCCGCATCCGGTCATGGCGAGCACTATGGCGAAGTACCCAAGCGTCGAGACGGTGTTCGTCGACAGCGCGTATACCGGGCGCTGCGCCCAGGCGATCAACCAGCAGCATGACATTAACGTCGATGTGGCACTTCATCCCGCTAACGCCAACGTCGGGCGCTGGTGCATTCCCGAGCAGGGCGATCGATTTACCCGGCTAGCCGATGCCAAGGGCTTTCTCGTGTTACCGAAACGCAGGGTGGTCGAGCGCACCCATGCGTGGAATGAGCGCGCTCGACGATTGAACATGCATCATGATTGGCTCACGGACGTCTCAGAGGCCTGGGTGGTGTGGCTCGCCGAAGCTCGAATGCTCCTGCGGCGGCTAACAACAGCCATTTGTAAACACTCGCTTACCAAGCTTACCGACTGCTGGAAGCCGCCGCCAGTCGTACGCCCATCCCAATGCGCCCAAAATACGCTTAGAGACATTTTTCTTAATGTATGTTATTTGACCACGTGATTTCCCGCTTGATCGGCCGCGCCGGTACTGTGGGGTACGGTTACAGGGTTACGCTCCTCTTATGCTGCGTCAGGGTACAGGATGAATCACGATGCGCCACGAATTCAATTTACCAAGATCCTCACCCGCGTGATCTGATATGTGAATCTGCCAATCTCCGCCGATCGATTGACCTATCAATTCGCCCAGTGCAGGCGTGCTACTGACTGTATAGGTTTTCACGATGCCATCCGTGTCGCGTCCACTCCGGTCGTGAAGAATCACGCCAGTCCCAGAAGGTGACCGGAGACCGATCCGCAGATCGCCAATCCAACTGTGGGTGATATCCACTGATAATTCCACACTGCCGACGTTCCCGGAAACAGCACTGGATAGACTTCTTACAATCCCGGCCGGATCGTTGTCAGGGATGTGCGTACCGGGGGCCTCCTCCAGCGTGATCTGGCCTTGCGGTTGTTCGGTCGCATCAAATTCCAGCACCCAACGGTTCAGTGTGCCGGTGTCAAATGGAGCCAGATCTTGTATAAGGAGACGCCAATCTCCGCGAGTGCTGTGATCGTGCAGCATCGCTAGGCTAGGTATGTCCGATTCTTCAATCGTCCGCCGAATATCATCGGCGCTACCTCCCTGGTTACGCTCGTGCAGAACGATGGCGGCGCCCCATGGCGCTAACAACGTAGCACGAAGATCGCCCCGATAAGTGTGTGAGAGGTCGAGTGTCACTCGGACGCTAGCGATCTTGGCATCCTGGTTGATGACGATCGTGTCGGTGACTCCGGCAGCCTCATTATCGGGAATGTTTAGTTTGCGCGTCGACTCGCCGCGAACGGTTTGCGAACCGTCCCCGCCCTCGAACAGCTTGCTCTTGAAAGTAATTTGGGCGCCGGGTGTGGAGATATTAAACACATCAAGGTTGGAGCTTGTGCCATCCCACCATTTGCTGTTAGGCGTAGTTGAATCGGCGAACCTCTTGCTCGCTTGTCCGAATAGGTCCGCTGAGTCACCGATGCTTCGGGAAGATTCCAGATCGAATTGCCCATCTGCTTGTTCGAGCGAAAGTTCGTAGTGTTGGCTTGGCGTCCTCTGCTCGTTGCTGTTGTTCCCATCTTCATCCACGTGCCAAATCGCGAGCCCCTCGTCCGGAAGGGACGCATCGCGCCCGCTCTTCGCTCGGTTTTCAATAATGAAATATTCTCCAGTGTCCTTCGCAAACATGGCGAAGTCATTCGCACCGGCGCCAAGCGTGATCGTGCGATTGTGCTGGATTGGCGTCACACTGTTGGCCCATCCCGATAACCTTTTCAAGTAGGCGCAGATGTGTGTCGGGTTCGTTTCGTCGATGACACCGCCGGCACACATCAGGCAGTAGGCGCCGGCACCCCCTGACTCACCCCCGTAATCGTACAAATCCGGGTAATCACACAGCATGTGCCCATTCTCATGGCAGAACGTTCCGAGCGTTAGCTGCTGGCTCATGTCCGTGAATTGGTAGTCAAAAACCGACTTTCCGGGCGCCACTTGGACAGGATTCGCCAAATGCCAAGCGTGCGGCCACAAGCCCTCGGCCCAGTTGTTTTCGACCACACCGGCATAGTAAACATTCATTGCATACACAAAGCCACCAGTGTCAGCGGTCAAAGCGGTGAAGTCGAAATTGTTGGCTTGCCAATGCGTAAGTGCCTCGAGAATCAACTCCCGTGCACGGACGCCTTGCTGAATGTTCGGATCGGTGTAGTAGGGCTTAGGATGTTTGGCTTGGTAATAATCAGCCACAATGTTGGTATAACGACAGCGGCCGATGGAATTCTCGTGAAAGTAATCGAAGACGGAGCCGTTGTTTCCAAATTCCGCGTATCTTTCCTGATTGCAAAACCTCTCTACATCGGCTCGTGAAATAGCTCCAGGTTCATCGGGAAATTCGATCAAGAGGCAGAGTCCGACGAAATCTCCGACGGTGGTTCGTTGCGGAGGCGCCAGCATGGGGCCTCCCAGGGCGCGAGCCGCTCTCATCAGATTCTTCCGCTCCTCCCGCCGTCGATCGCAGCGACGGCCCCCCATGCGCAACGCCCCCTCCATCCCTTGGGCGCGGGCGGCATCGCGGTTGATTCGCAGGCCGGGATCAACCGCGGCGCGCACACCATCCAAGTTGCCCTGAGGGCCGAGAGCTGGTTCCAGCATGTTCCCACCACTCGATAATTGGGCAATCTCGTAGAACCCCGTACTCGGATTCTTGACAATTGTATAGCCCTCCAATGTTTCGAACACCGCATAGTGCTGGTCGCCCCAACCGCGCACCTCGAACTGAGATCCGTCCGGTTGAGTTAATTTGAATTTCTTTCCAATGAAAGGTGATGCCATGTCTTTGTTCTCCTCTTTCTGCTCGCCAAAAACTGTTAGGTCCCGGTGAGTGGTTCAATTGCACCTAGCAGCTTGCCGGACTTAAATTTCATTCGACCATTCAACCTATCGATTTAACGAACCGTTCTTTTTTAATCAACATGTGTGCGTATCAATACAACCAAGCATTAAGGCCGACAAACTGCTAGGAAAGAATATACCTTTAGCACCCTCTTATTCATTAAAATTCAGGTTGTTAGCCCAAATTCAATAAACGTGACAATGCGGGGCGCAAAGAAAGTTAGCATTACCTGTGGAGTAATCATTCTTTGCGTATGAACCGCCACCTTCCGCTTCCACGTAAAGGCCGATAGTGCATCGAATGTACGCCCAATCGCCTGCACCTAAGAGATAGGACGTGTACATGTGCCGATCGTCATCAAATCTCTTGTTGACGGTGATGTTGTCATCGGATACATCGAGCACCGTTTCGCTCTTCCATCCTTTCCAATTGTACTGCTTAACGTTCACCCATTGTGTGACCTTTACTCGCGCACTTTTGCAATTGTACCAAGCATCATCCGCTTTGACGATGTAGTAACCGCGGTACCTGAACAACGGCCGAACACTGTAAAATCTGCTCTCGGACGGCTTAAACCAGAAACCGAAATCGATCCAGGATTGATTCTTACCTGTACCGTCGGTGCATCCCCAGCCGCCACCTTTAGCCCAGTTATAGTAGTTCTTACAACCTCCTCCGGTGAGGATGGCCTGCGGCGCTAACACAGAAGCACCTGCGCGCTCCGTTTGGCCATCGGCATCTGAAAATCCGGCAACCCACACGGGGGTCAGCCGCTTGGCACCTGCCGGTAAAAATGTTGCGTCCACGTCAACCCCGAACGCATCCGATGTTACTTTTCGCGACTGTTCTTCCATTTGGGACTCGATAGTCTGGATCTCTCGTTCCGCTTGCTGAAGGTACTCGCAATGCAGTTTGTCGAGCTTATCAACGTCAAGTCCTGCGGCCTTGAGAGATTCATTCTGATCTCTCTCCTCTGCCGCTTTCCTTGCTTTCTGCTTCAAAGCTCGAAGCGCTTTCATTTCCTGCTCGCGCTCTTCAATGATCTCACGCATAATGTTTTCGTGCAGCACGGCCAGATCGTTTTCGTGCGGCATCTGCAACGCGGTACGGTCGTTCATGATAATCTCCTTCGTATTAGCGAATAACTGAATTACTTACAAGCGTTCTTCGAGGCATCGACTAACTGCCCGCAATCAACTCCTTTAATCAATCGTGTTGACTACGTTTCCAACCCACGATCCTTGTCGGCGTGATGCGCCCGGTTCCGATCTCTTTCCCAGGCAATACGTTAAAAGCAACGACGATGCCAACTCTGCAAGCGCGTCCATAAGGCGCCACTAACGCGCGGATTTATAAGGAGCTTGTGTTGCAATATGCGCGTGGCTTGCGCAGCCAATGGGGGATCTATCGGGCGGAATTTTTACGACATGTCGACGACGTTTACGACATGTCGTCAATAGCACGCCAGGCTTACGCCACCACCGACCCGGCACCCTCCGAGCAAGAGGAATACCTGGCGCTGGGCAAAGCGCGCGGCGCAAAGAGTCCTTGACAGTGGGCCTTGGTGTACGAAACTTTGAATCATCGACTGCAACGGCACGCGGGCACATCCCCGAGAAGGACACGAACGCATGGGGACGCCACCGACGCCGGGCGCGCTACTTGTTACGACAAATCGGAAGTTCAGACAGGACGACGTCAGCGGGAGCTATGAGCACTAGAGCCAGGATCCCGAGGTAGGGGTGCTGGCACGCCATCTGAAACGTAGTAGGGGGGCGGATCGGTGTCTGACGAACGTGAAGCAGGGCTGGCGCCCGACCGGACGGTCTGGACCGAGCGCTACCAGGGCGGCTCTCCCGAGGCCGAGCGCAAGGCGTTCCTCGAGCTTGCCGATATCATGCTCGACGCACAGCTAAAAGCGAAGCGGGCGGCCAAGGCGCGACGGGTGGAGCGGGGATTCCACGTCAAGTCGATCGCGGGCTTCGACGGGGCGCGACTGCGCTTCGCCGACGATCTGCCCGCGGATTTGCGGGTTGGTTTCGCCCAGCCCGGCGCGGTGTACCGGACCCAGGTACGGTTCTCGAACGCCGCCTCGGCGAGCAAGTCCGACGAGGGGAAGGACCTGCGCGGGCTCGCGATCCGGGTCACGGTGCCGAATGGCGACCAGCACGACTTGCTCGCCACCAACTTCCCGGTACCGCACGCCCGGGACGCCCACCAGTTCGTCCACTTCGCCTACGCCGTTGCGGGCGGTACGCTCTCCAAGGTCGTCGGCCTCGTGCGCCTGATGGGCCGTCTGGGGCCGAGCGAGGTCATCCGGATGCTCCGCAACGTCCGCGAGGCGCTGCGTTACTGCGACAGCGTGGCGCTCGAGCGCTACTGGAGCCGTGGCGCGATCCGCTGGGGCAAGGAGGCGGTGCGCTACGTCTTCAAGCCCGCCCGCGGCACCCCGGCCGCGGAGCCGGCGCACGGTGCGGCGCGCCTGTCGCTGGAGCTCGAGGAGCGGCTGCGGCGGGGCGACGTCACCTTCGAGCTTTACCTCCAGCGCTTCGTCGACGAGCGCACCACGCCGATCGAGGATGCCGCGCACGAATGGTCCGAGACGGTGAGCCCGCCGATCCATGCCGCGACGCTGACGATGCCGCGGCGGGAGCTGACCACACCCGAGGCGATCGCCGAGCGGCGCAGCGTCGACGAGGGCGGGTTCAACCCGTGGAACACCACCGAGGAGTTCCGCCCCTTGGGCAACCTCAACCGGGCGCGCAAGGTCGTTTACGACGCCTCCTTCGCGCACCGGGCGGGCAAGCGCTGGCGCGCCGCTGCGCTACCCTTGCGCAACCGTATCTTCGGCACGGCCGCGCGCCGGTTGCTGCGCCTGGTCAACCGCAGGGTGCCGTGGCACCGGTTGCCGCTGCCAATAAGCGTCCTGAACCTCGACACGCTGCGCTACGACCTCAAGGCCAAGAACCTCATCGACACCGAGCCGCGCGAGGCGCCGCCTACCGCGCGCGCGGTGCCGCGGGACTGCCGGCGAGAGGAACGCATCTGCCGCACCCACGAAGGGCGGGCGAACGATCTCTCCGACCCCGCGATGGGCGCGGTCGGGGCGGCGTTCGGGCGCAACATGGCGATTGAAACCGCCTCCTCCGGGGAGCCCAACGCGGTGACGGTCGCGCGCGTGCTCATGGACCGCAAGGCGTTCATCCCCGCGCGCACGCTCAACATCCTCGCCGCCGCCTGGATCCAGTTTCAGGTCCACGACTGGGTCGGCCATGCCCGGCGCCGGCTCGGGCAGGACGATCTGATCGTGCCGATCCCGCAAGCCTACCCGGACTGGGCCTCGACGCCCGGCGGGAAGAAAACAGGCGAGATGCGCATCGCGGGCGATGTGCCGCATCCCCGGTGCGAGGATCCGGGGGTCTTCGCCAACACCCACTCGACCTGGTGGGACGCCTCGGCACTCTACGGCGAGTCTGCCGAGCGCGCCGCGACCCTGCGCGACGGGGCGCGGCTGAGGCTCGAGGAAGGCTATCTGCCGACGAACCTGCGCGGCTTGGAGGTGACCGGTTTTAACGAGAGCTGGTGGCTTGGCCTCTCGGCCATGCACACGCTCTTCGCCCGCGAGCACAACATCCTTGTCGACGAGCTGCAGCGCGAATACCCGCACTGGGACGACGAGCGCAGGTACCAGACCGCGCGCCTGATCGTCTCCGCGCTCATCGTCAAGATCCACACCATCGAGTGGACGCCCGCGATTCTCGCTACCGAGGCGCTGGATATCGGGATGAAGATCAACTGGTACGGGCCGCCATCGGGCGAGTGGCTGGTCCGTCTCGGCATCTGGCTGACCGACGTGCACGCCCTGAAGGGCATCCCCGAGACCAAGCCCGACCACTACTCCGTCCCCTATTCGTTTACCGAGGAGTTCGTGACCGTCTACCGGATGCACCCGATGATCCCAGACGACTACATCTTCTACGATTACGCCACTGGAGCGGAGCGCGAGCGCATGGGTTTCCTCGAGATCCAGGGCACGCACGCCGACGAGCGCATGCGCCGGATCGGCCTGCGCGATGTGATCTACACTTTCGGCGTCGCCCATCCCGGCGCGATCACGCTGCACAACTTCCCGAAGGCGCTGCAGCAATTCCAGCGCAATGGCGAGGTGATCGACCTTTCGGTAGTCGACATCGTGCGCACCCGGGCACGGCGGGTGCCGCGCTACAACGGCTTTCGCCGCGCGCTGCGCATGCCCGAGATCCGGCGCTGGGACGACCTCACGGCGAGCCCAGAGACCAACCGGCTGGCCCGTGAGATCTACGGCGAGATCGAGAGCGTGGACACGGTGGTCGGGCTCCTGGGCGAGAACCCTCCTGAGGGCTTTGGCTTCTCCGACACCGCATTCCGCATCTTCCTCCTGATGGCGTCGCGGCGCCTGCAGTCCGACCGGTTCCTGACTGTCGATTTCCGGCCCGAGATCTACTCGCCGCTGGGCATGGACTGGGTGGAGCGAAACTCGATGACCAGCGTGCTCTTGCGCCACTGCCCCGAGCTTGCCCCGGTCCTGCCGCGCGACGCCTCCGCGTTCGCTCCCTGGAGGCCCGTGCGATGAACGATACCGCACACACCCAATCCGGGCTCGAATCGTTCCTTAAGGAGCCGCTCGCCCGCGTCCTCTGGTCGCGCCGGACCCGCCGGGTGCCGCGCGGGTCGGATGTTGCGGCGGGGTCGATGTCTCACGTCTCGGAGAATGCGCCCGCGCCGCTCGCGAAGCTCGAGGAGGCGATCCTGATCGCGGCGACTGGCGCCTCCGGTCTCACCATGCCCGACCGGCCGTGGCAGGATGCCGAGACCGGCGATCCCGTCATGTCCAAGCCTAACCTGATGATGCAGGGGCGCACCGCCGGCAGTCCGGATAACGCCCAGGGCACCCACTTCTTCATGATCAACGACGAGGGGACCTATTTTCTCAAGCGCCTGGCGCCGCTCGAGGGTGGCATCGACGCCTGGAGCGAGGAGACGCTGATCGCGCGCGCCGAAGAGGCGAAGGTCAGGATCCTTGACCGGCGGATCGATGTGCCGGGCCCGCGGGATTTTCCTGCGTATCTCGACAGCAACCGGTTCCTGTCTAACCGCCCCGGGAGCACGGTCTTTTTCCCGGTGGTCGACTTGAGCCACCAGTACATCAATGGGCTCATGTACCTCCTGACCCAGCCGGAGGGGGCACGGCCGACGATCATCGACGACCGCAATTTTTACCGGCCTGCCGGCACCAAGAAGTGGATCGAAAAGGGCTTTCTGAACGCCGACATCAAGGTGCCGCTCGGCGTGATCTACGAGATGCGCACCGAGATCGAGGCGAGCCTCCTCGTTCAGAACCTGTCCCTGGTGACCGAGGCAATGGGTCTCGGCGCTTGGATCCACGGCACGATCTCGCCGCCGGTGCTGATGGGCGACCCCAAGTACCGCGGCCGCTATGGCAACATGCTGGGCTTCGACTATGCCTCGCCCAAGTGGAAGCTCATGGACTTCGTACGCTGGCACACGCTGCCGATCCGAGCGATGCGCCACGTCCGCGCCCATCCGATCGGGCTGCGCCACCGGGGCGAGCCGCTCATCCGAGCCAAGTGTCCGCCGCACTACGCCTCGATGGCCGAGGCGGTGGACGCCGTCGTCGCCGCCAAGTTCGGCCCCGGCGGGCTCTACAAGGATCCCGCCATCTTCGAGCGCATCTACAAGGGCGATTTCGGTGCACGCTATCTCGCCGAGGCGGCGGAGTACGAGCGCGATGTGATTGACTGCACCCGCGACATCTGCACCTACATCTACGAGACCCACGGCCGCTTTCCCGCCCA
>JAKDMQ010000276.1 GCA_030452265.1 Nitrococcus sp.
TGGCGCAGATTGGCGCGGCGCGCTTGGGGGACGCTGTACCAGTTGATGTCGATGACGTTGTCCAGCATACGCATGGCCGTGCGCACGGTGCGCTCCAGGCGTGCCAAGTCGAGAGCGCCATCGTTGACATGAGCCGCCAGGTTGACCGAACCGAGATTGCATACCGCGATCTCGTCATCCGAGGTATTGAGCGTGATCTCGGTGCAGAGGTTCGAGGAATGCACCACGCCGGCGTGTTGTTGCGGCGAGCGCGCATTGCAGGCGTCCTTGAAGGTGATCCAGGGATGGCCGGTCTCGAAGAGCATGGTGAGCATACGCCGCCACAGCGCAACCGCCGAAACGCCCTTGTAGTTGCGAATCTCGCCACGCGCGGCCATCGCCTCGTACTCGCTGTAGCGCGCTTCAAACGCCGCACCGTAGAGATCATGCAGTTCGGGGACCTCATCCGGCGAGAACAGCGTCCAATCGGCCTCGTCGATGACCCGCCGCATGAATAGATCCGGCACCCAGTTGGCCGTGTTCATGTCGTGCGTGCGGCGCCGGTCGTCCCCGGTGTTCTTGCGCAACTCCAGGAACTCCTCGAAGTCGAGATGCCAGACCTCGAGATAAGCGCAGACCGCCCCCCGCCGCCGGCCACCCTGATTAACGGCGACGGCCGTGTCGTTAGCGACCTTGAGAAACGGCACCACGCCCTGGGAGCGACCGTTGGTGCCTTTGATGTGGGCGCCCAGCGCGCGCACGCGGGACCAGTCATTGCCGAGTCCACCGGCGAACTTGGACAGCAACGCGTTGTCGCGAATGGCCGAGTAGATAGCCTCCAGATCGTCGGGGACTGTGCTGAGATAGCAGCTCGAGAGCTGCGGGCGGCGCGTGCCCGCGTTGAACAGCGTGGGCGTGGAGCTCATGAAATCAAACGATGAGAGCAGCCGATAGAATTCCTCGGCACGCTCCTCCCGGTCGATCTCGTTCAGGGCAAGCCCCATCGCCACCCGCATGAAAAACGCCTGCGGCAGCTCGAAGCGCACGCCAGCGCAGTGCAGGAAGTACCGATCGTAAAGCGTTTGCAGTCCGAGGTAACCGAACTGTCGATCGCGCTCAGGCTTGAGGGCCTGGCCCAGCCGGTGCAGATCGAGCTCGAGCAGCCGGGGGTCCAGCAGCTCCAGCTCGACGCCGCGGCGCACGTAGGCGACGAAATAATGCGCATAGCGCTCGGCCATCTCGGCGACGGTAGCTGCCTCGGTGGTTCCGGCGAGGAAGCCAAGCGCCTCGCGGCGCAGGCTGTCCAGCAGAAAGCCCGCGGCGACGTAGCTGTAGCCCGGTTCCCGCTCGATCAGCGTGCGGGCGCACATCACCAAGGCCGTATCGATCTCGGCTTCGGGAATGCCGTCATAGAGGTTGCGACGCGTCTCGTCGATTATGGTATCCGGGTCCACCCCGGCAATGCCCCGGCAGACCTCCTCGACGAGGCGGCGCAGGCGGGTCTCGTCAAGCGCTGCCAGGCTGCCATCCGCCCGCGTCACCCGCAACACCGACTCCTCTGCTGCAACGGGTTCGGCCTGGCTTTGCCGGGCGCACGCGCGCTCCTCCCGGTAGAGCACATACGCGCGCGCCACGCGGTGCTCGCCGGCGCGCATCAACGCCAGTTCGACCTGATCCTGAATATCTTCGATGTGGACACTGCTGCCAGCCGGCTGGCGGCGCGTCAGCGCCTCGACCACTTGGACGGTCAGCCGCGCGACCGTATTCCGGATGCGCTGTGAGCCCGAGGCGGAATCTCCCTCGACGGCCAAGTAAGCCTTGGTCATAGCGAGCGTGATCTTGCCCGGATCGAACTCGGAGACCTGACCGTCGCGGCGGATAACGTGGAGACCAGCGCTGCGAGACCCAGGATAATGGGACGAATCGAGGGACAGAGAAACGGCACTTTCAGCCTGCATGTTTACCTCCGGTATCAGATCCTTCGATCGGAGGAGCCACGCGCAGACGCCAGGCAGGGACACGCCTCAAAGCGGATTATCCCCACACCGGGAGCCTTTTACGCGAAGGTCTCCTTCGGCCGGGCGCCGCCGTAACCGGCGGTGCCCCTGGTCTTAGGTGGTGTCGGGCTGCGCGGCCAAAACCGCGTTACCGTTGCGCGACAGCCCCGGGTTTGCACCGGTGTTCCCACCTCTGACCCACTAAATATGGGGCAGGTATCAAGACTACGCCTCAATATATTGCGTATTGACGTCTAAGGCAAGTCTACCGATCGGCCCTCGAGCGGCTGGATGCCAGACAAGCGCTCGGTGGTCACTGCTCGTGCCAGAGTCAGGAAGGCGTCGATGAACGGGGCATTCCGGCTCTCTTCTCGAACCGCCGCGTACAGCGGGCACCAGAGACCATTACGGCCGAGCGGACGGGCGGCCAACCGCCCTTGACCCCGGTATTCGTCTAGCGCCCAGCTCGGCAGTGCTGCAACCCCACGCCCGCTCACCACGAGCTGAATGATCATCACGGTCAACTCCGAGGTCCGCACGGCCACCGGCTCCACGCCGGCCGGGTCGAGAAAACGCGCGAATACGTCCAGACGACTGCGGCAAACCGGATACGTAATAAGTGTCTCGGCCGCGAGATCATAGGGCTCCAACCAGGGCTTGGCCGCGAGCGGCGAACCGAGGCTCATCGCAAGCAGCACCTCGTGCCGGAACAGCGGCTCGTAATGAATCCCGCGCAGATCCGGGTCCGGGTCGGATGTCACCACCAGATCGATCTCACCGCGCACCAGGGCAGGTAATGGATGGAAGCTAAATCCAAGCGACAGATCCATCTCGATCCCCGGCCAGTCCTCGCGGTAGTGATCCATCGTGGGCAACAGCCACTGGAAGCAGCTATGGCATTCGATGGCGATGTGCAATCGACCCTGGCGCCCGTGCGCCATGCCCGAGAGCCGCTGCTCCACCGCCTTCACCTCGGGCAGCAGCCGCTCGGCCAAAGCCAGCAGCAGCTCTGCGGCCGGACTGAAGCGCAGCGGCCGGGAGTTGCGAAAAAATAGTGGCGTATCGAAGTGCTGCTCCAGCGCCTTGATTTGGTGCGATAAGGCGCTTTGGGTAAGGTGCAGCCGGCTCGCGGCCCGGGCCAGGCTGCCGGTGACGCGAATCGCCTGCAGGGTGCGCAGGTGACGAAGTTCCAGGTACATAGGGGAATCTCAAACAACTTCCGAATTCCGTCATTCCGGCCAGGCCGGACAAAATCGTCAGGAACGATTTTGAACAGCTTCAGCTGGCCCGATAGGGCGCACGCCAGGGATGGCGTGCGTAATCATCTTGCTGATTCAATAAGAAAAATGGATCCCGGCCTGTGCGGGGATGACGGTGCGATCTGGTCATATGAATTATTCTAATATTCGTTCTGAATATTTTGAAATTGTCTCATGTTCGATGAGCGGCGACACTATAGGGAGTTCTCAGTTACCCGCCTTCTTGTCATCCCGGTGAATGCCGAAATCCGGTTCAAGAAGTGGCCCCCGGCCTGCGCCGGGGTGACGAATTGACCAAATCTTCCCCAGCTACTGATGTTTGCAGAAGCATTGTCAGCTCGGGGCGGTGCGCTCTGGCGGGACCGTCGGCGGCAAGGATGCCGCCGTCGAGCCTACAGGGAGGTATTCACGGCGTGTCCCGCCAGAGCGCACCGTCCCGGGCGTTGATATGGGCTGACATATAGTAGTGCAAGGATGAATACCTACAAACAACGCACTCGCCGGAGGAGACTATGGCAACGACACATGCATTGGGCTTCCCAAGGATCGGAGCGCGGCGCGAGCTCAAGCGCGCGCTCGAGGCTTACTGGCGGGGCGAGATCGACCAGGACTCCCTGCTGCGCACGGGACGCGAGCTGCGGGCCCGGCACTGGGCATTGCAAGCCAGCGCCGGATTGGATCTCGTGCCGGTGGGCGATTTCTCCTACTACGATCACGTACTGGACACCTCCGCACTGTTCGGGGTGATCCCCG
>JAKDMQ010000277.1 GCA_030452265.1 Nitrococcus sp.
AGCTCGCTAGCTTGTCGAGCGGGGCGTCGGCGGCGGCGCTGAGCTCGGCGCTGTCAAAGGCGAACAGCACGTCGCCAATAGTGAGGACAATGCCCTCCGCGGTCTGCTTGGGCTCGAGCTTGCTAAGCTGCTCCTTGAGCTCCTCAATCTGGCGGCTGCGGGCTTGAAGCCGCAGCACGTCTGCTTGTTCGATGAACAACTCGGCTTGCGCCGTGGCCGCCTGCCCCGCCGCCATGGTCTGGGCAATCTGCGCATGGCGCAACGCCTTATACGCCAGGTGCTCGGCGCGCGCCTGATCCTGCTCCTGTGTCCAGGCAGTCTGCGCCGCCCGCATGGCGTCCTGTGCCCGTAGCAGCGGCACCGTCGCGTAGCCCTGAACCTCTTTGTCGGCGGCCGCCGCGGCGACTGCCTGCTGTGCCCGCTCCAGCGCGGGGAGCCCTTGCTGCGTTGGAGTCGCGGTGCAGGCCGTGAGCAACGCCGCTACGAGCAGGCAGGTTAGGGCGCGCTCGTTCATTATTCCGCTCCCTCTAGGTGAAGGTCTTCGCGCAACGTCTCCAAGATCTCCCCCAGCTCTATCTTTCGCGCCTGCGCCTGGTGTGTCTCGGCCTGCACCTGCGCCAAGCGGGCGTCCAGAGTCGCCTTTTCGGCGAGGCGGCGCGCTTTGGTGTAATCCTCCTCGGTGGCATCAGGCTTACCGACGATGCCGCGGGCCTGGTTAAGCTTCTTTTCGGCCTCATACAGGGGCACCGACTGGGCCTTTTGAGTAACCGCTCGGTTGGCCAGCGTGATCGCCTGCTGCGCCGTGGCGAGCGCACCCCTCGGCTTCTCGGGTGGATTAGAAGTACAGGCCACAAGCAAGACGGCCGATGCCAGCAGAACGAGAACGCGCATGGGTAACGTCGATCGCATTCCTTGCTCCTTCTGGTTGAATTGTTTGATACTCGACTCGATGTGCCGAGCGCAAGAGTTACTTGTCGTTGCGCGGATTGTGCTGGATCTCGTCGAGTAGCGGCGTGAGCCTATGGTCTGAGTAGCGAGCCTTCATGCCCGCGGAACGATGTTCTTTCCAAAAGCTCGTCGGGAACGACCCTATAACCCGGTTGGAATCGATCAGGTTGACGCCCTCAGAGCGTTCAGCGCCACATGCACGCGCTCGAGCGCCTTCGGAGTTACCCGCTCGGCGTGTTCGAGCTTTGAGAGGTAGGCTTGCGAGACGCCCATCGCCCGGGCCAGGTCCACCTGTTTAGCGCCCGCGCGCAGGCGCGCTAGGGCGGCGGGGTTCTGCACGTAGTCAGCCGGGTTGAACGGCTCATATTCATTGTTGCGGTCAGCCTCGCACTCCAGCCCCGCAAGCTCATCCTCGATCTGCTCCGAGAGCGCCTCGTAGACGCGCATCGGCAACACGACGTATGCGGGGCGACCATTGGAATCCTTGATTATCTGTACGCTCATTACAGTTAATAATATAACCCAACTGGGTTATGCGCCAGCGGAATCTGCCCGGCCGATGTCCTGGCCTGACGTCGACGCCCTTTGCACTCGAGCAACACCGTCTTACTGGCGCGCGCCCCGCTATTGTCCGAATGCAGCCGCCTTTTATCCGCCGACCATGCCGGTTATCCTTACCTCGCTTTCGCGGTGTGGATGAATGCACGGTGCTGGAAATCAGTTGGCTCACATGGGCCGTTACGACAGGGGTGATAGTGGCTATTCTGGCCTTTGACCTCGCCGTGGCGGCTGCCTGGCCGCACCGCGTCGGCTTCAAAGAGGCAACCGCTTGGTCGATTGCCTACGTCGGCGTCGCGCTCGGTTTCGGTGTCTGGTTCACCCTGGCCCACGGCGCGGAGCTCGGCACCGAATACTTCGCCGGCTACATCATCGAGAAGAGTCTCTCGGTCGACAATGTCTTCGTTTTCGTGATCATTATGACGACGTTTGCGGTGCCCGAGGAGCAGCAACACAAGGTGCTCACTTTTGGCATTGCACTCGCACTGATCATGCGCGCGATCTTCATCGCGCTGGGAGCTGCCCTGATCTCGGTGTTCTCGTTCATGTTCCTGCTCTTCGGGCTGCTGCTGATCTACACGGCCGTGCAACTGTTCCGCCACCGCAACGAGGATCCCGACATCGAGAACAGCGCCATAGTCAAGGCCGCTCGCCGAGTACTTCCGGTCACCAGAGATTATATCGACGGCAAGCTCATCGCGCGCCTTGACGGTCGCTGGGTAGTCACGCCGCTGTTCGTCGTGCTCGTCGCGATCGGCGGAGTCGATTTGCTGTTCGCGCTCGACTCCATCCCGGCGGTGTTTGGTGTAACCGAGGAGGCCTACATCGTATTCACGGCCAACGCGTTCGCGTTGCTTGGCTTGCGCGCTCTGTTCTTCCTGGTCAAGGGTCTGCTCGACCGGCTTGTCTACCTGTCGACCGGGCTGTCGATTATCCTCGCCTTCATCGGTGTGAAGCTGATCCTGCACTGGGCGCACCAGGACCTCAGCACCAGCGTGCCCGAGATCAGCACGCCGCTGAGCCTCGGTGTGATCGTCGTCGTGCTGGCCGTCGTCACGGTGGCGAGCCTGCTAAAGACACGGCGCGAGCCCTCTTTGAAAGCACACGCCGGATCCCTACGCGCAGGTCGAGAAACGCCCCGGCAAGCAGAAGAGAGGCGAAATCACGTCTAGTATTATGCGTTTACAGATCTTTAGCCTGCCTCGCACCATCCACTGAAGGCATAACACAAGATTTGACCCTAGCACCTCTTGGACAGGGGCGTTAACCCACGTATCATTTTTCTACACTTCCGACATGGGCAAATTCGCCATGGGCCAGCGTACGCATAAAGCCATCGAGCACGAGACCGTGTGTCGGGTCGTGGATGACTTCTACGGCCGCGTACAGCACCATCCAACCCTCGCCGAGCCATTTGAGCGCGTTCAGGATTGGCCCGAGCACATAGCTCGTCTGAGTCATTTCTGGTGGACCACCCTGGGTGGCGAGCGCTATCGCAACGATCAATACCACGTCCTCGCCAAGCACGGCCCCATCGGAATCACCGACGCGCTGGTGGACGATTGGCTGGCGCTCTTTCGCACCACGCTCGAAGATCATCTCACCCAGGAGCAGGCCGATTTTTGGTATGAGTATGCAGAGCAACTAGGCCAATCCATCCGCATGTTGGCGCAAATGAAATCCGGCGGACGATCTGGATTGGGTCATCCACGGTAGAAAACGGGGTCAAGTCTAGTATTGCGCATTTAAAGATGTTTGGGATACCTCGCAGCCTCCGCTGAATATGCAATACTAGACTTGACCCCTGTCGCACGGCTCACCTACGCCACCGTTTCCTCGCGCGGGGCGCTGGCTGCCTTGCTTGCGAGCGCCCGCGCGGCACGAATGTCAAGCTTGCCGCTGCCGAGTTTTGGAATCCCCGCGACGACGCGGACTTCAGCCGGCATCATCAGTGGGTGCAGGCCGCAGGCGCCGATGGCCTCACGCATCCCGTCGGCATCGGCGCCGTCTTCGACCAGCAGTACGATGCGCTCGCCCTTGCGCTCATCAGGGACGTTGACGGCGAGCAGTTCGCTATCCTTGTCGTCGAGCGCCTCGCGGATTGCGTCCTCCACACGGGTAAGGCTGATCATCTCGCCGCCGATCTTGGCGAAGCGCGAATAGCGGTCGACGATGGTGAGAAAACCGTCCTCGTCGAGGTGGCCACGGTCGCCGCTGCGATACCAGCGCAAGCTGTCGATCTCGATCACCGCCTTGGCCGTGCGTTGCGGGTCATCGAGGTAGCCGGTCATCACCTGTACGCCGCCGATCAGGATCATGCCGTCCGTACCGACAGGCAGGGTCGTGTGGGAATCGGGATCGACGACACGGCAGGCCGTGCCCGGCAGCGGCATGCCCACCGTGCCAGGCTTGCAGCCGATCTGGACATTCCAATCCCGCGTGTCGAGCCGGTCCGGCACGTTAGTTGCTGCCACCGGT
>JAKDMQ010000066.1 GCA_030452265.1 Nitrococcus sp.
TTGCAGCCTAAACTTGACTCATCTGTAAATCAAAACACGGCTCAAGACGTCTAGCCATAAGCGAATGTCTGCAACAGGAACTTCACGGAACTATTTCCAACACGAATGGGCGGCCCGATCAAAGGGGGCTAGCGGGCCTAGTCATCCTGCCGCGTTCCGTACAGCGTCTGGGCAGCATCATCACTGACGCGATTTGGGAGGGCGAGCGCAAGTGAAAGACCTCGTGGTCATCGGCGGCGGTGTGGGTGGGCTGGTGACGGCCAGCGTGGCCGGCCAGCTTGGGCTTGCGGTAACGCTGATCGAGCGGGGACCGAAGCTCGGTGGTGACTGCCTGCACAGCGGCTGTATTCCAAGCAAGACATTGCTGCGCTCGGCCGAGGTAGCGGCGCTGATGCGCCGCGGCGAGGCATTCGGCCTCCCGGCGTTTCAGCCGCAGGTGAATATGCGCTCGGTGAATGCTCGAATTCAGTCGGTCATCGACCGGATTCAGACGCACGACGATCCCGAGCGTTATCGCGCCTACGGCGTGCAAGTGCTATACGGCATTGCGCGCTTTATCAATTCCGGTGAGGTCGAAGTCAAGGGCACACGCATCGCCGGCCGGCGCTTTGTGATCGCCACCGGCTCGCGGCCAATGGTGCCGCCGGTGCCTGGGCTCGAGCAAACGGGCTATATCACCAATGAGCAGGCGGTTGGCTTACAAACGCTTCCGCCACGGCTTGCCGTGCTCGGCGCCGGCGCTGTCGGCGTCGAGCTCGCGCAGGCCTTTCTCCGGCTTGGCAGCCGGGTGTGCCTCCTGGAGAGCGCCGCGGAGATCCTGCCGCGGGAGGAACCCGAACTCGCCGCCGAGCTGCGGGCAATCCTCACGGGCGAGGGGATGGACATTCGCCTCGGCGTCTGTTTGCAGCGCGTGGAGCCAAGCCCAACCGGAAAACGCTTACTCTTGCAACAAGACGAGCAGCGCATCGCGCTTGAAGTCGACGAGATCCTGGTGGCGACCGGACGCCGACCGAATATCGAGGAGCTTGCTCTGGAAGCCGCCGGCGTCGCCTATGACCGCGCCGGGATCCGGGTCGACGCCCGCATGCGCACCACCCGGCCTAGGATCTATGCCTGCGGCGATGTCTGTGGACCGTTTGGGTTCACGCACATGGCGGAGTATCAGGCGGGAATCGTCATCAGCAACGCCGTTTTCCGTTTTCCCAAGAAAGCGGATTACTCCGTGGTGCCTTCGGTGATCTACTGCGATCCGGAGCTGGCGCGGGTCGGCCTAACCGCAAGCGAGGCAAAAGCGCAGGCGCTGGACGTGGAGGTGCTGGAATTTCCCTTCAATGAGGTGGACCGGGCATTGACCGAAGGCGCGGAGGCGGGTCGCATGCGGCTGATCGTCCAGCGCGGTCGCATACGGGGCGCCACCCTATTGGGTGCGCGCGCCGGTGAGCTGCTGCACGAGATCGTGCTGGCCATGACGGCGGGCGTGAGGATGGACCGCATCAGCGCGGCCATACACGCCTACCCGACCTTGGCGCAAATTCACCGGCGCACCGTGAATACATTCTATGCCCGGAAGTTGTTCAGTCCACGCACCCGGCACTTGGTGCGCTGGCTGCAGCGATTACTGCCGTGACGGGTGACGACGCCTCCCGTTGTCACTGCTCACTGCTCACTGCTCACCGCTCACTAGGCGCATTCAAGCGTTCGCGCACCCAGTAGAGCACGCGGCGCACCCGGGGTGAGGTCAGGCGCATGGCCTCATCGAGGGCCACCCAACGATGCTCATGATGCTCGGCTCGCCCGAGCTGCGGCGAAATACCGAGCTCAATCTCGATCTGGGTGGTCTCGGCGAGGTAATAGCGCGCCAATTTACCCTGGGCATAAGGACCGGTCTCGATGTAGCCATGGCCCCAACGAAAGCGCAGCTCCGTGATACCGGTCTCCTCCGTGACTTCGCGTTGCGCGGCTGCGAGCGGTTGCTCATCGCGCTCCACCTGGCCCTTCGGAAAGTCCCAGTATTGAAACGCTCGCAGTAGCAGAAAGTGCCAGGCTCCATCAACCTCTCGTACCACCGCTACACCGGCGGAGAGCACCCGGATCGGGCGGCCGCGGCGGCGAGCGCGGGCTTTATCGGCCTCAGGAATCATGGATGTGAGCGCTGAGCTCGCGCACCGCCTCGACCATGACGGACACGCGCTCGGGATCAACTTCAGGATGTATGCCATGGCCGAGATTGAATACATGCCCCGGGTGTGGTCCGTAGGCTTCGAGCACGCGCCGCACCTCGCGCCGTATGACCTCCGGTGCGCCGTAGAGCACACAGGGATCGAGATTGCCTTGGAGTGCGGCGCGCGCGCCGATCCGTTGCCGTGCCCTCGCGATATCCACGCTCCAGTCCAGGCCGATCGCATCGGCCCCTACTTCGGCCAGGGCATCCAACCAGAGCCCGCCGCCTTTGGTGAAGAGAATGACCGGTACCCGACCATCCGGTGTATCGCGACGCAGCGCCTCGATGATACGCCGCGCCGGGTCGAGAGAGAATTCGAGGTAGGCCTCATGCGCCAGTGTGCCGCCCCAGGTGTCGAAAATCATCAACGCTTGTGCGCCGGCCTCGATTTGCGCATTGAGATAGTCCGTGACTGCTTGGACCACCCGGTCGAGCAGTTGATGCAATGCCCGCGGGTGATCATAGAGCAAGGTCTTAATGCGACGGAACTCGCGGCTGCTGCCCCCCTCGACCATGTAGGTCGCAAGCGTCCATGGGCTGCCGGAGAAGCCGATCAGCGGCACCCGGCCGGAGAGCTCACGGCGGATCAGGGCGATGGCGTCGGTGACGTAGCGCAGCTCGCTCGCGATATCAGGCTGCGCGAGGTTGGCTATCTCGCGCGTGCTGCGAACCGGGCGTTCGAACCGGGGTCCTTCCCCCTCCGCGAAATAGAGCCCCAGACCCATGGCGTCGGGCACCGTGAGGATATCCGAGAACAGGATGGCGGCATCAAGCGGATACCGCTCCAGCGGCTGCAGGGTCACCTGACAGGCGAGCTCGGGGTTGCGGCAAAGCGCCATGAAGCTTCCGGCTTGGGCGCGTACCCTGCGGTACTCCGGCAAGTAGCGGCCGGCTTGGCGCATGATCCAGACAGGGGTTCTGTCCACCGGCTCGCGGCGCAGCGCGCGCAGCAAACGGTCGTTGTGCAGCTCGGTCACGAGTAGGGCCTGTTGCGGTTCGCCAAGGCGGATGGGCCGGCAGTGTATCATGCGCCGCAGCCCGGGGGCTCATAACGCACCGCGCGGCAATGCAGCCATGCGGGCACAGCCGCGTTGAGCTCGCAGCAACATGCTTGGCTATGGCGCCGGGTCAGACGTCGAGATAGGCCAGAATCCCCTTGGCCGCCTCGCGCCCATCCCAGACCGCGGTGACTACCAGGTCGGCGCCGCGGACCATGTCACCGCCGGCGAATATCTTCGGATTGTCGGTTTGGTAGCGCTGCTCACCGGTCTTGGCGACTAGAACGCGGTCGCGTTCGTCGACGCGTATCTGATGGGATTCGAACCAATCCGCGGGGCTCGGCCGAAAGCCGAAGGCGACAAGGATGCGATCGGCCGTAATGACCTCCTCCGATCCCGGCACCGCCTCCGGGCGGCGGCGACCGCGCTCGTCCGGTGCCCCGAGTCGGGTCTGGATCACTTTGACGCCCTCTACTCGGCCGTCGCCGACGATCTCCACGGGCTGGCGGTTCCAGAGGAATTTCACGCCTTCTTCCTTGGCATTGTAGACCTCGCGCCGCGAGCCCGGCATGTTAACCTCATCGCGCCGATAGGCGCAGGTCACGCTGCGCGCGCCTTGACGCAGAGCCGTGCGGTTGCAGTCCATAGCGGTGTCGCCGCCACCCAATACCACTACCTGTTTACCGCGCATGTCGATGGCCTCAGAGGTATTGGGCTCAAAGCGCATGAGGCGATTGATGTTGGTTACCAGATAAGGCAGGGCTTCATGCACTCCCGCCTTGTCCTCGCCTGGGAAGCCGCCGCGCATGGATGTGTAAGCCCCCATGCCGAGAAAGGCGGCATCGAACTCACGCAGCAGATCCTCGAAGGCGATATCGCGTCCTACCTCGACGCCAAGCTGGAAGCTCACTCCCATGCCTTCCAGGACGGCGCGGCGAGTCTGGATCACGCTCTTCTCCAGCTTGAAGGGCGGAATGCCGAAGGTGAGCAGTCCGCCGATTTCCGGGTAACGATCAAAGACCACCGGCTCCACGCCATTGCGCACCAGGATGTCGGCACAGCCGAGACCGGCCGGTCCCGCGCCGACTACGGCAACCCGCTTGCCCGATTTCACCACCGCGGACAGATCGGGCCTCCAACCGCGCTTGAAGGCCTCATCGGCAATGTACTTCTCTACCGAGCCGATGGTGACGGCGCCGAAACCGTCGTTCAAGGTGCACGCTCCCTCGCAGAGCCGGTCCTGTGGGCAGACGCGACCGCAGACCTCCGGCAGCGAGTTGGTCTTGTGCGCCAGCTCGGCCGCTTGGAACAGATTGCCTTCGGCCACCAGCTTGAGCCAGTTCGGAATGTAGTTATGGACCGGACATTTCCACTCGCAGTAGGGATTGCCGCATTCCACGCAGCGATCCGACTGCGCCGCCGCCGTTTCAGGGCTGAAGGAGCTGTAAATCTCGGCGAACTTCTGGACCCGCGTTTCTGCCGCCTCTTTTGGCGGATCCTGGCGCGGGACCTCGATGAACTGAAAATTGTTACCCATGCCTCTCCAGTGCTCGGCAGCGATAATACGGGCTCAAGCGGCCCGACGCAGGGTGTCCAGAACCTCCTGGAGATCCGCTGCCTTGGGCTTCACCAGCCAGAACTGGCCAACGTAATCGCGGAAGTTATCGAGGATTTCCCGGCCCCAGGTGCTGGCCGTCTCCCGCGTGAAATCCTCGATCAGGCCGCGCAGATAATGGCGATGAGCGTCCATGGGCTCCTGCTGGATGCGGTGGATGTCGATAAGCTCGTGGTTGTAGCGATCCACGAAGCGGTTATCGAGATCGAGCACGAAAGCAAAGCCGCCGGTCATACCCGCACCGAAATTCAGTCCCGTGGCGCCGAGCACGCAGACGACCCCGCCCGTCATGTACTCGCAGCCATGATCACCCGCGCCCTCGACCACGGTATGGGCACCGGAGTTGCGCACTGCGAAGCGCTCCCCTGCAACGCCCGCCGCATACAAAACGCCGCCGGTGGCGCCATAGAGACAGGTGTTGCCGACGATTGGCGTCTCCCGACTAGCAAACGCGCTGCCGGCCGGGGGCTGGATAACCAGCTTACCGCCGGCCATGCCCTTGCCCACGTAGTCGTTGGCGTCGCCCTCTAGATACATATGCAGGCCGCCCGCGTTCCACACGCCGAAGCTCTGCCCAGCGGTGCCGGTAAGCTTCAGCACGATGGGCGCCTGCGACATGCCGAGGCTGCCGTGGCGCCGGGCGATCTCGCCTGAGAGCCGAGCGCCGATAGAGCGGTTGTTGTTGCGTACCGTGTAGTGGAATTCGCCGCCGGTTTTGGCTTCTATCGCGGGCAGCGCATCGGCTACCATGCGCTCGGCGAGCTCACCCCGGTCGAACGGCGGGTTCCTGGGCAGGGTGCAAAACAGGGGCTCGTCCTTAGCTACCCCGCCATCGGAAACCAGCGCGGAAAGATCCAGCCGCCGCTGGCGGGCGGTCTCACCGGGTAGGATTTCGAGTCGATCCACTCGACCGATCAGCTCCTCCACGGAGCGCACGCCGAGCTTCGCCAACCACTCGCGCACCTCCATCGCGACAAAGGTGAAGTAATTGGCAATGCGCTCCGGTGTGCCGATGAAGTGTTTCAGGCGCAGGACCCGCTGTTGCGTCGCCACCCCGGTCGGACAGTTGTTGAGGTGGCATATGCGCAGGTACTTACAGCCCATCGCCACCATTGGCGCCGTGCCAAAACCGAAGCTCTCGGCACCCAGAATGGCGGCCTTGATCACGTCCAGGCCCGTCTTCATGCCGCCATCGGCTTGCAGCCGCACCCTGTTGCGCAGGTCATTGGCGCGCAGGGTCTGTTGCGTCTCCACCAGTCCCAGCTCCCAGGGCGTGCCCGCGTATTTGACCGAAGTCAGCGGACTCGCGCCGGTCCCGCCGTCATGACCGGCGATGGTAATCAGGTCCGCATACGCTTTTGCAACACCAGCCGCGATCGTCCCGATACCAGGCCCCGCTACCAGCTTGACCGACACCAGTGCCGCCGGGTTGATTTGCTTGAGATCGAAGATGAGCTGTGCCAGGTCCTCGATGGAGTAGATGTCGTGATGCGGTGGCGGCGAAATCAAGGCGACACCGGGCTTGGAGAACCGCAGCTTGGCGATCAGCTCGTTGACCTTGTGCCCGGGCAACTGACCGCCCTCGCCGGGCTTGGCGCCCTGGGCGATCTTGATTTGCAGGACCTCGGCATTAACCAGGTAGTGCGGGGTCACGCCAAACCGGCCGGAGGCGACCTGCTTGATCTTGGACATGCGCTCGGTACCGTAGCGGGCGGCATCCTCGCCTCCCTCGCCGGAATTGGAGCGCCCCCCCAGGCGGTTCATGGCGATAGCAAGCGCTTCATGGGCCTCCGGCGAGAGCGCCCCGAGAGACATGCCGGCGCTGTCAAAACGCTTGAGGATGGCGGGGAGCGGCTCCACCTCCTCCAATGCCAAGGGCTGTGCCGCGAGCTTGAGCTGCAGGAGATCGCGCAGCGCCGCCACTGGGCGTTCGTTAACCGCGCGCGCGAACGCCTGATAGCGCTGGTAATCGCCGCTGTGTGCCGCCTCTTGCAAAGTGCGCACGATCTCTGGATTGAAGGCGTGGTACTCGGAGGCGTGCACGAATTTCAACAACCCGCCCTGGCTCGGCAACTCGCTGACTCGCCAGGCCCGTGCGTGGAGCTCGCGGCGGTCCGCCTCCAGATCATCTAGGTTGGCGCCCTGGATACGGCTGAGCGTGCCTTGGAAGCACAGCTCCACCACCTCGTCGTGCAGACCGACGATCTCGAAGAGCTGCGCGCCGCGATAGCTGGTGATGGTGGAGATCCCCATCTTGGAGAGGATCTTGTAGAGCCCTTTCTTGATGCCTTTGCGGTAAAAGCGCAGCAGCTCCTGCAGAGAAGCGCCCTTGAGCTGACCGCAGTGCATCATGTCCTGGATCACGTCATAGGCCAGATACGGGTATACAGCCGTCGCGCCATATCCGATCAGCACGGCGCACTCATGAGGGTTGCGCACGGTGCCGGTCTCCACCACCAAGTTGGCATCGCAACGCAAGCCCGCGCGCACCAAGTGATGGTGCACGGCGCCGGTGGCGAGTAATGCATGTATCGGCACACGCTCGCGCGCCAAGGCGCGATCGGAAAGGATCAGAAGGACTTTGCCCGCATGCACGGCCCGCTCGGCTTGCTCGCAGATCGCCGCCAGGGCCGTGCGCAAATCGCTGCCGAGCGGAGCGTCGAGCGCAATCAGGGCATGGGCATAGTCGGGATCAGTCTGCGCCAGCAAGGTCTGGAACTTCGCGTCGGAGAGCACGGGCGATTCCACCACCAAACGCTTGGCGTGGGCCTCTGTTTCCTCGAACAAGTTCTTCTCGCGCCCGAAGCAGGTTTCGAGCGACATTACGATCTGCTCGCGCAGAGGGTCGATGGGCGGATTGGTGACTTGCGCAAACTGTTGACGAAAGTAATCGTAGAGCGGGCGCGCCTGCCGGGAGAGGACTGCGATTGGCGTATCGTCGCCCATAGAGCCAACGGCCTCCTGGCCGCTTTGCGCCAGGGTGCGCAGGATGATATCCCGCTCCTCGAAGCTGACGTTGAACTGCTTCTGATAGACCGCTAGGCGGTCGGGCTCGAGGCGTTCGCGCGCGCTGTCGTCGGTCAGGCGCGACTCCAGGGTTCGGGCGTGGCGCTGCAGCCAGTGCTTGTAAGGCTTTTGGCACTTGAGGCGGTTATCGATATCTTGCGGCAACAGCAGCTCGCCCGTCTGGGTATCGGCCGCAAGCATCTCGCCGGGCTTGAGGCGTCCCTTGCGGAGCACGTCCGCGGGGCTGTAATCGTAGACTCCGATTTCGGAGGCAAGAGTGATATGGCGGTCGCGTGTAATCACCCAACGGGCCGGGCGCAGGCCGTTGCGATCGAGCGCGCAAGCGGCGTGGCGGCCGTCGGTTAGGACGATACCGGCCGGACCATCCCATGGCTCGATGTGCTGCGAGTGGTACTCATAGAACGCGCGCAGGTCCACATCCATGGTGTATACGTTCTGCCAAGCGGGCGGCAGCAGAAGCCGGACCGCTCGGAACAGATCCATGCCGCCGGTGAGCAAAACATCGACCATGTTGTCCAGGCTCAAGGAGTCCGACCCGGTGGGACTCACCAGGGGGAGGATCTCGCCGATGTTTGGCAGCAGCGGCGTTTGAAACCGGTTAGCGCGGGCAATGGCCCAGTTGCGGTTGCCTTGGATGGTATTGATTTCGCCATTGTGCGCCAAGTAGCGGAAGGGCTGAGCGAGGCGCCATTGGGGCAGGGTATTGGTGGAAAAGCGCTGATGGAAGACGCACAGGGAGCTTGTCAGGCGATCATCATCGAGATCCCGATAAAACAGCCTCAGATTGGAGGGCAGCACCAGCCCCTTATAGGAGAGCACCCGGCTGGACAAGCTAGGGATGTAGAAGTCCCCATCCATCGGTTCCAGTTGTTTTTCAGCCTGGCGCCGGGCGGTGAATAGGCGCCGCTCAAAGATCTGTTGGTCGACATCGGCAGGCGCATTGACGAAGATCTGCTCGATTGTCGGCAGACTGGCTAAAGCCTGTTTGCCACAGGCTTCAGGGTTGATTGGAACCGCGCGCCAGCCCGCGGCCTGCAAACCCTGTGCGCTCAGCGAGTGCTCTAGAATTGTCCGGGCCTGTTGTGCTTTGGTCGGGTCACGCGAGAGAAATACGCAACCAACCGCGAAATCCTCCGCCAACCGCAATCCGGCCTCGGCGGCCACCGTACGCAGGAAGGTGCTCGGGCGCTTCATGAGCAACCCGCAGCCATCGCCGGTCTTGCCATCGGCGGCCACCGCACCGCGGTGAGTCAATCGGGTCAGTGCGCTGACGGCGGTTTCCACCAGCCAGTGACTGGCCTCGCCGTCCATATGGGCGATCAAACCGAACCCGCAGTTGTCTTTTTCGACCTCTGAACGCAGGCTTGGCTTGGGGCGGCGATGAACACTCACGGGAGATCGGCCTCTGCGTAGTACCTTCTTCTGGATGATGCGAGGGCATTGTCACGAGCGCGCCACAAAGATGGCACTCTGGCTCGTAGCTAACGGAGCCCAGCGGGTTCCTCGATGAACGGCGCAATGGCGGCATTCACCTCGCACCGGCGATACGCTACGCTGTGGTCGTCGAATTCCACAGAGGCGAATGAGAGCAGATGGCATCCTGGCAGCGCGATACACACGCTTGCTCGCACGTAGGGATTTTATGCCAACTCTCTGAACCGTGCTTCCGGGAACTGCAAGCCTACCCTGAAATCTTGGGACAGGGTTACCAATATATCGCTTAGTCAGAGGACGGTAAAGTTATAGCCACACATCCGTGCACCGCCGCGCGCAACGTGGAAACCGAGCTTCAGGGCAGTGCCAAGAGCTCGCCGGCGCGAAACTTAAGCCCCATGCCGCGGCTGCTGCAGTGACGGACAATGGCCGGGACGCGCCGCGCAATCGTCCGACGCCGACCGGGAGAGAACAACTGTACCTCGAGCCGAGTACCGCGCCAGAACATAACCTTTCCCGGGAGTAATCCGATGCCGCCCTGACTCACGTCGCGGGTCCAATACTCGCCGACCGCTTCCGCGTGATGGTAGATGCACACGAGGATCTCTGCGGGATAACGCTCTGATCTCCGGCGATTGCGCGGTTGATGATACGCCATGATCTCATGCCTCTTCGCCGTTCGTGTCCTGCCCCCCAGGCCCTAGGCATCAAGTGCCCGCACGCTTCTCCACTCTCACAACAATAGTCCAAACACAAACCATGCACTGAGCAGTGCACTGCATTCAGGCGATCCATGTCCACTACACAATGATTTATTATGCCGTCGCGGAGCGGCATCGACAATGCGAACGAGGTCATCGAATGGCAACGCGGCCCACTATTGGTCCAGATACGACAACGCCTAGCGGGGAGCTCATGAGCCTGAACCTCGGGGTCATCGGCAATTGTCAGATTGCAGCCCTGATCGACACCGGCGGCCGAATTGTCTGGGCGTGCTTTCCCCGCCTCGATGGTGACCCCGTTTTTTCGCGCCTGATCGATGAAACCGATCGCGGCTACTTCGCCATCGAGCTGCAGGATTTAGTGGCGGTGCGCCAGTACTACGAACGCAATACCGCCGTGCTCTGTACGGAGCTCGATGACCGACAGGGTGGGAGCGTGCGTATTACCGATTTCTGCCCACGCTTCCGGCAATTCGGTCGCCATTTCCGGCCCGCCATGATCATCCGCCGGCTGGAGATCCTAAGCGGAACTCCGGTAGTGCGTGTCAAAATTCGCCCAACCACTGCATATGGTAGCGAAAAGCTGACGATCAGCCATGGCAGTAATCACATTCGATTCGTGAGCCCCGATTGGGTCACGCGCATAAGCACCGACGCTCCGCTGACTTATGTTCTCCATGAGCAGCCCATGGTGCTGGACGGTGGCGCCACGTTCATCATCGGCCCGGATGAGAGCATCAAGGAGGCTCTGCCCGAAATGGGCCGGCGTTTTCTCGATCTCACACGCGAGTATTGGCATGACTGGGCGCGCTCGCTGTCCATTCCATTGGACTGGCAACAAGAGGTCATCCGCTCAGCGATAACCCTCAAGCTCTGCTCGTACGAGGACACCGGTGCGGTGATCGCGGCGATCACAATGTCCATTCCCGAGGCCCCCGACAGCGAACGTAACTGGGATTATCGCTATTGCTGGTTACGCGATGCCTATTTCATGGTGCATGCGCTGAATCGCCTCGGCACGACACGCACGATGGAAGGCTTCCTCCACTACATCATCAATCTGGTGGTCGGAGCGGCGCAGCACGAGCTGCAACCGCTCTACGGCATCGGTGGCGAGACCCGGATCGACGAAAAATCCGTGAACACTCTGACGGGGTACCGTGGCATGGGGCCGGTGCGCCTTGGCAATGCCGCTTATACCCAGTCGCAGCACGACATCTATGGCGCCGTCGTGCTCGCTGCCACGCAAGCATTCTTCGACGAGCGCTTGGAACGCCCGGGGAATGAAACCCTGTTTCGCAGGCTCGAAATCCTCGGATCGCAAGCCGCCACACTCTACGACAAGCCGGATGCGGGTATCTGGGAGTACCGCGGCCACAAACGGGTGCATACTTACTCTGCCGTGATGTGCTGGGCCGCCTGTGACCGTTTGTCTCGGATCGCGAGGCGTCTTAGACTTGAATCCGATGCCACGCGCTGGCGAAAACAGGCCGTTTGCATGCATGCCCGGATATGTCGTGAGGCCTGGAACGAAGACAGGGGTGCGTTTGTCGACAGCTTCGGCGGTGAGAGCATGGATGCCAGCCTGTTGCTGCTCCACGACGTGGGTTTCCTGCCGGCGGACGATCCTCGTTTCATTGGGACGGTAAATGCTATCGAACAGAACTTACGCCAGGGAGATCACATCTTCCGCTATGATGGTGCCGATGATTTCGGCCTGCCGAGGACTGCATTCAACATCTGCACGTTCTGGTATATCGATGCCCTGCATGCCATAGGTCGACGCGATGAGGCACGGCAACTGTTTGAAAACATGCTGACCCACCGTACTGATCTCGGACTGCTCTCCGAGGATCTGGACATCAAGACCGGCGAGTTATGGGGTAACTTTCCCCAAGCCTATAGCATGGTTGGATTGATCAATTGTGCCTTGCGCTTAAGCCGGGAGTGGCAGGAGGCTTTTTGACATCATTGGTAGTCGTCTCAAACCGGCTTCCGGCTCTGGGCGGCAGTCGCCCGCAAGCCGGGGGGCTCGCCGTGGCCCTGTTGGGAGCCCTCAACGAGCACACGGCGCTGTGGTTCGGCTGGAACGGCCGGATCAGTAAAGAGACAATCACGCAAGCACGGATGCACAGTTCCCAAGGGGTCGAGCTGGCCTCCATTCCACTCACCCGCGAAGACTTCAATGAGTACTATCTTGGCTACGCTAACGAGGTACTCTGGCCGGTATTTCATTTCAGCCTGGGTGCAATGGACTACCGGCGCAGCTTTGCCGAAGCCTACTATCGCGTCAATCGACTATTCGCCGACGCGCTTCGCCCGCTGCTGAGCGGAGATGAGCTCATTTGGGTGCACGACTATCACCTCATCCCCCTGGGGCGCGAGCTTCGGGATCGAGGCATCCAGCAGCGCCTTGGCTTCTTTTTGCACACCCCTTTTCCGAGCTACGGCCTAGTGCGTGCCGTGCCGGACCATCGCAGGTTGCTGAACGATCTCTGCGCCTACGATTTGATCGGCTTTCAGACCACTATCGACATGCGCGCGTTCACCGAGTCGGTCACCGAGGCCATCGACGTGCGGCGCGTCGCGGATGGCCAACTGCGCTTCGGCGATCACCTGTTGCGCACCGGCGTCTACCCGGTCGGCATCGATGTGGAGGCGAACGTGGCGACGGCTGACCATGCCTTGGAGGTTCCGCGGGTCAAGCACCTGATCGAGGGCCTCGGTAGGCGCAACCTGATCATCGGCGTGGATCGCCTCGATTATTCCAAGGGGTTGCCGCAGCGCTTCCGTGCCTACCAGGCGTTGCTGGCGGATTATCCCCATCGCCATGGCCAAACCGTGTTCATGCAGATCGCGAGCCCTTCGCGCACGAGCATACCCGAATACGATGAGCTGCGCCGGAATTTAGAAGAGATGGCCGGCCATATTAACGGCGAGCATGGCGATATCGACTGGGTGCCAATCCATTACATGAACCGCACCTTCGACCGTGCCGCGGTGGCCGGCCTTTATCGAACCGCGCGGGTGGGCCTGGTCACCCCGCTTCGCGACGGCATGAACCTGGTAGCCAAGGAGTTCGTCGCCGCACAAGATCCGCATGACCCAGGCGTGTTGGTGCTCTCCGAGCTGGCCGGTGCCGCCCGTGAGCTCGACGATGCCCTGCAGGTGGCTCCATACGATGTCGATGCGATCGCGGCTGGGATCGATCAGGCCCTTGCCATGCCGCTTGCAGAGCGCCAGCGACGTCATGCCCGAATGATGGACATCATGCGCCACAACGATTTGCATGCCTGGCGGCGGCGGTTCTTGAATGACTTGGCGGCGCTCGAGGTAGGGTAATTGACGGCGCGGCCCGCGGACCCAATGTAGGGTTTATCGGCTGCGCCACCGCACCTCCAACACACCAGTGACTGCATCCACAGAAACCGACGACCTCGAGGAGCTGCTGCGCATCCTTCCGCAACCCCTGCAATCGGCAGTCACACTGTTGCCCGACGCCGCGCTGCTCGAGATCGTGCTCGACCTCGGGCGGCGTCCGCAAGCGCGGCTAACCTACGCTGCCATCGATCTCGTCGATGAGCCCGTCACGCGCCTCGATCTCGAGCGCATCAGCCATGCCGTGGGTCCGTTCACCGCCGACAACCGAGCCGGTATCGAAGGGACACTGCACCGCGTGGCCGCCATTCGCAACCGCACCGGCACCGTGGTGGGGCTAACGCTGCGCGTCGGGCGGGCCGTATTCGGAACCATCGATGCCATCCACGACCTGATTGCGGATGGTCGCAGCCTGCTCCTGCTCGGTCCTCCAGGGATCGGCAAAACCACGCGCCTGCGGGAAATAGCACGCGTGCTCGCCGATCAATGCGGGCGCCGGGTGATGGTAGTCGACACCTCGAATGAAATTGCCGGCGACGGCGACCTTCCCCACCCCGGCATCGGCAATTCGCGGCGCATGCAGGTACCCCATCCCGACCGACAGCATAGGGTGATGATCGAGGCGGTCGAGAATCACATGCCTGAGGTCATCATAGTCGATGAAATCGGCACGACGGCTGAAGCCGCTGCCGCACGGACTATCGCCGAACGGGGGGTACAACTCATCGGGACCGCCCACGGTACGACGCTGGAGAATCTTGTGCTCAATCCAACGTTGGCCGATCTCGTCGGCGGCGTGCAAACGGTCACGCTGAGCGATGAAGAGGCGCGTGCCCGCGGCACCCAGAAAACGGTCTCGGAACGTCGTGGACCGCCCACATTCGATGCCGTCGTTGAAATCGTCGATCGCGAACGGCTCCTCGTCCACCGTGATACCGGGCGAGCCGTGGATGCCATTTTGCGCGGCCTGCCCACGGACGGCCACTGCCGAGGCGCCGACGCGCTCCCGAGTGACGCACCGCGGCCAGCGCGCCAAGCGCATCCGCTAGCCTCTCCTTTACTAATGGCAGCGCTGGAGCCCGATGGCGAGCGCCTCGTGCGCATCTACCCGTACGCGATCAGCCGCGATCTGGTGGAGAAGGTGATTCGCGATCTACGGCTCAACGCGAGGACCGTATCACGGGCCGAGCAGGCAGACCTTGCGCTTGCCTTGCGCGCTCGTGCTGCCGATCCGCGGCTGCGCAGGCTGCTTGACGCCACTTCGATCACCTTGCACCAGGTGAAACGCAATAGCACCGCCCAGATCCGCCATGTACTGCGGGATCTGTTCAATGTGCTTCCCGGGCTGGAGGAGGAAGCCGTTGACGAGGCCGCGCGCGAGGCCGAGCTTGCGGCCCAGCGCGTGCTGGCCCAAGGCATTGCCGTGGAGCTTGCCCCGCGACCGGCCCCGATTCGCAAAATGCAGCACCGAATCGCCATGCGCTACCGTCTGCATGCCGAGAGCTCTGGCAACGAACCGGAACGCGGTCTCGTCCTGCATCCCGGGGCAGAAGATTGATGCGGAGAGCGAGGCGAGAGAAGGCGTTTTTCTATGTTCTGTAACGACAGCATGCGTTTAGGCGGTGCGGACTAAGCGGAGACGCCACCTGCGCAGTCAGTACGAGCGTCAACGCCGTTGGCGCGCGGCAACCATCCGTAAGCGCAATGCGTTGAGCCGGATGAAGCCACTGGCATCCTTTTGATCGTAGGCACCGGCATCGTCCTCGAAGGTAGCGATGTTCGGATCGAACAAGCTATCGGACTCGGAGCGACGCCCGATAATCCCCACGTTCCCCTTGTAGAGCTTGAGCCGAACTACGCCATTGACGGGCCTCTGGGTCTCATCGATCAGGGCTTGCAGCGCACGCCGCTCCGGACTCCACCAATAACCGTTGTAGATGATCTCGGCGTAACGCGGCATCAGCGCATCTTTTAGATGAGCCGATTCGCGGTCCAGGGTGATGGACTCCATGGCCCGATGCGCTCGCAGCAAAATGGTCCCCCCGGGCGTTTCATAGCAGCCGCGAGATTTCATACCCACGTAACGG
>JAKDMQ010000278.1 GCA_030452265.1 Nitrococcus sp.
TCGGAGTATGCAACGGCGTCGACACAGAGCTGCCGCGGCTGATCCGGATAGACTCCTCGCCCTCTCGAATCTCGATTTCGTTGACCCCCGATTCATCGAGTAGCTCGATCAGGCGCTTGATCTTGCGAATATCCATCTCGATCAGCCCCGCTTCGTACACCGAAGCGCCGCGCACAATGCCAACTCGTAGCCCTGAGTGCCGAGACCGCTTATGACCCCGGCTGCAATATCGCTCAGATAAGAATGGCGGCGAAACGGTTCCCGCGCATGCACGTTCGTAATATGCACCTCGATGAATGGGATCGCGACGCCGAGCAGGGCATCACGTAGGGCAATGCTGGTATGCGTCAAGGCCCCTGGGTTGATGATGATGTAAGTGATGCCTTGCCGGCCTGCCTTATGAATGCGCTCGATGAGCTCATGCTCGGCATTGCTCTGAAAGGCCTCGATCTCGATACCCGCCGCTGTCGCCTGCTCCGCAAGGCGCTGCTGTACGGCTTGCAGCGTTTCGCTCCCGTAGCGCTCAGGCTCGCGCGCCCCGAGCAAGTTGAGGTTGGGCCCGTTGAGCACCAAAACCTTGATCATCGCATTTCCTTTGCCCACGGCCATGGGAGTCGGCCGCAGTAGTTGCGGGATTCTGGACTACCCTGGACGTTTTGTCCACATGCCTACGACTTGGTCGCTTTTTCCCGGCAGATGGCTGCATGGAGTGGTTGTCGGCAAAACCGCTCGTAGGGGGCATGCAGTGAACCTCGAAAAGCCTTGTTTCACGCCGTCATCCCGGCTAAACGTGCTCCGAACCCTGATCCGGCGGCCGGTGTCCAGTGCGTCGTCACCCCAGCGCAGGCCGGGGTCCATCTTATTACTAGCGAGATTAAGATAGATTCCGGCCTGCGCCGGAATGACGGGATTTTGGAGTTATTCCATGTTCCCGCATGTGACCCGGAGAGCGTTGGCGGGATCTACAGCGACTCCCGGATCACGGGCTCGATAGCGGGGCCCTTAATCTCTTTGCGGAATATTTGCTGAATCCGCCCATCACGGTCGAGGATGACGGTGTAGGGCAGTGTGCCTTGCGTATCGCCATAGCTTGCGGCGACATTCATGGCTGGCTCGATACCGTAGAGCACGGGATAGTTGATTCCTACTCGTTTCGCGAAATCACGAATTGCAGCGCGGCTATCGATGGCGACCCCAACCACTTGCAGCCCGCGCTCACCGTATTGGCGTTGCAGCTCGATGAGCAGTGGGATCTCGCGGCGGCACGGCTCGCACCAGGTAGCCCAGAAGTTGAGCACGACAACCTTGCCGTCCCACTTGGAGATGCTCTTCTTTCCGCCGTTCATCGCCGGCAGGGTGAAGGCCGGGCGCTGCATTCCCTCGTATTCGTCATAGAAATCGTAGCTGGCGAGCCCGACCGTGACGCCGACCGCCAAAACAATCAGCACGACAAGCGACCACCACACTGGCCCTCGACTCATGAGGCGCTCCCAAAGAGGCCGAGCTGCGCGCGCTCGAGGAATGCAGCGGGGCCGAGGAAGCCCACCACGCGCAAGTCCCGCCGCTCCTCGCCGTTCGGCCCGAAGAACATGACCGCGGGCGGCAGAAATACACCCAGGCGCTGGAGTAATGCCTTATGGGCGGCGTTCATTGCCGTGACATCGGCGCGTAGCCTGACCGCGCGGGAGAGCAGTTGTTGCACCCGAGGGTCGCTGAACGTCCGCTCATCGAGCTTGACACAGTAAACGCACCAATCGGCATAGACATCCAGCAAGACCGGCAGGCCCGCGGCACTGGCACGCTCGAGCGCGGCATCGAGCTCCTGGACGCTGCTCACTGAGCGGTAATCCCAGGCCGTGCTCGCCGGCTCCGATGAGGCCACGGTCAGCGCGCGCAGCGGATAGCGCAAATCACCGCCACCGGCCGCCGCACCCATCAAGGCGGCGCTGCCCCAGAGCGCCAGCAGCAGACCGCCTGTTTTACGCAGCCGCTGCATTCCTCCCGCATCATTGGTGAGCCGATCCAAGCCGCCGAGGTAGACACCGCAACCGAGCAGCAGCGCGCCCCAAAGCGCCAGGCTGAGCTCAGCCGGCAGCACCCGCTGGAGCATCCATAATGCGACCGCCAGGAAGAGAACGCCGAAGACTCGGCGTATTGTCTCCATCCAGTGTCCGGCCTGCGGCAGCCACTTGCCGGCCGCGGTGCCGATCAGCAGCAGCGGAACGCCCATGCCATTGGCAAGAACGAAGAGCGCGAGCCCGCCCAGCCAAGCCTTGCCGGTGCTGCTGATGAAGACCAGAGCCGCAATCAATGCCGGTCCGGAACAAGCACCGACAATGAGGACGGAGAGCGCGCCCATCGCGGCCACGCCCATAAACGTGCCGCCGCGCTGGTGTCGCGAGGCCTCGAAGATTCTCGTCTGCCAGCGACTTGGCAGTTGCAGCTCGTATAGCCCGAACATCGACAACGCCATGGCGATGAATACCGCGGCGAATGCACCGAGAAACCAGGGGCTTTGCAGATCGGCTTGTACCGCCTGTCCGGTGAGACCGGCGACAACCCCCGCGATTGCATAGGCCAGCGCCGTGCTCTCCACGTAGACCAAGGAGAGCAGGAAGGCACGCCCGCCGTGGCGACGATGGCGATCGCCGGCGATAAGCCCAGAGAGAATCGGAATCATTGGATAGAGACAGGCGGTGAAGGCAAGCAGCAGGCCGGCAACGAAAAAGGTCGCGAGAATGGGAAGCGGGCGCCCCTCGCGCAGGATCTGGGTCAGCTCATTCGTACCCGCCTGGAATAGGCCGCTAGCGAGCGCGCCGCTGGCCGGCGGTGCGCCCACCCGGCTCGCCCCCACATCGGCTCCGATACCGGCGCTCGCGGGAACGAGGCGGATGCGAGTAGTTTGTGGCGGGTAGCACAGCCCGGCATCGGCACAACCCTGATAGTGCGCCACCAGCTCGAGCGGATGGCGTGCCGCGCGCCCGAGCTCGAGCGTAGCCTCGATTGGCCGATGGTAAACCTCCATGCGACCAAAGTAGGGATCCTGCTTCGCTTCCCCCGCCGGGGTCTGTACGCGCTGGATCGTATTGGCCGTGCCTGAGAGCTCGAAGGCGAGCTTGCCCCGATAAAGATAATAGCCTGGCTGTATATCCCAGCGCACACTGATGCGATTGGGTGCCGTGAGCTCGGCGCTGATTGGAAACGCCTGCTCCACCGGCAGCAGCGCCGGCTCCTCGCCGGCGAAGAGATTGCCGAGCACGCCGCCCGGCGCGGCAGCCGCGCCGCAGGCGACGAACAGAGCTAGCAGTGATAGCAGGCGAGCAATCAGGCGCAGCCTCATCGCTGGTCAGCCCTCTCGTGCCGTTTGTTGGGCTACCCACTGGAGGTAGCCGCTCAGACCGCGCTCAACCGGGAGCGCGATAATCTCGGGAAGCTCGTTCGGGTTCAGCCGACGTACGGTCTCCTGCAGCCGGGGGTAGGCGTCGGCTGTCGTCTTCATCAGCAACAACCATTCGGAATCGCGCTCTATCCGGCCTTGCCAGCGGTAAACCGAGGTCAGCCCCGGCACGATACTGACGCAGGCGGCATGGCCGCCTTCGACCAAAGCCGCTGCGATGGTGTCCGCGCAGTGCTCATCCGGACAGGTGGATATCACCAAAAGGCAGTTCGTCGTTACAGACATGGTCTCGAATTGTTCAATGCGTTTGCCAGCCACTGTTGAATTTTACCACCATCAACCCCACTCAGAGCGCCAACGATAACAAGAACCGGTCACCGATTGACCATCAGGCTATTGACTGGCGTGCAATGGTGGCTATCATTAGCACTCACCATCGGTGAGTGCTAACAACCGCCGGTCACTATGGAAATTCGCTTTGGCACATCTTAATAGGGAGTAAGGCTCGATGAAACTACGCCCCTTGCATGACCGAGTAGTCATTAAGCGCCTGGAGGAGGAG
>JAKDMQ010000279.1 GCA_030452265.1 Nitrococcus sp.
TTTTCATACCTACCCTAGCGGGCGGTGGAGCAGAGCGCATTATGCTGCGCTTGGCCGGGGAACTCGCTGCGCGTGGCTACAGCGTAGATCTGTTATTAATGCGAAGACGGGGGGTCTATGAGGGGCAGCTACCCAGTAGCGTGCGCATTATCAAGCTCAAGCGGGGCTGGAAGACATGGGGCCGTTGTTTTTTGGCTATCAAGGCGCGCCCCGCCGATTACGCTAGGTTGGCTTTGCCGGTCTTGTTGGCGCGAAAGCCGATATTCAACCTGCGTTATCTGCCGGCTCTTGTGGGCTATCTTCAGCGCGAACGCCCGGCCGCCTTGGTCTCTGCTTTGTTTCGTGCGAATCTGCTGGCGCTGTGGGCACGCGAACTGGCCGGCGTGCCGACTCGAATTGTCGTCAGTGAGCGCAACACAATTTCCCAAACGCTCGCCACGGAGGTTAAATGGCTGGCTCCGCGCAGGCGCCGCTTGCTTGATCTGATTCATTGCACTTATCCGCTGGCAGAGAGAATTGTGGCGGTATCAAATGGCGTGGCGGGCGATCTTGCCGCCGTGACGGGCATTCCTCGCGCTTCCATCACAACGATTTATAACCCCGTTGTCAGCGCCGATTTGGTCGAGTTGGCGAGAGCCCCGCTTGATCATCCGTGGTTTGCGTCTGCACAGCCGCCGGTAGTCCTTGCAGTCGGCCGGCTTGAGGCGCAAAAGGATTTTGTGACTCTTATCCGTGCATTCGCGCAGCTTCGGGCAATGCAAACGGCGAGAATGATTATTCTAGGCGAAGGTAAGCAGAGACCTTTTTTGGAGCGCGAGATTCAATGCTTGGGGCTGGACGAGGATGTGCAGTTACCGGGCTGGGTGGACAATCCCTATGCCTATATGGCCAGGGCCGCGGTATTCGTGCTCTCGTCGGCTTATGAGGGGTTGCCCGGTGCGCTGATCGAGGCCCTCGCCTGCGGCTGCCCGGTCGTGAGCACCGATTGTCCGAGCGGTCCGGCGGAAATCCTGGACGGCGGGCGCTATGGTACCTTGGTCCCGGTCGGAGATGATGCTGGCCTAGCGCAGGCGATCATGGCGACGCTTGCCGCTCCTCCCGAGCGCGCCGGGCTTCAGGCGCGCGCGCAGCAGTTCGGCGCTGGAGCAGCCGTCGAGCGCTACCTCGAGGTATTGTTAGGAATGCCCGAGCCGAGCAGAGCTCGGAATGAGGGTCTACACACGGCGAGGTTGTCAGTGAATCACACGTCGCAGTAGATCAGTTCCATGGTCTGTCTACGATCGTGCGGGATGTGGCAATGGCGGTATCCCACGTGTCGGAAATGTTTACACATTACGTTTACGTTGCCATCGAATAAGCGCGCAAAAACAACACTAACGCACGAAATTCAATTACCTAGAAATAACGGCATTGATTTTGCTTATCTCTCTTACGACGTATATGCAATGAGCCCATTTGGGCCCTTGTACCATAATGAAGCACAGCCAGAAGAGAGGGAAATCATGCTCAGGTTATTCATATTGCTTGGACTATTTGGGGGGACGCTGATCGCCGGCACGGCGCAGGCGACCATGGTTGACTATACCGGTGAATGGGCGTCCAGATACAACGGTCATGAGGGTGCCACCACCGGCAAAATGTTTGGGAGCAACTACGTCAGTCTGTCGACCAACGGCAACCGTAGTCTTCGTTTCACCGCCTATGATGGCGGGACGACCTGCGGGGGGCTTTCCTGCCGGGGCGACGGCGTCGGGATTGGGGACGACGAAATCGGCGGCAGGGAGAGGCTCACCGTAACGTTCTCCAACGCCGTTACGCTGAACAGCGTGCAGTTTTTTGATCTCTTCGCGGGGGGTAATCACGGCGACGCATATACCGAACAGGCGCTTATGAAAGTCAATTTCAAAGGCGGAACCAAGTCCTTTCAGGTCTACGGAGCCGAGCAAGGCTATTTGAAGTACGACGACTTGGACCTTACCAAACTTACCGGGGTTAAAAGCATCAGCTTCTTTGCGGCAGGCAAGAACAACTCCGACTTTGCGCTGGCGAGCCTGGACTTCGAATGGACGGAAAATATTACCTCAAAGGATCAGCAGCAAAGCGGGCAAATGCTGAGCATTGCGGCACTAGCCGACCCGCTCCAGACGACAGCGCGGAGCGTCCCCGAGCCTGGGCCGCTGTGGCTGATGCTGATCGGTTCGTTCATGATTGGGCTCACCGGTACCCGCGCGCGACGCCTGCCCGGCACGCTACCGGGATTACCACTCCGCCCATGAGGGAGGCCATGACAGTGGCGCGGGGCTTGCCGAGAAGGCGCGGGGCTCGGCAAGCTCCACCCCGCGCCCCGACGCAATCAGCCCTGCCTAAGTACCCTTGGGACATAACTTCACACACGTATTGCGCATTGAGCGGGCCGGGAAAGGCATTAGTCGGTCGGCCGCAAAGCCGTCAGCCCAAGCCAAATCCGGCCCTGCTCGATTTTGACGGGAAAGCGGGGTACACAACCCGTATCCGGGGCCACCGCTTTGCCGCTATCGAGATGGATATTCCAGCCGTGCAAAGGGCAGGTAACGGTGGTGCCATGGACCATGCCCTCGGAGAGCGGTCCGTTTTTGTGCGGACAGCGATCCAGCAGCGCGAAGAGCTGCCCTTCTCGGGTTTTGAACAAGGCAATCGGGCCTTGAGCGGTCTTCACCACCCGTGCGCCCAGTATGGGGATGTCATCAGGCTTACCCACCGCGATCCACTCGGGTGCTGGCCGGTCCATCAGCGCACCTCCTGCAAGGGTTGGAACTTATCGGCGTGGTGCGCTTTGGCATACTTCGCCCATGGATCTTCCTGGGCCTGACGCTGAGAGGCAAGAAAGCGCTCAGCCAAAGCCTTGCGTCCCGCGGCGTCCTCAACTAAGCGCTGCTTGACATAGCTTAGCCCTACGCGCTCGATCCAGGGCGCCGTACGCTCCAGGTAATGCGCCTCCTCGCGGTAGAGTTGCAGGTAGGCGGTGGCGTACTCCTTCACCTCCTCGGCGCTCTCTACCCGGCATAGGACATCGGTGGCGCGCACCTTCACCCCGCCATTGCCGCCCACGTGGATCTCCCAGCCGGAGTCGATGGCCACGATCCCAAGATCCTTGATCGTGGCCTCGGCGCAGTTTCTAGGGCAGCCTGAGACGGCCATCTTCACCTTGTGCGGGGCCCATGTGCCCCAGCACATCGCCTCGAGCTCGATGCCGAGCCGGGTAGAGTCCTGTACTCCGAACCGGCACCACTCCGAGCCGACACAGGTCTTGACGGTGCGCAACGCCTTACCGTAGGCGTGTCCCGAGACGAAACCAGCCGCCGAGAGCGCGCCCCAGACTCCAGGTAGATCCTCTTTCTTCACTCCCAGCAGGTCGATGCGCTGCCCGCCGGTGACCTTTACGGTGCGCACCTGGTAGCGCTCCGCTACATCGGCGATGGCGCGCAGCTCGGCCGGGTTGGTGACCCCGCCCCACATGCGCGGCACCACCGAGTAGCTGCCGTCCTTCTGGATATTGGCGTGCATGCGCTCGTTGACGAAGCGGGCCTGGACATCGTCCACCGCCTCCTCCGGCCAGGTTACGATCAGGTAGTAGTTGATGGCTGGGCGACACTTCTCGCAGCCGTCCGGGCTCTTCCATTCCATGAAGGCGAATACGGCATCAAGACTGGTGAGATGGTAGCGGCGGATGGTCTCGCGCACCTCATCATGGCTGTGCTCGGTGCAGCGGCACAGTGGAGTGACCGGGGCGGTGGCGTAGTTGCCCACGGTATTTTGCAGGATCTGCTCTACCAGCCCGGTACAAGAGCCGCATGAGGCCGAGGCCTTGGTGTGGGCGCGCACGTCCTCCAGGGTGAACAGGCCCTTGCTGGTTATGGCCTCCACGATCGTGCCTTTGCAAACGCCGTTGCAGTCGCAGATCTGGGCGGAATCCGG
>JAKDMQ010000007.1 GCA_030452265.1 Nitrococcus sp.
CCTGACCCGCGGCCTCGCCGCCGGCGATATCCTGCTGCTGCACGACGGTTGCGCCGCCCGCGACGCTGCCGGAAATCCGGTCGTGCTCACGGTGCTGCCGCTGCTGCTGCGCCGCCTCGCGCAGCAAGGGCTAGTCGCCGTTGCGCTGGCGCCTTCGCAGCCGTGACGGCCGTGCGTGAACTGCGCCGCGGGCGCATTGGCCGGTCGCTGGCCGAGATGCACTACCACCTGCGCACGGATGGCGATACGCCGGCACGGAAGGCGGGCGCGGTATTCGCCGGTGTGCTGGTCGGTTGCTCTCCGCTGTACGGCTTGCATCTGCCGATGTGCATCGGCATCGCCCAGTTGGCGCGTCTGAATATCGTCATTACCTATCTCGCCGCCTACGTAAACAATCCCTTGATGGCCCCGTTGATCCTGTATTTGGAGTTGGGAGTAGGTAGCTGGCTATTCAGCGGCCGATGGCCAATGCTCGATCTCGACGAGCTGCATGCAGTCGATCTCTGGGTTCCCGTCTGCGAGTTGGTGATCGGTAGCGTCGTTGTGGGATTGGTTTTAGGGGCTGTATTAGCCGCGATTACCTGGTGGTTTAGCCGGCGCTCTTCGCATGAGCCGTTCATACAAAATCTGATCGAGGTCACGGCGCGTGATTACTTACACACGGGAATCTTCAATTGGGAATACATTCGCGGCAAGTTGCGCTACGATCCGCTCTATCTGGGTCTGCTCGAGGCCGGCATTTTGCCCCAGCGGGGGCGGCTGGTGGATCTCGGTTGCGGGCGCGGTCTGCTGCTGGCGCTGCTCCAGACGGCACGCGGGTTGCGCGGCCAGGGCGTGTGGCGCTCCGACTGGCCACCGCCACCTGGTAAAATCGAGCTCATCGGCATCGATGCGCACACCAAAAAGGTGGCGGTTGCGCGGGAGGTGCTCAGCGGCGCCGCGAGCATCGTCGAGGGCGATTTGATTCATTATTTCCCACCGTCGTGTGACGTTGCAGTGCTATTGGATGTATTGCTCTATCTAGAGCCGTACTGGCAGCAAAAACTAATTGCGCGCGTCGTGACCGCCCTGGTGCCCGGCGGCATACTGCTGATCCGCGAGGCGGATGTTGATGCCGGCTGGCGTTTCACGCTGACGCGCCTGGCCGAGCGCCTGTGTGCCGTTGGACGCGGGCAGTGGCGCCGGCGCTATTATTACCGCAGCATTGCCGAGTGGCGCGGTTTGCTGGAAGGCCATGGCATGAGAGTTACTACCCGGCCGATGTCGGCCGGCACTCCCTACGCCAACGTGTTAATCCAAGCAACTAAGACTACGCTATCCGCGTGCTGATTTTGCTACTCTGGCTCTGCTCCTCTGACGACCAGAGTGAACCTATTCAGATTGCCTCTTAGGGACAGCAAACCAACCCCATCACATGCCGCTGGCACCCATTCACATTTCCGCCTATACGATAGTTAACGCCCTCGGCCGTGGAATGGGCGCCTCACTGCACGCATTGCGTGAGGGCATCAGCGGCCTGCGCCGCTGTGATCTACAGGACGTCGAACTGGCGACCTGCATTGGCCGTGTTGACGGACTCGAGCACGAGCCCATTGCAGGCGAGCTGGCTGCCTTCGATTGCCGCAATAATCGGTTGGCGCAAGCGGCCCTGTTGCAGGACGGTTTTCAGGATGCGGTCGCCGCCGCGCGATTGCGCTTTGGGGAGCGGCGTATCGGTGTGTTCGTCGGCACCAGCACGTCGGGCATCCTCGAGACCGAGCGCGCCTACCGCTCCTATGGCGGCGAGCGGTTACCGGATGGTTTCAGTTATCGGCACACTCACGACGTCTTCTCGGTGGCTGATTTCACCTGCCATTACCTTGGCCTCAAGGGTCCGGCAGCGGGAGTATCCACTGCCTGCTCATCCAGTGCCAAGGTGTTTGCCAGCGCCTCTCGCGCCATGCGCGCCGGCCTGTGCGATGCCGCCGTGGTGGGAGGTGTCGACAGTCTATGCCTCACCACCCTATACGGGTTCGATTCGCTGCAGCTTGTCTCCAGTCAGCCTTGCCGCCCGTGGGATGTGGCGCGCGACGGCCTCAGTATCGGCGAGGCAGCCGGCTTCGCATTGCTCGAGTGGCCGCAGCCGAGCGCCGCCGGCGTCGCGTTGCGGGGATACGGCGAGAGCTCGGACGCCTACCATATGTCGGCTGCCCACCCTGAGGGCAAGGGTGCGGAACTGACTATCCGTCAGGCGCTAGACAGCGCGGGCGTTGCAATCGAGCAAGTCGACTACATCAATTTGCACGGCACCGCTACGCAGGCCAATGACGCCGCGGAGGACGCGGCCGTGTTTCGCGTCTTCGGCGCGCGCACGCCGTGCAGCTCGACGAAGGGCTGGACTGGTCATACCCTGGGTGCAGCCGGTGTTACCGAAGCCGTGTTCACCTGCCTCGCTATCGAGCACGGCCTGCTGCCCGCGAACCTCAATCTCCAGGATAAAGACCCGGCGCTGCGGGCAAACATCCTGACTGAGACCCGCGTGCAACCGGTGCATCTGGCGTTGACCAACTCATTCGGCTTCGGCGGGACGAATTGTAGTCTGTTGTTGGCGCGCCTGCCATGACGGCCTCTACCGCGACCGTCGAAACCGTATTTCTGCACGCGGCAGGGCTATGCGCGCCGGGGCTGGCGGGCTGGCAAATGGCCGCGCCAGTTCTGCGCGGCGAGCGCGGCTATGTCGATACCGCGCCGCCTGCATTCGCCTCTGATTTGCTGCCGCGAAACGAACGCCGGCGCCTGAGCGCCGCCACCCGACTTGCTCTGCAGGCGGCTGAGGACGTTTTTCGGCAATCGTCGGTCGACTCCGAGCAGGTACGCACGGTATTCGCCTCCTGCTGCGGAGACGGCGCAACCATTGACCGGATCTGTCGAGATCTGATGCAGCCACAGCGGCCTGTTTCGCCCACGCAATTCCATAATTCGGTGCATAACAGCGCGGCCGGCTATTGGGCAATTGCCACCCATTGCCAATGCGCATCGATCAGCCTCTCGGCCCATGATGGCAGCTTCTGCGCGGGCCTGGTCGAGGCCTACGCCGCCGCACGGATCGCGGACGGCCCGGTGCTGCTAATTGCCTACGAGCACCCGCTGCCGTCACCGCTGGCGCAGGCGCTGCCCGTTTGCGCACCCTTCGCCGTGGCCTTGCTACTAAACGCCGGAACTGCGCTTGACAGCCTGGGCGCATTGAGCCTAACGCCGATCGACCGAACAGCGACACAGACAAGCTGCGACCCGGCGCTCGAGCCCCTGCGCGCGGGCAATCCTGCCGCCCGCGCGCTGCCGCTGCTGCAACTGCTCGCCCGGGGAGTGGCGGGACGCGTGGTGCTGCCTTATCTGCCCCAAAGCATGCTCGCGGTCGATGTGACGCAAGCAGGCTCCGGCGCATGATGTCGTGCCTTTAGCAGAGGCCGCCGTTGACCGACAGCACCTGCCGGGTGATGTAGGCCGCCTCATCGCGGAACAAAAAAGCCACCAATGCGGCCACTTCCTCGGGCGTGCCGGCACGCCCTAACGGCACATGCTTAAGGATCTCATCCACAGGGACATCATGCAGCATACCGGTTTCGATCAGCCCGGGCGCGACGCAGTTGACCGTGATGCCGCGACTCGCCAGCTCGACCGCCAGCGCCTTGCTGGCACCGATCAGGCCGGCCTTGGCGGCGCTGTAGTTGCTCTGACCGCGGTTGCCGATGAGCCCCGCGACCGAGGCGACAGTGACGATGCGCCCGCCCTGGCGCATACGCACCAGCGGCATGACGAGCGGGTGCAGCACATTGTAGAAGCCGTGCAGGTGGGCGTCGATGACGCCGTCCCACGCCTCACCCGTCAGGGCCGGGAAAGCGTTGTCGGCTTTGAAACCCGCATTCAGAACCACGCCCCAACACGCACCGTTCGCCGCGAGGTCCGCTTCCAGCACCGTACGCGTGGCCTCGCGATCGGCCATGTCGAAGCCCAGCGTGTACGCCCGCCCGCCTTCGTCGCGAATGGACTGGGCCAGGGCCTCGGCAGCCGCGGCATTGCGCCGGTAATGCAGCGCCAATCCGAAGCCGGCGTGGCCCAGGGCCCGGGCAATGGCGCTGCCGATGCCGCCGCTGGCGCCGGTAATTAGAACGCGTCGCCTCGCGCTCATGGGTCGATTTCCTCTACGATGACCAGGGTGGCCCGAGCCAAAAGCTGCCCGTCATGCTCGATGCGACAGTCGCACGCCGCCAGGCCGCCGCCCTCGCGACCGAAGGCATGTTGCCCATGAATCAGGAGGCGCGAGCCTTCGGTGAACCAGGGCACGCGGCCATCATAGTGGCGGATGCCAAGCAGCATGCCCCGCCGCGACCGGCGGGTGTCACTGCCCCCCAAAAGACCGCCACGCGCGGCCACTGTCTGAGCCATCATTTCCATGCCCACCCACACCGGTACGCCGCGGCCAACCACGAAATATGGGTGTGCAGCGGTGATGTTGGCAATCACCGTGGTCTGGTCGGGCGAATCGGCGACAACCTCGTCGATCAGAACGGCGCCATCGGCATGTGGCAACAGCTCGCTAGGCGGTGGGAATGGCATCACGGGGTCTCCGTCAGGGGTTGAAGGTGTAGCGTCAGCCCGGCCGGCGGCACCTTCATGTCAAACGTCGCCTCGGCCGGCTGCCTACCGCGTATTTCGATACGCGTCACCAGGCGTCCGTGCTCGAGCAGCAGCCGCGCTTCGGCGCCGCGCCGGTGCCCGACTTCAAGCTCGAGCTCGTACAGGTGCGGCTCCAGGATCCCCGGATCGGCCAGCGCCACCTGCAGCATCGCCAGCATCAAGCGCGGGCGCATCTTGCTGTCAGCCGGTGCGCTGACCAGCCGCCGGCCATCCCATGTGATGGTGAACAGGTGGGCACCGAACAGGCTGGTACCGGCTAGGCGCAAGGCTTCCCGGTCGATCCGCAGGCGCCCGAGAAAGGTGTCGCTTTGCTCCGCGCGTCGGACTGTCACCATGTGGCGGGCGTCTATCGCGGGCAGTTGCGCCGGGGCCAGGAGGCAGATCAGGCCGCTGGGGCCGATGCGCACGCAATCGGAACCCTTGGGCGGCATTCGCACGCTGGCGCAGCCGGCCATCAACAAGGTCAGACACAGCAGACCGAGGCATCGTCTCGATGTCACGAATACGACTCCTCGGTGGGCTGCCCGTCTTCGGCGATCGTGGGCAACGACAGCGGCGTGACCAGCCAGCTAGCCAGTATGCCAATCCCCGTGACCAGACCAAAGGCATGCAGCGCCGGAATGCGGCTGAAAGTTAGCAGGCCGAAACCAATCACCGTGGTCAGCGCCGAGAGCAGCACAGCCAGTGCCGGGGCACGTTGACGCGCCCCCACCTCGCGCAGGAATACCGCGTAATCGCGCCCCAACCCCAGAATCAGGATCAACGCCACCACGCTGAACACGTTCAACGGCACGCCCAGCCACCCCAGCGCCCCCAGGGTCACGGCAAGCGCCAGAAGTGGCGGCCAGAGCATGCGCAGAGCCTCACGCCAGCCGTAACGCCAGATGAGGACGGCTGATATCAACAGATAGCCCAGCACCACCAGCCAGGTGGCGCGCACGCGGATGCGGGCAAACGTGCGGTCGATGCGCTCGAGCGGCTGGACATAGCGCACGCCTTGCACGCCGGACGCCGCTTTGGTAAGGATGTCGTTGGCTATGCCCTGTCGACCGAATACGGTAGCCATCAGGGCTACCCCGCCATTACCGGGGATCACGAAATGCTTCAGCGCCGGTACAGCCTGCAACAGGGTTTCAGCGTTCAGCGGTGCCTTCTCCGCCGCGCGCCAGGCCGATGCGATGTGCGTGGCGAGTGCCGCGGGCAGGCCGCTGGCGACAAACGCCTGCTTGAGCGCCTGTACCGAGCCCAGGATCTCTTTCCATGCCGCCAGACTAGCCTGCTGCTGCGCCGGCGAGGGCAAGAACTGCGAAAAGCCGAGCGGGCTAGCCTGGGGCAGACGCTCGCTAATGTGCTGAAACAGCGCCTCCTCACGCGCCAGCGCCTGGGCCATATCATCGCCCTGGATTAGGAAAAAGCCGGAGGAAGGGAAACGTCCCAACGTGGTGCGGATGACTTGGTCGGTGTGCGCCAGCTCAGACGCGATATGCGACAATTCGCGCACACTATCCTGGGCCTCGAGCTGCCACCAGCCCGGCGCGGCCAGCACCAATGCCAGCAGCGGCAACAGCCAGCGCCAGCGTGATGGCCGGCGAGCCGCCGCCATGAAACGTGCGGGCCAACGCACCAACGGGTGGGCGCGAACCCGTGGCACGCGCCTTAAGGTTACCGGGAAAATCAATGCGACCACCAACGCCGCCTCGACCAAACCCGCGATGGAAAACACCGCCATCTGGCTCATGGCCGGGAAACCCGTCAGCGCCAGGAACGCAAAGGCCAACACGCCCGTCGCTAGGCCCATGCCCAAGCCGGAGCGCACCTTGCGCAATACCTCCTGCGGTGCACTCTCGCCGAACCAGTATTCGGAGAAATACAGAAAAGCGTAGTCGATGGCAATGCCCAACAGCGTGGTGCCGAACACCAGCGTGAGGATGTGGATGGAACCGAACACGGCGATCACCGCCGCCGCCGCAACCACCACGCTGGCACCGAGCTGCAGGAAGCCAAGCAGATGCGGCGCCAACGAGCGGTAGGCCCAGGCGATCAGCACCATGATCAGCGACGTCGAGGTGATGCTGAGCACCAGGGTTTCCCGGTGCGCCTGCTGCTGCGCGGCATGGGCAAATAGCGCCGCGCCGGTGGCGCGGAAGCGGCAGGCGCCGCAAACGCTGGCCACGATGTGGCTTGCCTGGTGCACCGCACGCGCGGCAAGGCTGGCCCCATCGGCACCAAAGCCGTCGCTGGGCAGGCGCATACGCAGCAGAAACACGCGCTGGTCACCACGCGTAGTCGCCAGCAATGGTCCGTCGGGCAAAAAATCGGGATACGGCCGCGGCAGGTGCGATACGAATCGGGCCACGTAGCCGCCCGGATCCATGCCCAGGTTGACCATGCCCGCGGGGCTCGCCAGCGACACCGCTACATCCATAGCCAGTGTCCGCGCGCCATTGCGCTGGAAACGCGCCACCTGGGCCGGCGAGAGCAAGGCAAACCCGTGCTGACGATACAGCGCGAGCGCCTTGCCTACTTGGCCACGGCCGGCACTCTCGGTCAGGCCCGGCGCAAGCAGAGCCTGCCTGGCCGCCAGGGTTGCCTCGCGGGTCCGGGAATTGTCACGACCGGTCACCATGGCCAGCAGCTGCCGGCTGAAAGCTTCGTGGCCGCGCGCCTCGGCCCTCTCCAACACCCGGCTGTCGTGGCGCTCGGGCAACAGAGCCAGCACATCAGTTTCAATGGGCCCGGCGGGGTCGACCCGCCACACTGCCAGCACACACAGGCTAGCCAGGGTCGAAAACCACAGGGTCCAGTGGCCTACGCCACGCCGACACATTCAGGGTGGCTCGGCGTCGTTGTCGGCGGGCGTGAAGCGGATCACCATGCGCGCCCCGGAGGCCTGCTCAATCTCCAGGTAGCGCGGCTGACCCGCGATATTTTCGGTCACTTCGATACGCTCGATTACCTGGGCCATGGCCTCGGCTCTGGGCAGCAGCGTGACATGCCGGCCGTGCTCCAACGGCTCCACCTTGACTTCAAACCAGCGCTCGATCCGGCCCCGGTTACCGGACAACGCATTGACGAAAATGCGCTGGACCATCCTGAGCCACGGCGTTTCGTCGGCTTTCAAAACCCGCCGGGTGCCGTCGGGCAATTCCTCGTACGCCTTGCCGTCGTTCATGGCAAACACGTAGTGGTACGGCTTGAGGATTTCCCAGTAGAAGCCCTCTGCCTTGCTAACGCGCAGCAGGCCATGGCTAGTCAGCGGCTCCTCGAAACCGGGCAACGTGCGCGTTTGTACGAAGGTGGCGACAAAATGCGCCGGTGGCCTTTTGCCCGCCCATGCCGACGACAGCAAACAAGTCAACAGCGCGACCATTGATACCAGGCCACGATGCTTCATAACCAGGGTTTCAAACGATCCAAGAGAGCCCGCGGGCTAACCAACTGAAGCTCCCATGTGTCCACGGTGACGGCACACTGCACCGTGGCACCGTGGCACCGCGGCCGAGCCGGATTCCATTCTCGGTATCGGTCACCCGATATTCCACTTTCATGCGGTTTTCCCACTCCACCAGCCCGGCCTCGATCCGAATCCACTGAGCGTAGCGCATCGGGCGCACGAAGCGCGCGCGCGCATCAACGAGCGGCCAGGCGAAGCCCGAGTCGCGCATCTCGGGGTAGTCGTAGCCAACCTTGCGCAGCAAGGCGGCACGTGCCGCTTCAAAGTAGCGAAAGTAATTGCCGTGCCAAACAATCTGCGCTGCGTCTACGTCCTGGAACGGAATCTGCAGCTCGATGTCCGCTGTCAGCAAGGACCGCTCGGCCAGCGACCGGCGCGGTGCAGGGCGGCAGGCTGTGGTGGTATCCGAGCACATATCAGGCCTCAGCATCGTCCATGCGCAGCTCGCGCCGCGCCAGCGAGCGCCGCAGCAGGAGCGGCAGGCGCGGCCACATGCCGGCGAACAGGCGCAGGTGCAGCCATACCATGCGCGCGTTGTCGGCACCCATGCGGAAGTACGAGACACCGTCGGCCGGGTAGCGTACCCGCGTGGGCACGAACAGGCTCTCGGTACCGGCCCAGTACAGGCGGGTCATAATGTCGGTGTCAAAGTCCATGCGCGCCCCAATGCGCACGCTCTGAGCCTGCGCCAAGCTCGGCGCCACCGGGTAGACGCGGTAACCGCACATGCTGTCGCGCAGCGACAGCGACAGCGTATCCAGCCAGATCAGCGCGTGAGTCAGGTAGCGCCCGTAAAAGCGCACCGCAGGCACGCTCTCGTCATAGCACGGACAGCCCGAAACGAGATGCTCCGGGTGGGCCCGCGCCTGGCTCAGCAATGCAGGCACGTCGTCCAAGTCGTGCTGGCCGTCGGCATCGACCTGCAACGCGTGCGTGAAACCCTGTGCCGCGGCCTCGGCGATGCCGATCATCACCGCCGCGCCCTTGCCGCGGTTGCCCGGCAAATGCCGGCAAGTGACGCCCTCAAGCGCCGCCTGCTGGTCGAGCACCCGCCGCGTAGCCTCGTCGCTGCCGTCGTCGACGAGGATGACCGGCAAGCCGTGCTCGCGCAGCGCCGCCACCAGCCGCGGCAAGAAGTCACGGTGATTGTAGACGGGGATCACCGCACAAGGATTGAAGCTCATTGCGCCACCCCCCAGCCCAGGATGCCGCTGGAGGCGCTGACCTGCACGCCCTCATGCCACATTCGATACTCGAAGTGCACCCGGTCGTCCCTGGCGGTCAATGCCAGCGTCAGACGCGCGCTGGGCAGAATGGGACGCTTGAACTTGATGCGCTGCAGTTGCATCGGCGGCTCATCGCGGGCTGCCAGTTGACTGGCGTACGCAGCAGCCCACCCGACCTGGACCACACCCGGCAGGATTGGCCGCCCGGGGAAATGGCCTTCCAGCCAGGGACAGTCCGGCGCCAGGGTAAAATCCAACTCTAGGCTGCCCGGTCCAAGGCGCCGCGCGGTGGTTTCGGGCAAGTCGTTCATGTCGCCTCCTGCGCGCGCCCCGTCACTCCGCCATCGCCCGTGCAGCCGGGCACGGCGTCGCCGGAGCCCAATTGCTGCACGAACAAGGCCTGCAGCGCCCGGTTGACGCGCCGTGCCGCCACCGCGCGTGGCATGTCCACGGTCACGCCAAGCTCGGCCGGCGAACACGGCGGGCAGATATTGAGCTCGAGCACCCACGGCCGATCCGACACCTCGTGCCAGGCCTGGTGCTTTCCAAGTACCAACGGACGGCACCGGATCACCACCGGCAGGATGTCGCAGCCACTGCGTACCGCGACCTGGGCGGCACCACGCTCGAAATGCAGCGGTTCGCCCGGGGTGGACCGGGTGCCTTCCGGGAACAGAATCAACGTGCGCCCGCTACGCAGCGAATCCACGCAGTCGTGCAGCAGACCCACCGAATCGGCGTTGCCGATGTAGCCGAGAACCTTGACGAAACGCCGGTAGAGGCGGTTGCGCCACATCGCCTGCTTGACCACGCAATCGGCCAGCGGCAACAAACCCACAAGCGCGACCACGTCCAGGTACATTGGGTGGTTAGCCACCAGCAGCTTACCCTCGGCCTGCCGCAACCATTGGCGCCCCTGGACCTCCACATGGCCCAGACGCAGGCCGGCGATGGTTGCGAGCAGCGCGCGGAAGGACCAGCTCACCAACCGGCGCACGCGTTGTTGGCGTTGCTCGCCGGAGCCGGAGCACAGCGACACCAACGGCAGCAGAGTCACGCCGGCGAGCCAGCCCACGCAAGCGTACACCACAAAACACAGGCCGGTCCCGAACCCGCGCCACCAGCGACCCACGCGCAAAGTGAGCGCCCACCGATGCTCCGGCGTGATGGCTGCGTTGGCTGGTAGTTGTCGCCCGTTCATGGCTTGCCGGATTTCCATTAATACGCACCTGCCATGGTACTCAATGATCCCGGCACGCCGCGACCCGGTCAATGCGCCGCACCGAGTGCCGGCGTGGCCACACAGTAAGCGGTAGCAACGCCATGACGGCGCCCAGGCTCGCCCCGGCCAGCACGTCCAGCGCCACATGCTGGCGAATGGCCAGCGTGGACCAGACAATCAGCGCGCACCAGCCGATGTTGACTCCACGAACCCAGCCGGGCGCACTCACCCTCCGCAAGAGCCACGCTATCCAGATAACGGTCAACAGCGAAAAGCCCACATGCAGCGATGGACACGCATTGCCACCGGCATCCGCCGCATTGAGGAAAACCAACACGGGCCATGGTGACCAATCGATGGGCGCGGCCGGCACATCGGTGGGCAGGAAAAAAAAGATGGCACTGCCGCTGGCCGCCAGCAACAGCGTCGCGGCCACGTAGCGCGGCATCTCACCGCGCAGGTACAACAGCCCCGGAGCAAAGCCGATGTAAAGCCACAGGCTGACATAGGGTAGCCAGGCCCACGGGACAAAGGGCACCATAGCGTCCAGAGCCGTGCGCGGCATCACCGTAACCGGGTACTGCGGGTATTTCTGCAACGCAATGTACAGCACCATGAACGCGCTGATGCTGGTAGTGATGCCGATGGTCTTCAGCAACCAGTGGTGATGCAATCTCTGCCACAGCTGCTCCTGCCAGGAGGGTGGAGTTTGCGTGCTCACCGGCGCGATCATGGCACGGGATTTTGCACTACCGCAACGGGGCAGCCGATGCTGTTACGCTAGAATGACGGACTTTGTGACCATCACCACAGTCGCATGATCATCGAGCCACGCATCTGGGGTTTCCTCTGTACCACGGCACATCCAGCCGGCTGCGCCGCAAACGTGCGCGCCGCCATCGCGGCCACGCGCCGGCTCGGAACTCGCAACGACGGGCCGACTCGCGTACTGGTGGTGGGCGCTTCCAGCGGCTACGGGCTGGCCGCACGCATTACGGCGGCCTTCGGCTTCGGCGCCGCCACGCTGGGCGTGTTCAAGGAGAAACCGGCAAAAAAACGCAAGACCGCCAGCGCCGGCTGGTACCACGCCGCGGCCTTCCAGCGCATGGCCGATGAAGCGGGCCTCACCAGCTTCTCTCTGAACGCCGATGCATTTGCCGACGCTACGCGCGAGCGGGCCATGGAGCTGATCCGCAACCAACTGGGCGGATCGGTCGACCTGGTGATCCACTCACTGGCGGCACCCATGCGCACCCTGCCAGCGACCGGCGAGACCTTGCACACGGTGCTGAAGCCTATCGGTAAGGCCTTTCACGGCACTACTATCGACACCGACACGGACCGGCTAGAACAGGTTTCGGTGGAACCGGCCAACCGGCAGGAGATCGATGACACCGTGCGCGTGATGGGCGGCGAGGACTGGCAACTGTGGATCGAGGCGTTGGCCGGCGCTGGCCTTCTAGCCGACGCCGCCCGCACGCTGGCTTTCAGCTACCTGGGGCCCGAGCTCACCTCGCCGATCTACCGTCATGGCACCATCGGTCGCGCCAAGGCTCACTTGGAGCAGACCGCAAGGAACCTGAGCCGGCGTTGCGGGCGAGATGATTTCGCGCGCGTGGCGGTGCTAAAATCCATCGTTACACAGGCCAGCGCAGCCATCCCGGTGATTCCGCTGTACCTGTCGGTGGTGCGCCGGGTGCTGTGCGAGAGGGGCTTGGAGGAAGGCGCCATCGACCAGCAGAATCGGCTGTTCCGCGATTTTCTCCATCCTGAACGCGAGCCCGCGCCGCCGGTCGACGAAGCCGGCCGCGTGCGCCTGGACGAACGCGAGCTGAGCGACGAGGTGCAGGCCGCGTGCCGCGCCATCTGGCCTCGCATCGACAACGACAACCTCGCCAAGCTAACCGACTATGCGGGCTACAAGCGCACTTTCCTCAACCTATACGGCTTCGCGCGCGACGACGTCGACTACTCCGTCGACGTCGATCCAGTGGTGGATTTCGAGCCGATTGTACTTTGAGCGGGCGCACCCGAGGATTAATTTATTCTGCGCCCGATTGACCGCCCGCCCAATGCCTTATAGGCTTGGCGATCATCGAGCCTGGGCGAGCGCCTCACCATCACCAAGCCAGAAGCGATGACCACACAGGACATTTTCCAGACCCTCAAGGACACCCTAGTTGAGCAGTTCGAACTGGATCCCGCGGCCATCACGCCCGACGCCCGTCTCAACGAAGATCTTGACCTCGACAGCATTGACGCGGTGGACATGATCATCAAACTGCAGGAACTGACCGGCTGCAAAGTCAGCCCGGAAGACTTCAAAAAGGTGCGCACCGTAGGCGATGTCGAGCGCGTGATTCGGGATTTGATTTCCAATAAACCAGCGCCCACCCCCTGATATGCACCAGCCCGACCTGTTCGATACGGGCACCCGCGACACAGGAAACGCTCCATGGCGCACCGCGTCGTCGTCACCGGTATGGGCGGGCTGACGGCTCTCGGACACGACTGGGCCAGCATCGCCGAGCGCTTGCGCGCACGCCGTTCCGGGGTGCGTCGCATGCCTCATTGGGCTGACGTCACGGCAATGAACACGCGCCTGGCCGCGCCGGTGGCGGACTACGAGCTTCCCGCGCACTATAACCGCAAACGCACCCGCAGCATGGGCCCGGTGGCACTGATGTCAACGCGCGCCACCGAGTTGGCGCTCAACGACGCGGGCCTCCTGGATGATCCCGTCCTCACGAACGGCCGCACCGGCATCGCCTACGGCGCCTGTGCCGGCAGCGCCAGGGACGTGGTGGCCTTCGGCTTACTGGGTGCGCGGCGCAGCCTGCTCAGCATCAACTCCAGCAGCTATGTGCGCATGATGAGCCATACCGGCGCCGTCAACATCAGCGTGTTCTTCGGTATCACCGGGCGCACCATCCCTTCGACCAGCGCCTGCACCTCGGGCAGCCAGGCCATCGGCTTCGCCTACGAGGCCATCCAGGCCGGCAAACAGACCGTGATGGTGGCCGGTGGCGGCGAAGAGCTTTCGATCGGCACCACCGGCGCCTTCGATCGTTTGTTCGCCACCAGCACCCGCAACGGCGCACCGGAAACTACCCCGCGTCCGTTCGACCGTGACCGCGACGGACTGGTGGTGGGCGAAGGCGCGGCCACCCTGATCCTGGAGGACTTGGAACACGCCCGGGCGCGCGGGGCAACCATTCACGCGGAAGTTGTCGGCTTCGGCACCAACACCGACGGCGCCCACATCACCCAACCGCAGATGCAAAGCATGGCCGCCGTTATGCGCCTAGCCCTGGAGGACGCCGCGCTCCATCCGGATGCCATCGGCTATGTCAGCGCCCACGGCACAGCCACCGAGCGAGGCGACGAGGCCGAAGCCACCGCCACGAACGACGTCTTTGGCAGCCATATGCCGATTAGCTCGTTGAAAAGCTACTTCGGCCATTCCCTGGGCGCCTGTGGATCGCTCGAAGCCTGGCTGGCCATCGAGATGATGCGTGAGCAGTGGTTCGCACCGACGCTCAACCTGGAGCACCTCGATCCCGCCTGCGCGCAACTGGACTACATCACCGGCGACGGGCGCGAGCTGGACATCGAGTACTTCATGAGCAACAACTTCGCTTTCGGCGGCATCAACACCAGCCTAATCTTCCGCCGCTGGAGCGACTGAGAAGCTGAAAATAGGGCAGCCTCTCACCCTGGCTTACGTCGGCGTGCGATTAGCCAGCACGGCACCAATTGTCATTCGGGCAAAGGGTAGAGTAGCGCGCAAGTTGGCACACCCGTAGTTCCCCGGCTTATCTGTTGTCGTCTCGTTACCAAACACCCATGAGCTGATACCCGCGGAACGGATCTCCCGCCACCACATGCAGGCGTGGAACCGGGTCGGCTCCCAACGCAGCAATCAAAGCATGCACGACTGCGTCCGGATGGCCGCGGTGACAGAAAGGGGCGCGCCACTCCCGGCATCGCTCCAGATCCGCGCCCAGCACCTGCTGTTGATCACCCGACAGGTGCGGGTCGATTGCCCATCGCTCGCCGGCGGCAAGCCAGGCCTGCGCCTCGATCTCATCCCGGGTTCGCGCGTAGGCAAGCCGCGCAACACTGTCGTCGAGCTTGTCGTCCACCGCCAGCCAGTAGCTCGCCTCCACCAGCGGCGTAGCGTCCGGCAATTCGCAGCGCTTGCGGTGCTCGGCGAGCGGCCACACACATTCGGCCACCGCGCCCAATAGCATCAGGGGTTCGGGCAGCGAATCCGGTTCCGCCTCCAGAGAAGCCAATTCCAGCATGGCCCCAAAAGCACCCTGGCTGCGAGCGACGTTCATATTGCGACCGCTCAGACCCAGACTGGCAGCAAGGTAGTAGCCCACCATGTTGCTGGACACATTAATGAACGACATCGGCATGGGTGAGCGGCCGCGCAGCACGATTTCATCCATCAGGCGGACCGCTTCCGCGGCACTGCCCTGTTCGCTCGCCAGGTACAACGGTGTGGTGGCGGGCAACGGCCGGTCGAGCCGCGCCACGCAACGCTGCGCCCCGATCAGTGCCAGCCGGATGTAGCGATTGATGCGCCGTGGCGGTCTTTCCAGACAGGCTCGCAACGGCTCCGCGAGTGAATCGGGCGCTTCCTGCGCGGCAGCCTCGAAGGCCCCATGTGCGCAAATTCGCCACGTCTTCACGGCGCATACTCCATAACCAGAACGCCATTATTGCCACCGAATCCAAAGTAGTTAAGCAACATGTAACCCGGTGGCAAAGCTTGCGCCTGGGTTACGGGGATCAGGCCCAAAGCCGTATCGGGCTCCCGGAAGCCGGCGGTGGACGGCAGCCAGCCTTCGCGCCAGCAGGTTGCCATGGCGAGCGTTTCCAATATGCCGCAGGCGCCAAGCGTGTGCCCCAGCACCGATTTCAACGAGGTGACCGGTACCCGGCCTACATCCACACACGCCGCGATAGCGACGGCCTCGGCCCGGTCATTGTCGGGCGTGCCGGTACCATGGGCCTTGACCGCATCAACCCGATCGATCCCGGCGTTGCGCAAAGCGCCGCGCATGAGCGTACGCGCCGCGTCGGGATGAATCTGGGTAATCCTGCTCGTATCACAGGCGGTAGCCGCGCTCAGCAACCGCATGCCCGTGAAGTCGGGGCCTTCCGGCGCCGCATCCAAGACGATGGCGGCAGCAGCCTCACCGAGAATGAGGCCATCGCGATTGCGGTCGAACGGACGGCAATGGCTTTGGGTAAACAGCAACAACGAGTGGAAGCCGGCAAACGTAACCCGGCCCGGGCATTCCAAGCCGATGACGAGAGCCCGTGCGCAATCACCGCGCCGGATGGCGGCGGCCGCGTACATCAGGGCATGCACACCGGAGGAGCACGCCGTGTTGATCGTGTACTGGCCGCCCATGATCTCGAATTGTCTTGCGATCGACGCCGCCAACAGGCCCGTACTGGGTTTGGCCCAGGCCAACGCCGGCTCGCCGCGCGCGACTGCCGCGGCATAGCTTTGTTCGCGGCCAATCAAATCGGCCGTGGAACTGGCAATGAATAGCGCCATATCCTGACGCCGGGCCGGAGGGAATGCCGTCAATGCATCCATGACGGCGGCTTCGGCCAGGGCCACCACGCGATTGGCGCAACCGGGAAATACCGCCGGCAGATACGGTACCGCAATCGCCGGAGTTAATTCTTCGATCGAGCGATGACAGGGGCGGATGGCGGGCTTAAGCAACCCCTGGCTCAATGCCGTCAGCCCGCGGCCCGTGTGGCAGACAACGCCACCACTGGCCAGGTAGACGGGGCTCATGGGCTCTGCCGTGCTTCTTGCAGATATTCCGCCAGGGTATTAACCGAGGCAAGCAAGCGCCGTAGCTGCTTAGGGTCGGTAATCACAACACCGTATCTGGACTGAATTGCCATCGATATCTGCAGGCCATCCAGTGAATCCAGTCCAAGCGTGGATCGCCGCCCGAACAACGGCTCTTCGTCCCCGATCTGCTCCGGCTTGATGTCCTTGTCAGTTACCTCGACTATCAGTTGTTTCAGCTCGAGATTGAGCTCCCTGTTATGTGCTGTGTTCATTGGCATCTATCGGAGTCCAGGGCGGCGCCTAAATATCCTTTCTCTCAGCGGCCATCTAATAGCTCTGTTCCAGGTGGTACAGCACTGCCGCAACAGCCATACACGCCAGTCCGAACGCGCTCAGCGCAGCGCAATTCGGCAAGGCGTCAACCGGCGACCCGCCCCGCAGGAGAATATCCCAAAAGCCCTCCAGCGCCCAAGACATCGGCGATAGGGCCGCTGCGTTCTGCATGCCCTCCGGCATTATCATTTTGGGCACCATGATGCCGCCCAGCGCGGCGAACACCAAATTGAGGGTCGCGCCCAAGGCGAACGCCTGTACACTCGTTTTTGCCACGGTAGCGACCAACAGAGCCAAACCGATCGCCGCCAGGCTGGTAGCGCTCGCCACAACCAGAAGCCCCGCCGGCTGTGCGCCGAGAGTCAGGGCCTCGCCGCCAGTCAGTGGTACCAGCCATACACCCACGGCCAGCGCCGCCGCCAATTGCAGCATATTGAGCAGGAAATAAGGCGGCAGGCGCGAGAACAACAACTGCCAGGCCGGAAGTTGCAACGCACGCAGGCGTAAATCCGTACCCTGCTCGCGTTCCGTAACGATGACGCCGGACAACGGCACCACGACAAAAAACATCGCAAACACCAACCATCCCGGCACACTTTGCTGTACCGCGCTGGGCAGTGGCGCACCCGTCCCGAGCCGCACGTCGATGTGCCAGAGCTCCGGATTCGTCACCTCGCGCAGGCGCGCGCCGTTGGCTCCCAGGCGCGGCATGATGGAGCTGATAAGGGCATTGCCTTGGACGCGCATCAGCGCGGCAATAACTGCATTGCGGAAGGCAAGGCGAGCCTGCGGCAGAACCGTTGGATCGGCGGACCAACTCAGCAACGGCTGGTCAGGGTCATCGGGAGACCCGAGTAGTCGCTTGCTGAAACCGTGCGGCAAAAAAAGCTCGAAGTCGTGTGAGGCACTGGCGGAAACAACGCGGATCGCCTCGTTCTGACGCAACTGTTCGATGACACGGCCACCCAGCGGGCCGGCCTCGTCGACTGCCACCATCACCGTCAGTAACGGGCGACCACCGCCGAAAGCATTCTGCATCGCCAACGACATAATCAGAATGAAAACGGTCGGCATCAGAAACAACACGGCCAATCCGTGTATGTCGCGCGACAGCAGTCTCAGTTCCTTGACGGCAAGAGCGTACAACACGGTCTAGTGGCGCAAAGCCGAGCCGGTTAGCCGCAGAAAAAGCGCTTCCAAATCCCGCGCTTCACGTAACAACGCCGGTAATGCGTCGCAAACCAGGATCCGTCCACCGTCCATGATCGCGACGCGGTCGCACAGGCGCTGCACCTCGTCCATGTAATGCGTGGTATAGACGATCGTTGCACCATTGTCGTTCAGATCACGCAAAGCCTCCAATATGAACTGGCGCGACTGCGTATCCACGCCAACCGTAGGCTCGTCCAGCAGCAGTAACGGCGGCTCGCCGAGCAGGGCGATCGCCAGATTCAGACGTTGTTTCAGCCCGCCGGACAACCGGGCCGCGCGCTTGCTCGACTGCCCGGCAAGGTCGGTGCGCTGCAATGCTGACTCGATCCGCGCGCCGCGGCCGCGGCGATCGGCCGACCGCATCCGGTCAAAAAACTCCAGGTTCTCCCGCACGGTCAGGCCCGGATAAAAGGCCAGAGTTTGCGGCGCCAGACCTACTCGACCGGCAAGTCCGCGCCGTTGTCGCGGGATCGCTAGGCCATCGATAACCACGCGGCCGGATTGCGGGGGGAAAAGTCCCAGCAGGATATGCACCAGGGTCGTTTTGCCCGCGCCGTTGGGGCCAAGCAACCCGAGCAGGCTGCCGCTGGGCACCTGTAGATCCAGCCCATCGAGTACCCAGGGACCGGAACGGCTATAGCGAGCCCGTACGCCTTCGATTTGAATCATCCCGCGGCACCACCGGCACCAGCGCTGTCCCGCGGGTAGCCGATCAGAAAGGTTACCGGCGCGCCCCGGTAACGATAGGTGTCAGCAAACCAAACATACCGGTTGCCGGCTGCCACCTGCCCCATACGCCGTAACTCCGTTGGCGTATAGCAACGCAACACGGATACAAGAGTGTCCCAGAAGATGATGAGCGGCGCCACCGGCAACACGTAGGTCAACGCGAGCCGCGTCCACGAAAACGGGCGAATCCACGGGGTTAAGCCCCATACCAACACCGGTGTGAAAAGCACCGCCAACAGATCCGCATAGCTGCGCCGCAACAACTCCATTACGACGATTGGCGCGCCGTCGTCCACGGCGTTGCGCAATATGCCGGTGGCCACCGTAGGTGTAAAGTGGTGGAACCCGTCAAACAGAGTGCGCATGCCTTGCAGAGATCCGGGAACCGCGGTCGCATCCACGGGCGTCAAACACCACACGACGGCGGACGACGCGCCTCGCAGCGCGCTAGCCGCTTGGCCGGGATATTTATCGGTAAGCAACACGGGCACCACCCGCCCGGCCAGTCGATTGAGTTGCGGGCTGAGATGTCGCCACGGCCCGCCGCCACCCGAGCACAAGTCGACCACGCCGGCCGCTTCGCCGGCACGCCGCAGCGCTTGCGCAATGAGGGGTAATTGCGGGGAAAATGGCTCGATCAAATCGATTAGCGTACGCAGATAATCCGTAACCAGTGCTCTAAGGCTAGATGGCATCCAGACGGCCTCGTTGAATTCAAACAGATGCCGGCGCTTCATAGGCATCCCGTGCAGGTTTATGAGGCTGCTGCAGAACGTAGCTCGTAGTGGCGGCGCTGTCGCGACGCTATGCAGTCAGGCGCATTACTCGCCGCGCCGGCAGTAGCCTATAAGGAAGTACGCAATCAGCCGCTATGGGTAAGCAGGCCTTCTACCTCAACCAACAGTTCCTGACGGCAGATATCACCGGCCAAATACAACCTGGGCACGTCACCGAACTCACGCGTTATGGCATCGTGGACACCGGTCGTATTCAGTAGCGGACGCAGGTAAACCCGCAGCAAATCCAGATCGCGCGCGCTGCAATGACGCAAGCGAGTATCCCGGGTAGCGGCTTCGTCAATCAGCGTCCGAACATTGCGCCCGATCTCAGCCACCTGCTCGTTTAGGTTATGCCGGTGCAGGCTTTCATGCCCCACCACGCTGGCGGTACCGGAGAGATACAGATGGACGCCTTCACCCCAATCCTTGAGCTTGGCGCGCGAGAACGACGGACTCTTGGGACCATACTGGCGGGGGTAGCGGAAAGCCGATACTTGGCGCCGGTTCTCGATCTGAGCTCCGGGTGTGCGGGCCGCGATAAAGTACACTAGCAGCCCGGGCCGGTAACTGCCAATGGCGCTGGCCGCGGGCAGGGCGCGCTCGAAATCGGCGTGTTGTTCGTAGGTACCGGCCCGGCCCGCGGAGAACTGCTTATAACGCTCGGTGTCTTCGTCACCCTCGTTAATGCCGGGAAAGAAGTTCCACATACGCAGGGCATGGGGATACCCGCAGCGGCGCAGAAAGGCGAGAATACGGCGATAGCCGTCGCGGGCGGCGACATCCAGTGCCGGGTAGTCCTGCTCGCGCAGCAAAAGCTGCCCGAAGAGCACTTCGCCGTTATGGGCATAGGCAATCCCTTTGCGCTCCCCGCGTGTGACCGGCCACGGGCTGGTCCAGATTTCCGCCGCCGGAGCGTCGCCCTCATCACCCGACAACGGCGCCAGGCCAATGGTAATGTCACCCGCATCACCCGTCGCGGAAGCGGCATCCGCGAAACGCACCACGGCCAGCACGTCATCAGCCAGCGCGCAGGGCGCGCGGTAGCAGATGCCAAAAGGCAGCGCTGCTCGCGGCCGCGGATTTGCGTTCATGCACAGTATCTAGTCATGCGACGTCTTGTTCGGTGGTGCCACCGGTGAAGTTGATGCCACGGGTGCGCACGCGCCGGCGGAAAGCGCGCCAAGCATTGCGGAAGTCCATCACGCTGTGGAAGTAGTACAGCAGTTTGAATAGCTGCAGGCGCCATTCCACCTTCGGGTTGCCGTAGACGTCACCGGCCAGCACCGAGGTGACGGCCTCTTCGATGCGCAGCGGATTGCCGGGTTGCAGGAACAGGCGCTGCATTCCCGGTGTATTGAAGCGCTCGATAAACCAGGAAAACGTGGTAATGCCCTTATGCACCATTTTCTGGTACTTGCGCAGCATGGCGTCGGTGCCCGGCTGGTTTTTGAGAATGGCGCTGATGATCTCGCTCGCGTGCATGCCGTTGGTCATGGCCATGAGCACCCCGGAGGAGAAGATGGGGTCGATAAAGGCATAGGCATCGCCCACCATGAGCCAGCCGTCGCCGTACATCCGCGTGCACTGGTAGGAGTAGTTGCCGGTGGCGCGCACCTCGTTAATCAGCTTTGCATCCTTGATGCGCGAACGCATTTCCGGCGGCGCCATCTCCAGAGTCTGAAACAAGAATTCCCGCGGGCTGACGCTGCGTGATTTCAGATACTCCGGGTCGCACACCGCGCCCATGCTCATGGGGCCGTCCTTCAGCGGAATCATCCACATCCAGCCGTGCTCGAACCAGTAGGCGCTGATGTTGCCGGCGTTATCGCCGGGGCGGCGCGCCACGTTCTCGAAGTGCGCGTAAATGGCGGCGGTCTGGTGCTTTGGGTTTTTGCGCTTAAACTTGTACTCGTTGGCCAGAAAGGTATCGCGGCCTGTGGCATCGACAAAGTAGCGACATTCCCAGACCTGCTTGCCACGCTCCTTGCTCCTGGTGTGTACACGGGTCTTGGCGCCGGTCTCACTGGCAAACTCGACCCGGGTAACTTTGACCCCCTCGAAACCGCGTGTCCCCTTCTTCTTGCTGTTCTCGAACAGCAATTGGTCAAATGCGCTGCGGCGCACCTCGTAAGCGTGCGGCAACGACTTGTCCATGGCATTCCTGAAGAAGAAATCGTGGCGTTTGGGCGTGCCGGTTGCGGAGTTGAAATCCGCGCCGGGTTTGGGAATACCAAGCTTGTCGACCTCCTCCAGCAGACCCAGCTTCTCCACGATGGGAAGGAACTTGGGCAACATGGACTCGCCGATGTGAAAGCGCGGATGATGCGCCTTGTCCACCATGACCACGTCCCAGCCTTGCATGGCGAGAAACGCGGATACGGTTGACCCCCCAGGGCCGCCGCCCACTACGAGCACATCGCAAGATTCCATTGCCTGCATGACAGCCTTTACTCCCTTCCTCTTTCTTGTGCCACGGTTTCATTGGTGAAACAGGGATGAAAAATATATCATTCTAGCCTCTGGCTCCTATCACCGTCGGCCATAACGATTTGGATACGTAACGATAGGCCCAGGTATTGGGCCACCCCCATGGCAGCCCGCAGCCAATACCGCGCAGTCTCCCACGCCTTCCGATCAAGCGGATCGACATCCGCCCGATCCGCCGCGCCTAGCCCTGCGCTATATCGCCGACAGCGATGGGCACTGATTGCCCGGCATCACGTCCGCGCAAACGATATCCGGCGGGCAAAAATGGCACATTCATCAGCGTCACCTGCATAAACGCGGTTCGTCCGATAGCTTGCTGCCGGAAATGTTACCATAGCGCATCGAGACAACGTCACGGGAACCGGAAAAGGGCGCATGGGGATGGACAAACGCAAGGTGCTGGTGGTGCACTACGCCTCGCCGAGCGGACAGCTCAGTGAGGTAGTGCAGCATCTGACCGGGCCGCTTACCCAAGCTGACGGGATCGACTGCCGCCACGTCGTGCTGCGCTCCCGCGAGCCCCAGCCCTTTCCGTGGCCGATCCTGCGGTTTTTCGACACTTTCCCCGAGTGCATCTATATGGATGCAACAGACTTGGAGCCGCTGGAGCTTGACCCCGAAGAGCGCTTCGACCTGCTGGTACTGGCTTATCAAGTATGGTTCCTGGCGCCATCCCTGCCCACCACGGCCTTCCTGAAAAACCCAACCGGCAAGGCCGTGCTCAAAGACACTCCGGTAGTGACCGTGGTGGCCTGCCGCGACATGTGGCTGATGGCCCAGGAGCGCACCAAGACAATGCTAGCGGCCGCAGGCGCACGCCTGATTGGCCATATCGCGCTCGTGGACGAGGCCGGCAGCGTCGGCAGCTTCCTGGCCACGCCGCTGTGGATGCTGACCGGCAAACGCGGGCCGCTCCTAGGCGGCTTGACCCCACGCGCCGGCGTGGCCCAGGAGGAGATCCGTGCCAGCCGCCGTTTCGGCCAGCGCATGGTGGAGGCACTGCGCGACGACCGGGCGCTCGACGGCAATTTGCTGCGGGGCCTTGCCGCAGTGCACGTCAACACCCGCCTGATCGCCACGGAAAAGACCGCGCAGCGCGGTTTCCTGGTCTGGGGGGCGCTGCTGCGCAAACTCGGCCCGCACGGGGCGCGGGCGCGCCAACCCGTGATACTGGTCTACATCGTGTTTCTAGTCCTGTTGCTTGTCACGGTGCTGCCGGTCAGTGCATTGCTGAAGACGCTGGCGACGCCCTTGATGCGCAAGCGCATCGCGGCCCAGGTTGCCTACTACAGCGGGCCATCCGGAGAATAAGCTCGCCCCGACATGACGAACAAAGCCTACATCACCATGCTTGCGGCGGTCTTGCCCAACGCACCCGTCGCCAACCACGAGATGGAGGCGGTGCTTGGCACCGTCAACGGCCAGCCGTCGCGCGCCAGGCACACCATCTTGCGTTCCAACGGCATCCAAACGCGCTACTACGTCATTGACCCTGCGACTGGGCAACCTACCCACACGAACGCGCAACTGACGGCTGAAGCCGTTCGCAAGTTGCAGGATGGCCGCTTCCGGTTGGAAGACACCGACCTACTGGCCTGCGGTACCACCTTAGGGGACCAGCTAGTGCCCGGCCACGCCAGCATGGTGCACGGTGAGTTGGGCATCCCGCCGTGCGAGACCGTCACCACCGGGGGCGTGTGTATCGCCAGCATCTCGGCTATGAAGTACGCCGTGCTTGGGGTGGCCGGCGGCGAGTTCCGGCATGCCGTGAGCACCGGCTCGGAAGCTGTTTCCATGCTGATGCACGCGCGCCATTTCGAGCCGGCGAACGATGTCCAGGTCGGCGCACTTGCGAAAAATGGCGCGCTGGCCTTCCAGAAGGATTTCATCCGCTGGATGCTGTCCGACGGAGCCGGCGCCGCATTGATCGAAGCGAAACCCGCCGACGAGGGGCTATCGCTGCGCGTGGACTGGATTGCCGAGCGCTCCTATGCCAATGAGCAGCCCGCCTGCATGTACGTCGGTGCGGAAAAGCGCGACGACGGCAGGCTCAGGGGCTGGCTCACCTACGATCCCGGGGAGTGGGCCCGGCATACGCTATTCACGGTGCAGCAGGACGTGGCGCAACTGAACGAGCACGTTATGCACTACACGGTGGAACGGCCCCTGCGGGAGCTTGCGCGGCTAAAAGAAATGGACCCCGACGATATCGACTTCTTCCTGCCGCACTACTCCTCGCACTACTTCCGCGAGCCGGTACGTCAGCACATGCTGAAGGCCGGATTCGACATCCCCTTCGAGCGCTGGTTCACCAACCTCTACACTTGCGGCAACACCGGCGCCGCATCGATCTACATCATGCTGGAAGAACTGTTTCACTCCGGGAGATTGCAGCCGGGCCAGCGCCTGCTCTGCTACGTGCCGGAAAGCGCCCGCTTCAGCACCGCCTGGATCCACCTGACCGTGTGCGGCCCGGACCACGCCCCGTGACACCAGGGCCATGAAGCACAAGTCGGTTCCCCAAGATCACGCCAGGGCCTTTATGGGCCACAGCAAGGTGCTCTACGCCGAGGATGATGATGGCCGCTTCAGCCCCGCTCTCAGCAACGGTTGGGAAGCCGAGGAGATCGCGCTGGACCAGGCCATCGAGGAATTCCGGCGCCAGGCGGCCGAAGCGTTCGCGCGCGCTTGCGCGGGAACTGGCTCGCCGCTCGAGTACCACATGTACCGCGCGCGCATGGACTTGCAGCTCCTAGCCCACGGCACGGGCTACCCACGCTGGCGCGTGCGCCGCCACCTGCGCCGCGGCGCCTTTCTCAAACTGCCCGATCGCATCCGCCGGCGCTACGCCGAGGCGTTAGGCAAAACGCCGGCGCAACTGGACAGCCTGCCGGACGAATCTTGACCCCGTGGCCGACATCGAGATTCCCTACGATCACCGCCAGGGCGCACACTGCGAGAGCGGCGCCATCGCCGCGCTGCTGCGCCACGCCGGACTGGACATCTCCGAGCCCATGGCCTTCGGCATCGCCGGTGCCCTGACTTTCGCCTACCTGCCGTTCGTGAAGTTCGGCGGGTTGCCGCTGTTCGCGTATCGCATGCCGCCGGGGAGGTTGATCCGGGGCGTTTCCCGACGCTTGCGGATTCCGATGCACGTGGCTACCTTCAAGCAGCCGGATGCGGGCATGCGCGCCCTGGACGACCATCTCGCCGCTGGACGCCTGGTGGGCATCCAGACCTCAGTCTACTGGCTGACCTACTTCCCGCCGGATATGCGCTTTCACTTCAACGCCCACAACCTGGTAGTTTACGGCAAGCGCGGAAGCAACTACCTGATCAGCGACCCCGTGATCGACATCCGCGTGGAATGCGATGAGAAGGATCTACGCAAGGCGCGTTTTACCCGCGGCGTATTGGCGCCGCAAGGGCGGCTCTACTACCCGGTTGCAGTACCCACACAACCAGACTGGCCAGGCGCCATCCGCAAGGCCATCCGCCTCACTGCCCGCATGATGCTGCACACCCCGCTGCCGCTCGTCGGCATACGTGGCATCCGCAGCGTGGCCCGCAAGGTCCGCCGCCTCGACCCTGCCAATGAATGCCACAACAAGCTGCTGCTGGGCCACATCGTGCGTATGCAGGAGGAAATCGGTACCGGAGGCGCCGGCTTTCGTTTCCTGTATGCGGCGTTCCTTCAGGAAACCGCGGACATCCTAGGCAAACCAGCGCTGCTGGACATCGCCCACGAGCTGACCGAAGTGGGCGACGGATGGCGCCTGTTCGCCTTGCACGCCGCAAAGATGTGCAAGGGCCGCATGCCACTCGACTACGCTGCCCTCGCCGATGAGCTGGAGACTTGCGCCGCCGGCGAAAAACAGGTGTTCCGGCGACTGCGCGGCGCAGTAAAGTAGCGGCAGGTTTCGTGGCCTAACGGCCACAAGCTACCTGTCTTGCCGGCTTGGACGGGCCCGACTCGCCCTTTTTGGTGGATACGCACCGGTTGGATCTGGCCTGAAACTAGGCCAGAATAGCAACCGAAATTTTGCTGCATAGACAGAATGGGGATCGTGTCACCGCCAACGCCGAGCATCGCCTATGAGCAGCCGCTCAACGAGCGTGTGCGCACCTTGTTGCGCCTCGAATTCCTATACCGTCAGGGCCGCTTTGGCATCGCCGGTGAGTCGCAATGGCATTCGCGCTTGGCGCTGAGCACGTTCATCGAGGTCATGGATCTGCTCAGCCGGGGTGACCTGCGCTCCGAGCTGCAAAAGGAGTTGACGCGCTTGTCGAATACGTTGCGAGCACTTCAGGAAACCCCTGCCGTCGATCCGAGTCGGTTGCGTGCAATATTGTCCGAGTGCGAGCACCTGAGCGAGCGTCTGCGCGCCGGTCCCTACGCCATCGGCAGCAAGATGAAAGACAACGACTTCCTCAAGGCCGTGGCCCAACGCAGCAGCATCTCCGGTGGGACGTGCAGCTTCGATCTCCCCGTTTATCATCGATGGCTGCACCTACCTCCCGAGGATCGATGCGCGGATCTAGAGCGTTGGTTCGCGAGCTTTGACGCGGCGGCCGAGGCAACGGCACTGATTCTTCGGCTGCTGCGCGAGAGCGCCGATGCCACGCCGGAGGTTGCATCCAGCGGCACATTCCAGACGACCCTCGATCCCGCGACGCCCTACCAGATGCTGCGGGTCATACTAACTCAGGGTATCCAGTGCTACCCAGAGATCAGCGGCAATCGGCATTTCTGCAACATCCGCTTTCTGGAGCAGACGTCCTTGGAGGATCACCCGCGGCAAGTATCGGCGGACGTGGAGTTCCGACTCGAGCGATGCGTCGTGTAAGGCCGGCAGGAGCGCTCGCGTGGCCGAGAAATCCGTGACCGTTCGCTGCCCCACCTGCGAGAGCACGCTTGAATGGTCGCAGCACTATCCTTATCGACCGTTTTGCTCCCGGCGCTGCAAGTTAATCGACCTCGGCGCCTGGCTCGACGGCAGCCACCATATCCCCGGCGCGCCATGGGATGACGAATCCCTTGATACCCCGGGTGATTCGAACGACGAGCCCGATCGCGTCTAATCCTAGACTGCTGTTGTCAGTCTGCCCTGTCGAGGCCAGCGAATCGTACCGAGGCGCGGGTCGGCGCGCTCTGGCGGGACCGTCGGCGGCAAGGATGCCGCCGTCGAGCCTACAGGGAAGTATTTACGGCGTGTCCCGTCAGCGTGCGCCGGCCCGGGCTGGCAGCGCTTCTACAAACATCAGCAACTGCATTGCATAGCTCATGCGTTGCTCAGTCACGCCAAAAACCTCTGATTGCGGCCACGCCCTGGGCGCGAGCCCGCCACGCTCGCTCCAGATCCCCCGGTCCGAGTCCACCCAAGGCATACACCGGGATCGGCACATCGTTGATCCAATTTGTAAATTTCAGCCACCCCAGCGGCCTGCGCCCGACATGGCTCGAAGTGGCGCACACGGGCGAGAGCACCGCGAAGTCCACCCCCAGCGTCTCCGCGCGAGCCAGCTCGGCAGGGCTGTGGCAGGAGGCTGCGACCAGCCGGTCCCGGGGTAACGGCCGGCTGTCTAGCTCCGCGAGCTGCGTGGCGGCCAGATGCACGCCGTCGGCATCGACTGCTTGGGCGAGATCCCAATCTCCGTTGATCAGCAGCTTGCCTCCAGCGGCGCGGACACGATCCATGGCGGCTTCGGCAAGTCGCCGCAAGGGCACCGCGGGAAGACATCGCACCCTTAGCTGAATCAGCCGCGCACCAGCCACCAGCGTCCGCTCCAGTGCGCTGAGGAAGGCATCGGGATCATCGATGTCCGGTGAAATCGCGTAGCAGTCCGGGAGCATGGCCGCGACCATGATCGGGCGGTTGGCGGGCGGGAAGCGATAGCTGGGAAGCTCCGCGGGCACGACCCAACGCAGCGGCTGCCCTTCCCGGCCGTGAGGCTCGCCGTCGAAGGCCGTAATCCGCCAGACGTCGAGCAGCACGGATTTCTCGGGATAGCGGAACGGGATGCGGATCAGCGGATGCGCCGCTGTCGGCCGGATGGCCAGCTCCTCCACCAGCTCGCGCGCGAGTGCGGCGCGGATATCCTCACCTGGCTCGACCTTGCCGCCCGGAAACTCCCAGCGGCTGCCCTGATGGACGTAATCGGGACGCCGCGTGATAAGAACACGGCCCGCCGGGTCGGTGATGACGCCGACCGCGACGTGGACGATGGCGGGATATGCGCTGCCTCGTGCCATCACCCGTCACCCGCCACCCGTCACTCAACTCCGATAATCCGCGTTGATTTTGATGTAGTCGTAAGACAGGTCGCAGGTCCAAACGCGGGTCGCGGCGTCACCCCGGCCTAAGGCTACCCGAATCCTAACCTCCTCTGCGCTCATGCGCGCCACGGCTTCACTCTCCTTATAGTGTTCGCCGCGGGCACCGTTTTCGGCGACACAAAGGTCATCCAGATAGATTCGGACACGATCGACGTTCATATCCGCGACGCCGGCACGCCCTACGGCCGCGAGGATGCGGCCCCAGTTGGGATCACCGGCAAAGACAGCCGTCTTGACCAAGGGGGATTCGGCGATGGCAAATGCCACTCTATCCGCTTCCGCCGCGTCAGCCGCCTCGATCACGTCCACGCTCACGAGCCGCGTAGCACCCTCCCCGTCACAAACGATGGCACGCGCCAACGATTGACAAACCTCCGTCAAGGCCGCGACGAAATCCCGGCCGCCGTCCCCAGCGGCATCGATCCGGACCCCGGAGCGACCCGTCGCCGCGAGCACACAGGCATCGTTCGTGGAGGTATCGCCGTCCACCGTGATGCGATGGAAGGAGGCATCGACGGCGGCGCGCAGGGCTTGCGCCGCCCACTCCGGCTCCAGCACGGCATCGGTCGCAAGGAAAGCCAGCATGGTCGCCATATCAGGGCGTATCATGCCCGCTCCCTTAGCGATACCGGTCAGGGTCACCGGCCGGCCCGCTATGTTCAACACTCTCGAGGCCCCTTTGGGGCGGGTATCGGTGGTCATGATACCGCGCGCCGCGGCCTCCCAGGCATCATCCGCAAGCTCCGCGAAGGCGTGCGGCACCGCCTCGACGATCCGATTGACCGGCAAGGGCTCGCCGATCACTCCGGTAGAAAACACCAAGACCTCGCAGACGGCGCAATGGCCCTGCTCGGCGACCCGGCGGGCGCAGCTCAAAGCGGCGCGCAGGCCCTGTGAGCCGGTGCCGGCATTGGCACAACCCGTATTCACGAGCCAATAGCGAGCCTGCCGGCTTGCCGATAGGTGTTGCTCGGTAACGAGAACAGGCGCCGCGCGGAAGCGGTTGCGAGTCAGTACGGCAGTGCAGTGAGTGCCCTCGGCCAGCTCGAAGAGCACCAAATCGGGCCGATCCGGCTTGCGAATACCCGCTGCCACCGTGCCAAGGCGCACGCCTGGCACGGGCCTTAGCCGCTCCCGTGAACGCTCACCAACCGCCATCGCCCATCCGTCTCACGCCAGGCGCCCATGGCAGTGCTTATACTTTTTCCCGGAATCACAGGGGCAGGCTTGATTGCGCCCAACCTTACGCTGCGTGCGTACATAGGGCTTGGCGGGGGCCTCAACCGCCTCGGCAACGGTGTCATCGGCATCGGCAAGGCTGTCCGCCGACGCGTGCTGGAACTGCATCTCAATTTGCGGCTCGGGCGGCTCCCCAAGCGCGCGCGCGGCCTCCTCGCTGCGCACTTGCACATGACATAGGATCTTGACCGTCTCGCGCTTGATTCCCTCCAACATCTCCTGAAACATCGCAAATCCCTCGCGTTTAAACTCCTGCTTGGGATCACGTTGTGCCATGCCGCGCAAGCCGATTCCCTGGCGCAAATAGTCCATTGCCGCAAGATGGTCCTTCCAATGCGAATCCAGCACCTGCAGTAGAAAGCTCTTCTCGACCTGGCGCATGATCTCCGCGCCGATCTCCTCCTGCCTGATCTCGTATTGCTCTTCGATCGCCTGCTGGATGCGCTCGCGCAGCGTCTCCTCGTGCAGAGACTCCTCTTCGTCGAGCCACTCTTGTACCGGGAGGCGAATATTGAGCTCGGCCTGCAGTGCCTGCTCCAGACCGGGTATATCCCACTGCTCATCGACGCTGTTGGGCGGGACATACTCATCGATGACCGTGTTGATCACGTCCAAGCGCATGGCCTTGATGGTCTCCGAGATTTCCTCGGCATCGAGCAGCTCATCGCGCTGCTGGTAGATCACCTTGCGCTGATCATTGGCGACATCGTCGAACTCGAGCAGATGCTTGCGAATATCGAAGTTGTGCCCCTCGACCTTGCGCTGGGCGTTCTCGATCACCCGAGAAACCATGCCGCTCTCGATGGCCTCTCCATCGCGCATGCCCAGGCGCTGCATCAGCCCCGAGACACGCTCGGAGGCAAAAATCCGCAGCAGGTTGTCCTCGAGCGAGAGATAAAAGCGGGTTGAGCCGGGGTCCCCCTGCCGGCCGCAGCGCCCGCGGAGCTGGTTGTCGATGCGCCGCGACTCGTGGCGTTCGGTGCCGATAACGTGCACGCCACCGGCCTCGATCACGCGATCATGGCGCTCTTGCCATTCCTCGCGCAGCGTCTGTACGCTCGCCGGCTCCGGCTCATCGAGCACGGCGATCTCGGCCTCTACGTTGCCGCCCGGAACAATGTCGGTACCGCGTCCAGCCATATTAGTCGCGATCGTCACCGCGCCCGGTCGTCCGGCCTGGGCGACGATTCCGGCCTCGCGCTCATGCTGCTTGGCATTGAGAACCTCATGCGCAATGCCCGCCTTGTGCAGCCGCGCGGAGATGTACTCGGAGTTCTCGATGGAGGTCGTGCCGACCAGCACCGGCTGGCCTCGCCCATTACAGTCTTCGATGTCCTCGACGATGGCCGCGTATTTCTCCTGCTGGGTGAGAAACACCAAGTCATGCGAATCCTCGCGGATCATCGGTTGGTTGGTGGGTATGACCGCAACCTCCAGGCCATAGATATGCTGGAACTCATAGGCCTCGGTATCCGCCGTTCCGGTCATGCCGCTGAGCTTTTTGTACATGCGGAAGTAATTCTGAAAGGTGATCGAGGCGAGCGTCTGGTTCTCGGCCTGGATCGGAACCCCCTCCTTGGCTTCGATCGCCTGGTGCAAGCCCTCCGACCAGCGCCGCCCCGCCATCGCCCGGCCGGTGAACTCATCGACGATGACGATCTGCGCATCGCGCACCAGATAGTGGACATCACGCTGGAATAGCGCATGCGCCCGCAAGGCCGCGTTTAGATGATGCAGCATCGCGATGTTATGGGCATCGTAGAGGCTTTCCTCGGGCCGCAACAGGCCCGCTCGCCGGAGCAATTCTTCGGCTCGTATCTGGCCGTCCTCGGTGAGGAAAGCCTGGCGCGCCTTCTCATCGACGTGAAAATCTCCGGGACCGTCCGGCTCCTGCTGGCGTTTGAGCTTGGGTACCAGCGTGTTCATGCGCAGATAAAGCTCGCTGCTTTGCTCCGCCTGTCCGGAGATGATCAGCGGCGTGCGCGCCTCGTCAATGAGAATGGAATCAACCTCATCGACGATTGCATAACCCCGGCCGCGCTGCATGCGCTCCTCGATGCGCAGCGCCATATTGTCGCGCAGATAATCGAAACCGAACTCGTTATTGGTGCCGTAGGTGATATCCGAGAGGTAAGCCTCACGCTTGACCTCAGCCTCCATGCCGGGCACGACCACTCCGACGGACAGCCCCAGGAACCGATAGATCCTGCCCATCCATTCGGAATCGCGGCGGGCTAGATAATCGTTGACGGTAATGATATGCACCCCGCCACCAGACAGCGCATTGAGGTAGGCGGCCAAGGTGGCGACCAGGGTTTTGCCTTCGCCGGTTTTCATCTCGGCGATCATGCCCTCGTGCAAAACCATGCCGCCGATGAGCTGAACGTCGAAGTGACGCATCCCAACCGTGCGTTGCGCCGCCTCGCGGACTACCGCAAACGCTTCCGAGAGTAAATCGTCTAGGCTCTCACCGTTGCTGCAGCGACTACGAAACTCCTCCGTCTTAGCACGCAGATCGGCGTCGGAGAGCGCGTGGACAGCCTCTTCCAGTGCATTGATCTGCGCAACCGCCTTGCGCATTCTCCGGATGACCCGCTCGTTGCGGCTACCGAATACCTTCTTTGCGATGGCGTTCAGCATAGGGTACCCACCCGATTTAGGGCCTGTTGACGTTCACCACGACGCCGCGACGGCGGCCATTTTCTCGCAAGCCAAGGCAGGCCCGCCCACGTCCTGGACAGGAAAACGATATACTATTGCGTATCCGCTGATTGGCACATTGTAACACTGGCTCAACTTGCGCTGCTGGTCCTGAATGACTGCCTTTGATGACAACAGGCGCCGTCGCGGGCGTCCACAGAATCTGCGCTGGTGGCTCGGCGCAGATCGCGGGGCCCTATCTCATATCGCCCGCCAGACCCGCATCAGCGCCCGCCACCAACGACAGCTTCAGGCTGCGTTGCCGCAAAGCCTGGCCGGGCATTGGCGACTGGCAATAATCGACGTCGAGCACTTATGCCTCGTCACCGAGAGTCCGCTTTGGGCTACGCAGCTACGTTACCGGCGCACGAGCTTGCTGCGTAGCGCCGAAGCTATTCTTGGGCAGCGCCCGCGGCAGTTTCAGATCCGCATCGAGCCCGCTCTCGGCACGCGCCGATTGAAACCGCCGGCGCGGCTGTCCACGGCCGCCGCGGCAACCTTGCGCGAAACGGCCGAATGCATGGACGCCGGCCCACTGCGCGACGCGCTGCTGCGACTCGCCTCCCGCAGCCGAGACTAGGGCCTAATGACCTCAGACGACGGCTAACGGCTGTTCGAATGCGATTGGAGACTCGGCGCTATCCTCGAATGTTATCCGCTCCCAAGCGTCCTGTTCCGACAGCAGCTTACGCAGTAGCCTGTTGTTGAGCGCATGCCCGGACTTATAGCCCTGGAAGGCGCCGATGAGGCTGTGGCCGAGCAAGTAGAGATCACCGATGACATCCAAGATCTTATGCTTGACGAATTCATCGCCGTAACGCAACCCATCCTCATTGAGGATACGGTGATGGTCGACCACGATCGCGTTATTCAGGCTGCCACCGAGCGCGAGCTTGCTCTGTTGTAATTGCTCAACATCGCGCATAAAGCCGAAGGTGCGCGCCCGGCTAACTTCCTTGATGAACGACGTCGTGGAGAACACTAACTCGCCGTGCTGCGGCCTGGAATTGAACATCGGATGATCAAACTCCAATGTGAACGAAACCTTCAAGCCTTCGTAGGGTGCCAACGCCACCCACTTATCGCCATCGCTCACACGCAGCGGTCGTTTGATCCGAATGAATGACTTACCTTCCGCCTGCTCTCGGATCCCCGCCGAGCGAATCAAAAATACGAATGGCCCGGCGCTGCCGTCCATAATCGGAACCTCGGGGGCACTCAAGTCGATATAGGCATTGTCTATGCCCAGACCCGCCATGGCGGAGAGCAAATGCTCTACCGTAGATACCCGCACACCGTCCTGGACGAGACAGGTCGAAAGCGAAGTATCACCCACATTGTCAGGGTGGGCGCGGATTTCCACCGACTCTTCCAAGTCAATCCGGCGAAATACGATCCCTGTGTTGGACGGTGCGGGGCGCATTGTCAAGCGCACCATCTTGCCGGTATGTAACCCAACCCCGGTTGCCCGAATACAGTTTTTGAGCGTGCGTTGCGGTATCATCTTGCTTCCTTAGTAGTCCATGCTCCCGCCCTGCCGTGACGCTCATCGCCTGATGAGACGAGCAGGCAGGGCGAGTCCTGTCCCTGATAAACATTCTCGAATCAACGAACACCCGCGATAGCGGCAAGGCATCCACCGAGCGCCGGACCGCACATCCAACGCGGCGCATCGAGATCCGGGATTGCAACGACCCGCCCCCGCCGACTCGGCGCTGTGGTGCGGGGTACGGGCCATTGCTCCCGTAAGGCCGAGCGCTTAGCAATGATAGCATCGAAAGTCAGTCCGCTTGCCGGCGCAAAAACGCCGGGATATCCAAGTAGTCTAGATCACCTTCAGCCCGCACGGGATAGCGATCGTTGACCGCTTGCTTACGGATGACCGTCGGTCGGTCGAGCTTACTGTAATCGATGTCGCCGCTCGCCGTGCGGGCAACGGGACGCACACGCGGCTCGAACGCTTCCACCGGATTGCCAAGCCCGGTAGCCACCACCGTGACCCTGAGCTCGTCCTCGAGCTCGGGATCGATAACGGTGCCCACCACCACGGTGGCATCCTCCGCGGCGAGCTCCTTGACTGCATTGCCGACCTCATCAAACTCACCTATGGAGAGCTCCAGCCCAGCCGTGACGTTGACCAGGATACCCCGGGCGCCGGAGATATTGGCATCCTCCAGCAACGGGCAGGCGATAGCCCGCTCGGCGGCCTCTCGCGCCCGTCCTTGCCCGCACGCCGCGCCCGAGCCCATGACGGCCATTCCCATTTCCGACATAACGGTGCGCACATCGGCAAAGTCGACATTGATCACGCCGGGGCGCGTAATGAGCTCGGCAATGCCCTTGACCGCACCGAGCAGCACATCATTGGCGGCCTTAAAGGCATTGAGCAGCGTCAGCTCCTTACCGAGCACGCTAAGCAACTTTTCATTGGGGATAGTGATCAACGAGTCAACATGACGGCTGAGCTCCTTGATACCCTCTGAAGCCACCTGCATGCGCTTGCCCGCTTCGAAGCTGAAGGGCTTGGTAACCACGGCCACTGTCAGGATGCCCAAGCTCTTGGCGATCTCAGCGACCACCGGTGCGGCCCCGGTGCCCGTTCCGCCGCCCATCCCGGCGGTGATGAATACCATATCGGCACCTTCGAGGACCTCGGTGATGCGATCGCGGTCCTCCACCGCGGCCTCGCGACCAACGACCGGGTTCGCTCCCGCCCCAAGTCCCTTGGTGATGCTGGAACCGAGCTGCAGAGCCGTCTTGGCCGAGGTGTTCTGCAGCGCCTGCGCATCGGTATTGGCATAGATGAAATCGACGCCCTCGACGTCGGCCGCCGCCATGTGCTGCACGGCGTTTCCACCACCGCCCCCGACGCCGATAACCTTAATGACAGCACTTTGGCTGTAGGAGTCCATCAGCTCAAACATGATCGCGCCTCCAATTACTATCCATTTTTCTAACTGCCTACCACCAACTGCTCCGCAATCAGCAGTTGCCCTGAAACCAACCTTTCATGCGCTGCCAAAGCGCGGCGAAGCTACCTTGCGCCGCGTTCAGCTCCGAGCGGTTGCGGTCACGGTTGTTGCTGCCGAACAGGATCAAACCGAGACCCGTTGCGTAAATGGGGTTGCACACGACATCGCTGAGACCGCTCGCATGCTTGGGCATGCCCAACCGCACCGGCATGTGAAAAACCTCCTCGGCGAGGTCGATAACCCCTTCCATCTTGGCGCTGCCGCCGGTAAGCACGATCCCGGCGGCGATCAGATCCTCGAAGCCGCTGCGCCGCAGCTCCGCCTGCACCAAGCTCATCAGCTCCTCGTAACGAGGCTCGACGACTTCCGCCAAGGTCTGGCGGGAGAGCCGCCGCGGCGGCCGATCGGCAACCGATGGCACCTCGATCGTCTCCTCCGCGCTCGCCAACTGGGAGAGCGCGCAGGCATAGCGGACTTTGATCTCCTCGGCGTACTGGGTCGGCGTGCGCAACGCCACGGCGATGTCATTGGTCACCTGATCGCCGGCAATCGGTATCACGGCCGTGTGCCGTATCGCTCCATCGGTGAATACCGCGACATCAGTGGTCCCGCCGCCGATATCGACCAGACACACGCCGAGCTCCTTCTCGTCGTCCGTGAGCACCGACTGGCTGGATGCAAGCTGCTGGAGGATGACGTCATCGGCTTCCAATCCGCAGCGGCGCACACATTTGATGATGTTCTGCGCAGCGCTGACGGCACCGGTAACCATGTGCACCTTCGCCTCCAGCCGCACCCCGGACATCCCGATGGGCTCGCGGATGCCCTCTTGGCTATCAATCAGAAATTCCTGGGGCAGGATATGAATGATCTTTTGATCCGCCGGTATGGCGACCGCGCGCGCGGCATCGATCACCCGCTCGACGTCCTCCGAGGTCACTTCTTTGTCCCGGATTGCCACGATCCCATGCGAGTTCAGCGAGCGCACGTGGCTACCGGCGATACCCGCATAGACCGAGTGGATCTGGCAGCCGGCCATGAGCTCGGCTTCCTCCACCGCGCGCTGGATCGACTGCACGGTCGATTCGATATTGACCACGACCCCTTTTTTCAGCCCACGGGAGGGATGCGAGCCGATACCGACCACCTCGACCTCGCCGGTGGGCTTGATTTCACCCACGATCGCGGCCACTTTCGAGGTTCCGATATCAAGCCCTACGAGCAAGCTGCGTTCCTGTTTCTTCGTCATGTGCTCAATCCTTGCGGACCGCCCAGCGGTCAGGCTGCTTCGCCGTCGATCCACTGGAGGCGCTTTGGGGTATCGCCGTGAGCCCGTTCGGGCATGCGGCCCGTTGACACGCTAGGCTCCAGTTCATTGCCCAGCTCCTCGTGAAGAGTCACCTTCAGAGGACCCGCGCCAGCGGATCGACAGGCCATTGGGATAGCGCAGATCGGCGACGAGCAGAGCTCGACCCCGGCTAGCGGCGGCAATTCGCGGCCAGACCGCCGCTAATTGCCGCATCCGCGCCTTGATATGCTCGCGGCCGATCCGGACCACGGAGCCATCGCCTAGCTCAGCGGTCCACGACCGACGCGCATCCAGCACCAGGCCGGTCAAGCTCAGGCCGACTGCATGCAACAGCGTGTGAAACTGATGGAACTGGCGCAGCATCCGACTTTCACTGCCCTTGGGTCCAACGAGCCGCGGCAGTCCTTCTGGTAGATCACTTGGGCGAAAAACCTCGCCGCGATAATTGAGCAGCGCCGCCTCGCCCCAGCGTGCAACCGCCACTTGCTCCACCAAGCTGATTCGCAGCGCATCCGGCCACAGGCGATGCACGGTTGCGTGATCTATCCACGGCAGCGCCTCTACCGCGAGCCGTATGGCGGTCACGTCTACTCCGAGCAGGCCGCGCTGCAGCAACGGTCCGATGGCCGAGCGCAGCCGCGCCTCGGAGACATGAATCAGCTCCCCCTCCAGCACCACCGAGTGCAACGGCAACAATTGCGCCAGCGACAAGTGCCGCAGCACCAACATGCCCCCCCCAATAACCAGCGCCACCAGCACGGCCATGGCGAGTCGGCGTATCGGGGCGGCGCGCAGGGGCGGCGCTTGCCTTGCATCCTCGCTCCAGCGCCCGGCAATCGATTCCAT
>JAKDMQ010000280.1 GCA_030452265.1 Nitrococcus sp.
CGGCCGAGGGCGCCTATGTGCATTATCCGGTAGACGATCTGCTCGGGATCCTTGCACTCGAGAGTCAGCGCAACCGCTGCCTCGTCATTGGCGAGGATCTTGGTACCCTGCCGGAGACCCTGCGCGCGACACTAGACCCGCTCGGCGTTTTCTCCTACCGCATCCTGTATTTCGAGCGCAACGAATCCGCTGAGTTTATTCCCCCCAAGCACTATCCCGAGCAGGCCCTGGTCGCGGTTACCACGCATGACCTGCCCACGCTCGCCGGCTTTTGGCTTGGCCATGACCTTGCTTTACGCGAGCAGTTCAATCTGTTTCCGACCGAGCAGCAGCGCCGGGAGCAAACCCTCGGCCGCACTCAGGATCGGGCGCGGCTACTGCTTGCGCTGCAGCGCGAAGGCTTGCTTCCTGAAGGGCTCAACGAGGATCCGGTGTTGGTCCCGCAGATTACCGATTCGCTCATGCGCGCGACGCATTGTCTCATGGCGCGAACACCCGCACGCATCATGGCGTTTCAGCCCGAGGATGTATTCGGTTGCGTGGAACAAAACAATCTGCCCGGCACCGTGGATGAGCATCCGAACTGGCGTCGCCGACTCCCAGTGCCGATCGAGGCGTGGTCGAAAGACGCACGGTTTATCGAGCTCTGTGCGGCGCTGCGCCGCGAACGCTCGCCCGCCGGCGCCGCAGCCTGCCGCGACAGTCGGTGACGTAGCACCGGTCGTGCTTACCGTCACTTACGGCCTGCAATTCAATCGCGATTTTACCTTTGTCGACGCCACAAGACTGGTCGCCTATCTGCACGACCTCGGGATCAGCCATTGTTACGCGTCGCCCTACCTCAAGGCCCGCCCGGGCAGCAGCCACGGCTACGACATTATCGACCATACGGCGCTCAATCCCGAGATCGGCGCTGACGAGGACTTCGAGCGTTTCGTCGCAGCGCTGCATTGCCATGGCATGGGGCAGATCCTCGACATCGTTCCGAATCACATGGGAGTGATGGGCGCCGACAACCTCTGGTGGCTGGATGTCCTGGAAAATGGCGAGGCCTCACCCTACCCCGAGTACTTCGACATCGACTGGCGCCCGATCCGCGAGGAGCTGCGCGGCTAAGTACTGCTGCCTGTGCTTGGCGCGGCCTATGGAGCCGAGCTCGAGCGCGGCGAGCTGCGTCTACAGCTGCTTCCCGAGCGAGGCGAGATCAGCGTGTACTACTACGAGCATCGCTTTCCCATCGATCCGGCGACCTACCCGGATGTCCTCGGGCTGCACCTCGAGCGCCTCGAGCAACGCCTTGGCGACGATGAGTGGAGCCTCGTGGAGCTGCGCAGCATCATCACCGCATTCGGTCATCTGCCCCCGCGCGACGCAACCGACGGCGTCGCGCGTGAGGAGCGGCTACGCGAGAAGGAGGTCTGCAAGCGCCGTCTTGCGCGACTCTACCGGCGCGTGCCTCCTGTAGCCGAGTGTTTGGCCGCAAATGTGGCATATCTGGGCGGCAGCAGCGGCGAGCCTGAAAGCTTCGAGCAGCTGCATCGGCTGCTCGAGCGCCAGGCCTATCGACTGGCGCACTGGCAGGTGGCCGCGGATGAGATCAACTACCGGCGCTTTTTCGACGTCAATGACTTAGCCGCCCTGAGCATGGAAAACCCGCGGGTATTCGAGACCACACACGGGCGCATCTTCGAGTGGATCACGAGCGCTCGGGTCGATCGCCTGCGCATCGACCATCCGGACGGCCTCTATGACCCGCTCGCCCGCTGCCGGGCGCTTGCCGAGCGGCTGCGGGCAACAGCGCTACCGGTGCCCAATGGCGGCACCGATGAGCGGGCACCGCAACCCTATCTGCTGGTAGAGAAGATTCTTGCCAGCCACGAGCACCTGCCCGAGGACTGGCCGGTAGCCGGAACCACCGGTTACGATTTTGCCCAGGTCGTCAATGGGCTATTCGTATACGCCCCGGCCGAACCGGCCTTCGAGCGGATCTACCAGCGCTTCATCGGCAAGCGGATAGAATTCGACGAGCTGCTCTATGGCTGCAAGAAGCTCATCATCCAGGTTCATCTCTCGAGCGAGCTTACCGTGCTCGCCAATCGACTCAACCGCATCGCCCAGGCGAACTGGCGCACTCGCGACTACACCCTGAACGGGTTGCGCGATGCGCTTACCGAGATTGTCGCCTGCTTCCCGGTCTATCGAACCTATATCAGCGAGGATGGAATAAGCGGCAAGGACCGGTGCTATGTCGACTGGGCGGTCGCCCAGGCGAAGCAGCGCGGCCGTGCCGTCAGCGCCGGCATCTTCGATTTCATCCGCGCGCTGGTGCTGCTTGAAGGGCTGGATTCGTGGTCCGTCAATTTGCGCCAGCAGGCATTGCAGTTCACGCTCAAGCTCCAGCAGTATACGGCGCCGATCATGGCCAAAGGGCTCGAGAATACCGCAATCTACGTCTACAACCGTTGGATTTCCCTCAACGACGTCTGCGGCGATCCGCGCCGCTTCGGCGTCTCGGTCGCTGCCTTTGACCATTTCAACCAAGACCACGCGCGGCACTGGCCGCATGCCTTGCTTGCCACCTCCACGCACGATAGCAAGCGCAGCGAAGACGTGCGCGCGCGCATCGAAGCCTTCCTGCTGAAAGCGATCCGGGAAGCCAAAACGCAGACCTCGTGGCTGAACCCGGACCCGGCCTATGAAGAGGCGGTCATGCAATTCGTGCGGGCGGTGCTCTTTTCGTTGCAGGATAATCCCTTTCTCAGCGATTTCCGCGCCTTCATCGGGCCGGTTTCTCGCTATGGGCTACTCAATAGCCTCGCACAGACCCTGCTCAAGCTCAGCTCTCCGGGCGTACCGGATATCTACCAAGGTAACGAGATCTGGGATTTCAGCCTGGTGGATCCAGATAATCGCCGGCCCGTGGATTACGCATTGCGCAAGCGCCTGCTGAGCGACGTACGCACGATCGTTATCGACGAAGCCGATACCCCAAAGCGGCTAGGCGCCCTGCTGGAAAATCTTAAAGACGGCCGCTTGAAGCTCTATCTAACCCGGCAAACCTTGATGCTGCGCCAGCGCCATCGCGCGCTTTTTCAGCACGGCGATTATCGGGCGCTCACCGCGCGGGGCGAGCGCGCGGAACATATCTGCGCTTTCGCGCGTCGGTATGAGACGGACATTGCGGTAATCGCCACGGGCCGCTGGTTCGCTCTCCTCGCGGCCGCAAGCGAGGGCACTGCGCTCAGCGAACCCGCCTGGGACCATACCTGGGTCGAAGCCCCGGCGGCAGGCGACTACCTAAATGCGCTCACCTGCGAGCGCATCGTCGCCAGCGAGACAGAGGGCAGCGCCTGCTTCGCCGCTGCGGAGCTATTTCGGTGCTTGCCGGTCGCGTTGCTACTCCGTAGGGCGAATTAGCGAAGCGTAATCCGCCATTTCATCGCACAAGGGTGTCGGGTTATGCCTTGGGCTCACCCGCCCTACACAGGTTTGCGCCGACGACGTTCCCAATTGAGACGTTTTGTCGCAGGTAGCCACGCGGCATAATCGTTATGGCCAACGTCTACCCATTTCGATGGTCGGCTTAGCCCACGTAGCGCCGCATGCTTCTCCGCTTTCGGCAAGTCACGCAGACATTCGGCGCATAACGCCTGCGCCGGCCTGCCGACTAGATAGGGGCAGGCCTTCCGAATCGCATGTAGCAGCTCTGTCGGCCTCATCACCCTCCTCTCAACAAGAGCAACAATGAGAACCGGACAGATCGTGTGCTACAACTAATCACGCCGCCTAGAGCTTTTTGACTTTGATCTTGTCCGCGTGCTGCTTAGCCATACATAAATTGTACTGCATCTGCTGCTGCAACCAGGTTCCGTTTTGCGTGCTTTGGTAACTAGTGCCCGACCGAAAACCCCAAAACTCCAAAAACCAGCGCGCGCCCCAGGCGCA
>JAKDMQ010000281.1 GCA_030452265.1 Nitrococcus sp.
ATGAACGGCGACGGCACGCTGCTCGCGCTGCGCCGAAAGCTCGATGAAACCACGACACTCATGATAACGCGCCAAGGCACGGCGGACGCGGACTTTCAGGCCTCACTGGCCGAAGCGCCGCTCGAGCAGCGTATCGCGCATGCGAGTTTTGTAATCCATGAGTCACTCTACCAAGCCGCAAGGAAGGCGGGGCTGGGCGAGAGACTGATCATGGAGTTGGCCGGGATCTTCGCCTGGGACATCGATTTCGCCCACGATCTTCGCGAAGGTGACTCCTTTGCCTTGGTCTACCGGCAGTACTACGACAATGGCAAGAAGATTCGCAACGGCGAGATCCTCGCCGCGGAGCTCATCAACCAGGGCCAGCACCATCGCGCGGTACGCTACACGGATCCCAGCGGCCGGACCGGCTATTACACACCGCGGGGCAAGAGCATGCGCAAGGCGTTTTTGCGTACACCGGTGGATTTTCGGCGCATCAGCTCTCATTTTAGCAAATCGAGGTGCCACCCTATACTCCATGTCTGCCGACCGCATGAAGGCACCGATTTCGCGGCGGCGGCCGGCACTCCGATCCAGGCGGCCGGTGATGGCGTAGTGGAATTCGCGGGTCGCAAGGGTGGCTACGGCAACACCGTTATCCTGCAACACGGCCACGGCTATAGCACGCTCTATGGGCATATGAAGCGCATCCACGAGGGCATTCACGCCGGGGTGCGAGTTACGCAGGGGCAGATTATCGGTTTTGTGGGCGAATCCGGCCTGGCCACCGGACCTCACCTCCACTACGAATTCCGCATCGCCGGCGAGCCGCGAGATGTGCTCAAAGTCAAACTCCCTGATGCCGAGCCCATCGCTGAGCGTTACCTGGCCGACTTCAAAGCGACGGCCCGGCCTCGGCTGGCACGGCTCACCCTGATCACGCGCACTGAGCTGGCCCGCAACGAAGAAAGGTAATCAGCCACCCCGGATGAGCAATCTTTACATCGGGCTGATATCCGGCACCAGTATGGATGCCGTGGATGCGGCACTCGTAGCGTTCGATCCACCGCGGCGAGCGCAAGCGCTGGCCGTATGCTCTTCTGCCTTGCCAGAATCGTTAATCACCCAATTGCGCGCGATCGGCCCGCAAACCCCGCTCGCTTGCGTTGCCCGCGCCGACGCCGCGGTAGCCGATGCCTTCGCCGGCGCTACGCATGAGCTCCTCGCTACCAGTGGCCACCGCCGTGAGCAAATCCGCGCGATCGGCAGCCATGGTCAGACCGTATGGCATGCCGCCGACGCCTGCCCGGCGCTCAGCGTGCAAATCGGTGACCCGAATCGCCTAGCCGAGAGGACCGGGATAACAGTGGTGGCCGACTTCCGTCGCCGTGACCTCGCCGCCGGCGGCCAAGGCGCTCCTCTTGCCAGTAGCCTGCATGCCGAGCTCTTCCGCCGGCAAGGTGCCGACACAATCGTGCTCAATCTGGGCGGGATTGCCAATATTACGCTGCTGCCAGGGAATACGGCGGCTGACATTACCGGCTTCGATTGCGGACCGGCAAATACGCTGATGGATGCCTGGTGCCGGCGCCATCGCAAGGGCAATTTCGATGCCGGCGGCGCATGGGCCGCGGCTGGCATCTTGCATCACGCACTGCTCGAACGACTGATCAGTGATGCTTTCTTCCAACGCCCCGCACCGAAGAGCACCGGTCCCGAGTATTTCAACCTGGATTGGATGGCCAGCCGGGCTGCCGACATCCTTGCTGACGTAAGTCCAGGCAATGTACAGACGACCTTAGCAGAGCTCACCGCACTGACGGCGGCCCGAGCGATTCGGGAGAGCCTTGCCGGTCCGGCCGAGGTATTGGTCTGCGGAGGAGGCGCGCACAATCGCTACCTGCTGACCCGACTGGAGGCCAATCTGCCTGAATACCACGTCTGCTCGACCGTTGAGCTCGGGGTGGATCCGGATTTCATCGAAGCCATAGCGTTCGCCTGGCTCGCGCGATGCCGCCTCTACAATATGGCCGGCAACGTTCTTACTGTAACCGGAGCTCGGCGAAGCGTAGTGCTTGGTGGGATATACGCTGGAAATCTATAACGCCCGCGCTGGACGAGCCGCCACCTCGCGGTATTGAGGCAACATTTCGGTGGCGGCTTGCCTATACGCTGACTGTTAAAAAGTACTTAGGCGCTAAAGGAGGATCCGCAGCCGCAAGTCGTGGTGGCATTCGGATTGCGGATCACGAACTGAGCGCCTTCAAGGTTCTCGACGAAATCAATCTCCGCTCCGGTGAGATACTGAATGCTCATCGGATCGACGACCATCGTGACACCATCCTTCTCGATGACGGTATCGCCTTCCTCGTCGTTCTCATCAAACATAAAGCCATACTCGAACCCGGAGCAACCTCCCCCGGTTATGTATACCCGGAGCTTGAGGTCGCCCTTCTGCTCTTTGTGAATCAGCTCACGAACCTTCTCAACGGCGCTGTCGGTAAAGACAAGCGGCGCGACATCCTGTACTGCAACCTCGGTCATGGGAACACCTCCCGCAGCAACCCACCATGCGATAAAACATTGTCCTAGTTGTAGGAAGCTTAGTCAATACGGCAACACGGCGGATATCAATCAAGGCAACCCGGCGATATCCGCTAGACCGAGGTGTTCATCAAGGCCGAACATCAGATTCATGTTCTGTATCGCCTGGCCGGCCGCGCCCTTGACGAGATTATCCTCCACGACCAATACAACGACCCTATCGGGACTGGGGCGATGGACGGCCATACGACAGACATTCACGCCTCGCACCGTACGCGTCTCCGGATGGCTACCCGGCGCCATTACGTTCACAAACGCCTCATCCTCAAAGCGCCGCTCATAGAGCGCCTGCAAGTCGGCCTCAAAATCCAATAGCCGACCGTAGAGCGTGGCATGAATACCGCGGATGATGGGAATCAGGTGTGGGACGAACGTCAACCCAACCGACCTTCCCGCGGCCTGCTCCAGTCCCTGAACGATTTCCGGAAGGTGCCGATGGCCGCTTGCGCCATAAGCACGGAAGCTCTCAGCCACCTCGGCAAGCATCGTGCTCTCTCTGGGCTGACGCCCGGCACCACTCACCCCGGATTTGGCATCCGCCACCAAATCGTCAAGATCCACCAGGCCATGCTCCACGAGGGGCAGGAAGCCAAGCAGCACCGCCGTAGGATAACAGCCCGGATTGGCGATTAATCGCGCTGAGCGGATCGCTTTGCGGTTGACCTCAGGCAGCCCGTAGACCGCTTCCTCCACCCACTCGGGGCAGGTGTGCTCCAGCCCATACCACTGCGACCAAACGCTGGTGTCCTTGATACGAAAATCAGCACCGAGGTCGATCACCCGTGTCCCGGCGCCAAGCAGCTCTGGAGCCATGCGCATGGCCGTGCCGTTCGGTGTCGCAAAGAAGACGAGGTCACATTCCGCGAGATCCGCGACCCGCGGCTCACTAAAACATAGCTCCGTTGCTCCCTGTAAATTCGGGAACCAGTCGGCCAGCGCCGCCCCCGCGTGGCCGCGGGAGGTCACGGTTGCAATCTCAACGCGCGGATGTCGCAACAGCAGACGCAGCAGCTCACCACCCGTATACCCGGTAGCGCCGACAATGCCGACCGAATTCATCGCCTCGCCTCACTCCGTCGCTGAACTTCGCAACACCCTCATGATAAGTCCTGACCGGCGCACCAACAACGCCATTCGGGAGAAGCACTGAGGGGAAACCTCACGAAGGCTTGCACAGCAAGGCACAACGGATGATCATCGCCATGATTCGCTGTATACCGGAGCTGTGCACAAAAGCAGATGCTGTATCTCTGGATCAAAGCCTTTCATATCATTTTCGTTGTCACCTGGTTCGCGGGGTTATTCTATCTACCGCGCCTGTTCGTCTACCACGCCATGGCAACGGATGC
>JAKDMQ010000282.1 GCA_030452265.1 Nitrococcus sp.
ATCGTCCCAACATTCACGTGCGGCTTCGTACGCTGAAACTTCTCCTTGGACACGGCTCATACCTCTTCGCTGAAAGCTGTTTGCAATCCGCTGTTCGCTGCAATTCCGTTAGGAGGCCTTCTGGGTTATCTCATTGGCGATATTGGCCGGTGCCTCGGCATAGCCGCGGAACTCCATGGTATAGGAAGCGCGCCCCTGAGTGGCCGAACGTAGATCGGTGGCGTAACCGAACATCTCCTTTAACGGCACCTCGGCGCGGATGATCTTCCCGGATACGCTGTCTTCCATACCCTGCACCGTGCCGCGACGGCGACTGATATCGCCCATGACGGCACCCATGAAATCCTCCGGCGTTATGATCTCCACCCGCATGATCGGCTCGAGCAAAACCGGGTTGGCCTTCATGAACGCCTCCTTGAAAGCCATAGAGCCGGCGATCTTGAAGGCCATCTCCGAGGAGTCCACATCATGGTAGGATCCGTCGAACAGCGTCACCTTGCAATCGATCACCGGGTAGCCGGCGAGCACGCCGTTGTCCAACTGCTCCCGAATTCCCTTGTCTACCGAGGGCACGTACTCTTTCGGAATCGTACCGCCGACGATGGCGCTAACGAACTCGTAGCCCTCCCCTCGCTCCTGCGGCTCCAGTCGGATCCAGACGTGGCCATACTGGCCGCGCCCGCCGGTCTGGCGAATGAACTTGCCCTCGGCCTCGGTCTGTCGGCGTATGGTCTCTCGATACGCAACCTGCGGCTTGCCTACATTCGCCTCGACTTTGAACTCCCGCTTGAGCCGGTCGACGATGATCTCGAGATGCAGCTCGCCCATACCGGAGATGATGGTCTGGCCCGATTCTTCGTCAGTGCGCACACGAAACGAGGGATCCTCTTGGACGAGCTTCTGCAGCGCAACGCCCATTTTCTCCTGATCAGCCTTGGTTTTGGGCTCGACGGCAACCGAAATCACCGGCTCCGGAAACTCCATTCGCTCCAGTGTGATCTTCTGATTCAGATCACACAGCGTATCTCCGGTCGCGACATCCTTGAGACCAATTGCGGCCGCGATATCGCCGGCTCTCACCTCGTCGAGCTCCTTGCGCTCTTTCGAGTGCATCTGCACGATCCGCCCGCAGCGCTCGCGCTTGCTCTTTACCGGGTTCCAGACGGTGTCACCGGAGCGCACCACACCGGAGTAAACTCTGAAAAAAGTCAGTGTGCCCACATAAGGATCCGTGGCGATCTTAAACGCGAGCGCGGCGAAGGGCTCCTCGTCAGAGGCGTGGCGCTCGGCGGGCGAACCGTCCTCGAACTCACCACCGATCGATGCGATGTCGAGCGGACTCGGCAGATATTCGATCACGGCGTCCAGCATGGCCTGGACACCCTTGTTCTTGAAAGCGCTACCACAAAGCACCGGCACGATCTCGTTGTTCAGAGTCCGGATACGCAGGCCCCGATTGATCTCCTCGCTGGTAAGATTTTCTTCGTCGAGATAGCGCTCCATCAGCTCTTCGTTCGCATCCGCAGCCGCCACCACAAGCGCCTCGTGGTAATGCTGACAGGCATCGAGCATATCCGCCGGCGGATCCTCCTGCTTGTAGCTCGCGCCCTTGGTTTCATCATCCCAGTAGATGGCCTTCATGCGGATGAGATCGATGACACCAACGAAGTTCTCCTCGGAGCCGATCGGAAGCTGCACCGGGATCGCCTGCGATCCAAGGCGCTGGCGAATTTGCTTGACTACGCGCAGGAAGTCCGCGCCGGCCCGGTCCATCTTGTTGACGAACGCGATCCGCGGCACGTCATAACGGTTGGCCTGTCGCCACACGGTCTCTGACTGCGGCTCAACGCCGCCCACGGCACAGAACACACCCACGGCGCCATCGAGCACGCGCAAAGACCGCTCCACCTCGATAGTGAAATCGACGTGTCCCGGAGTATCGATGATATTGATGCGGGTCTCTGGATACTGCTGATCCATACCCCTCCAGAAACAGGTCGTGGCGGCGGAGGTAATGGTTATGCCCCGCTCTTGCTCCTGCTCCATCCAGTCCATGACAGCCGCACCTTCGTGCACCTCGCCAATTTTGTGGGAGATACCCGTATAAAACAGAATGCGCTCGGTAGTCGTCGTCTTGCCGGCATCGATATGCGCCATGATACCGATGTTGCGATAGCGCTCGATGGATGTCTTGCGTGCCACAGCTCAATAATCCTATTGCCATTACCAGCGGAAGTGCGAGAAAGCCTTGTTCGCCTCGGCCATGCGGTGCGTGTCTTCACGCTTCTTTGCCGCGGTGCCACGGTTCTCGGCAGCCTCCTGCAATTCGGTAGCCAAACGATGTTGCATAGTCGTCTCGCCGCGCTTACGCGCGGCGTCGATTACCCAGCGCATGGCCAGCGTCATGCGCCGTTGCGGTCGAACCTCGACCGGCACCTGGTAGGTGGCGCCGCCGACACGGCGGGATTTCACCTCGACCACGGGCCGCACGTTCTCCAAGGCGGCCTCTAATACCGTGATGGGCTCATCGACGCCCCGCTCCTTGATACGATCCAGGGCGCCGTATACGATCTTTTCGGCCACGGAGCGCTTACCATCACGCATCATCATGTTCACAAACTTGGTAAGCAGCTCGCTTCCGAATTTGGGGTCCGGAAGCACCTTACGCTTGGGAACCTCCCTTCTCCTTGGCATCGCCTCTACTCGATTTTAAGATCAAAACCGCAGTGCTTGCTCAGGCTTTTGGCCGCTTCGCACCATACTTAGAGCGTCCCTGCCTGCGCTTGTTCACACCGGCCGTGTCGAGCGAGCCGCGCACTACATGGTAGCGCACCCCCGGCAGATCCTTCACCCGGCCGCCCCTGATCAACACCGCGGAATGCTCCTGCAAGTTGTGCCCCTCGCCACCTATATATACGGCGACTTCATAGCCGTTCGTCAGACGAGCGCGCATCACCTTACGCAGTGCCGAGTTCGGCTTCTTCGGCGTGGTCGTATAAACGCGCGTGCATACGCCACGTTTTTGCGGACAGCCCTCGAGCGCAGGCACGTTACTCTTTGCCGCCTTGCGCGTGCGTCCCTTTCTGACCAGCTGATTGGTCGTTGCCATAACCCGTTCACTCCGCCCGAAAACAAACGACAGGCCGGGGAATCCGGCCTGTCGAAGGTGCGCCAGTTTAGACACACGCATCGCATCTGTCAACTAGGATACTCCGAGATTACCGGTCGTTACGGTCACTCGGCCTAATCCTCGGCCGCGGTATTCCCCTCGTGCATGGCGGAGGCCTCATCCTCCATCGGCTCCATGCGTGATGCCGGGCTCAAAATGGGCTCAGGCACTACATGTCGAACCCGCTGACGCTCGGCATGATAAGCAAATCCGGTGCCGGCCGGTATCAACCGACCGACGATCACGTTCTCCTTGAGCCCCCGAAGATCATCACGCGCCCCACGCACGGCGGCTTCGGTAAGCACCCGGGTCGTCTCCTGGAACGAAGCCGCCGAAATGAAGGAATCAGTTGCCAAAGAAGCCTTGGTTATTCCGAGCAATACCGGCTCCAGTCTCGCCGGCTCCTTGCCGGCGTCCTGTAGGCGATTGTTCTCCTCGATCACTCGGCCCCAATCGAGCTGCTCACCGCGCACGTAACGGGTATCTCCGGGATCTTTGATCTCGACCTTGCGCAGCATTTGGCGCAGGATCACCTCGATATGCTTGTCATTGATCTTCACACCCTGGAGACGATAGACATCCTGGATTTCCTTGACCAGATAAGCCGCTAGCTCAGTGACGCCCAGCAGCCGAAGGATGTCATGCGGGTTCGGCTCGCCGTCGGCGATCACCTCTCCCTTCTCCACATGCTCTCCCTCAAAAACGGCCACGTTACGCCACTTCGGAATGA
>JAKDMQ010000067.1 GCA_030452265.1 Nitrococcus sp.
CCAATTTGTTGTCGGACTTGTTCTTGACCAGCCAGCCCCAGCCGGAGCCGAAATTGGCGGCCGTCTTCTCGTTGAACTGCTTGCGGAGCTCCTCGAATGAACCGAAGCTCTCGCGAATCGCATCCGCGACGGGTCCGCTGGGATCGCCGCCGGCATTGGGCGCCAGGCTGTTCCAGTAGAACGTATGGTTCCAAATTTGAGCGGTCTGATTGAAGAGCCCGCCGGAGGCCTTCTTGATGATAGCCTCGAGCTCCATATTCGCGTAGTCGGTGCCCTCGATGAGTTGATTGGCCTTGTCCACGTACGCCTTGTGGTGCTTGCCGTGGTGGTATTCCAAGGTCTCCTGGGAGATATTCGGCTCCAAGGCATTGATCGCATACGGTAGCTCGGGTAGCTCGATCTTCATGACTGACTCCTTTGAGTGGTTGTTGCTATTCAGACGATCGGAATTCGCTAGCAATTGCCGCGAATACGATTTCTCTGCGAAGGCGCTGCAGGTAGCCTAAGTCCATTGGGCTTGGGGGGGATAATCGCGGCTATACGCGATGACAAACCTTTAACAGGCCCCAAATGCGTCTCGCCGTGGACGGCTCACTGGATTGGGCAGCCAATGAGGCGAGAATGTTCCCGTTGGCATAGACTCGAAAGCGGCCATCTCTTGCGGGAGCACGGAACATTTGCGCCACCGATTGTCGAAGTCTAAACACCGCTACCCGACGTTTCAACCGCCGACCAACTCGGCATGGGCGGCGTCCTGGCGAGCTTGGTTGAGGAGGCCGCGCGGTTGCTGTTGCAACAGCCGATCATGGTGCATCGGATCAAGGCGTGCCATTGACGCGCACCACAAACATACATTAACGTTGATGTATGAAAACCATCACTATCAATGTAAGCGAGCCCGTTTACGCGGACTTCCGTCGAGCCTCCCAGCGTCTGGATCGGCCGACATCGGAACTGATTCGTGAGGCCATGGAGCAGTACCGACGGGCGCATTTGCAACCGCGCCGCGACCTGCGGGACTTCCGGCCGAGGTCCTTGGGCCAGGTGTTGCAGCCATTGCGCCCTGATGATGACCTGCTTGGACAGATGCTGGACGCGGATTCGTGATCGGCCTGGACACCGGCTTCCTGGTGGGCCTCGCCGTGCGCGAGCACCCGGCGCATCCAGCCTGCTGGGCATTGTTTGAAGCGGAGATCCGCAGCCGCGGCGGCAGCATGGCCCTTACCGCTCAGGTGCTGGCTGAATTTGCCCATGTAGTAACCGATCCACGCCGATTCGAGCAGCCGCTGGCGATGCCGGAGGCGCTGGATTTGTGCGCTCTGTGGTGGAATGCCCAGGAGTGCCGCCAGGTCATCGCCGACTTCGATGCCGGAACGCTGTTCCTGTCCTGGATGGAAGCCCATCGCCTTGGCCGCAAGCGCTTGCTGGACACTCTGCTCGCGGCAAGCTACCACCGCGCTGGTGTACGCCGCATCGCCACCACCGACTGGCGGGATTTCACCCTCTACGGGGTGTTCGAGGTTCTGACCCTTGGCATTTGATGCCCGTGCTGCTGCTGCGGCGGCGCCATGAACAGACATTAGTGTCGCGTCACGTCTCGTGTGTGTCGTTTTTCGACATGTCATTTGTTCATCAACACCTGCGGTTTTGGTCATCTATACGACAAACTATGCGTAACATGACACTAGAGGCGGCGTAGCGTCTCGCGATCGGTAGCCAACAGGCTGTCGGTCGCCTGCACGAGCGCCCGGGCGACCTGTTCTGTAGTCTCGAGCGACACCCATTCGTTGGCGGCGTGGGCCTGCTCGATATCGCCGGGCCCGTAGAGCACGGTGGGCACGCCGCCGATTCGGACCCAGGCCGACATGTCGCAGCCATAGGGCGCCGCCGCGATCGTCGGCCGTGCGCCGAACACGTTCTCGCCCGCATCGCACAGCGCATCCACCAGCGGATGGTCGACGCGCGTCTGCGCCGAACCGAAACCCGCCGCGCGCCAACGCACCGTGGGTGGATGCGTGCTCAACCACGGATTGCTGGCCACCCCTTCGCTCAGCGTACGCTCGAAGCGGGCCTTGGCCTCGGCCGTGGTCTCGTCGAGCGCCACGCCGATTCGGACCTGCACCTCGAGCCGGTCCATGACGCTCGATGACCAGGTACCACCATTGATCGTGCCGATGCTGGTGGCGTAGGGCAGCTTCAAGCCCTGCATCAAAGGATGCCGTTCGGCTTCGTTGAGCAGCCGTTCGCCCTCGCGCAAGACATCGTGCAGCGTCAGATAATGATCGAGCGCATTCTCGCCCCTCAGCCGCTTGCTGGCGTGGGCCGATAGGCCGTAGATTTCGAGCACGCAGGACATCGCCCCGGCGTGCGCGACGATCACCTCCGGGCAGCCGTCGCGGCAGGTCGGTTCGGTGATGATGGCGGCATCGGCCGTCCAGCCGCGCCGAATCGCCGCGAGCGTGCCCAAACCGCTGTCTTCCTCGGCCGGCACCGCGATAAACACCACCCGGCCGGGGAAATCACGCGCGCCGCCGGCAAAAGCCTCAAACGCCTCCAGCGCGGCAACCACACCCGATTTCATGTCCGCGGCGCCGCGTGCGTAGAGCTTGTCGCCGGCGATCACGCCGGCGAACGGATCGCGCGTCCACTGCGTATAGTCGCCCGGTGGCACTACGTCCACGTGCCCGCTCAGCACGACCGTCGGGCCGGGCCGCGAACCGCGAATCACGCCGGCGACCACCGGCACCCACGCGCGCTCGATCTCGTGCCCGGGATAATCGGAATCGACCACCAGTTTGCCGATGCCGTCGAACCAGTAGTCGACCTCGGCGCCGGCTGCGCTCAGCCAGTCGGCCACCCGGCGGATGGCGGCTTCCTCGTCACCAGTGATCGACGGAATGCGCACCAAATCGACCAGGCGCTCTCGCAGCCGTTCGCCGTCTATGAGTTTCGTGCGATCTCGCATGCGCTTCCTCGCGGATGCTCAGACTTGGCGCCGGGGCACGCTGATGTTCCATTCGTCATGGTAGACCGGCTCGCCGTCTTCCTCGGCCTGAAGCGTAGCACGGATATGGAAGTAGTCCGCATCGGCGCTCATCCGCGTGCGCGTGTGCGTGCGCGCGTTCCAGCCGGCGCGGCAAAATCCCAGCGTCCAGTGGGTCTCACCCTGGACCGAGCACACATTGTCACCGACCGCCGTATAGCGCTCGCTGCCGCGCTTTTCAATCCGCGTGCCGGTATCTTCCAGACGATAGACGCCCTCGGAATCGTTGACCTCGAGGCTGAACCGGCCACTATCGAGATCATGCACGATCCGCCAATCGTGCGAGCCAGGCTCGATCACGGTATTGGGCGTCGGCATGGAGCCGGTCGGCGGCGCCAGTTCGGGCAGCGCGTCGTCCTCGTCACGCGGTGGGCGTAGCGGCAGGCAAAGTGCGCTCGCCGCCGGGTAGAGCGTGAGCGTGACCGGCTCCGGCGGCGGCCACGCCAGCGGCCAATAGGATGACGAGAGCGCCAGTCGCAGACGGTGGCCGGCCGGAAAGCACTGCGCGATATCGTTGAGCGCAAGCCGGATTCGATAGCGCGCGCCGGGCTCCAGTGGCCGCGGATATTCGTGGCCGTCGCGGTGGTTGAGGTTGAGCAGGCCATAGGTGACGCGCGTCACGCTACCATCGGGGCGCACGTCGTTGAGGCGCGCGGCAATCATCGCCGTGGCTCGGTCGGCCGCGAGCTCGAGCTCGAGCACGACCTGACCCAGGATTTCCAACGGCGCCTCCAGCGGCGCGGTTTCGAACACCAGCGAGCCGGCGTCGTCGTCGCGCTGGTCCCCAGGCAGATCCGGGCCGTCGGCGTAGGAGTACCACTTGCCGGCCATGAGTCCGGTCTCGAGCGGCGAGCGGATGCATTGCGCCGGCGCATCATCGCGCCCCGTGTCGTTCCCGGCATCGACTAGCGTGCGGTTGCCGAGCACGAGGCGTCGTTCGCCGATATGCGGCGACGGCCAGCGCGGCTCGCCGACCCAGCGGCCCGGGCGCATCGTGTAGCGCCGCGCCGGCGCAATGCTATCCTGCATCCACACGCGCAGCGCCGGCTCGGCCAGGACACCCGTCTCCTCGCTCTTCAGCCAATAATCCCACCAGCGCAGCGATTCCTGCAGGAAACCGATCGCGGGCCCTGCTTTGTCCAGGTGCGGATAAGAGTGGCCCCAGGGTCCGACCAGCCCCTTACAGGGCGCTTGGAGCCTGGCCAGCAGCCGGAATACCGCGTTTGAGTAACCATCCGCCCAACCGCCGACCGCAAACACCGGGCAGCGGATACGGCTATAGTCCTCGCACACCGAGCCATGCTGCCAGAACAGGTCGCGGTGCTGGTGGCGGGTCCACCGATCGAGCCACAAGCCGCTGCCCGTTAGACGCTCGAGCCACATGGCGCGCCAGTTGTCGCCGACCACGGCCGGATCCGGCGGACAGGAGTTGCCCGCAAACATCACCGACGCCCAGGACAGGTTGTCGAGCAGCATACAGCCGCCCATGTAGTGCACGTCGTCGGCGTAGCGGTCGTCGCTGGAGCATACCGTAATCACCGCCTTGAGTGCCGCGGGCCGCAGGGCAGCGATCTGCAGGCCATTGAAGCCGCCCCAGGAGATGCCGATCATGCCGACGTTACCGTCGCACCAGGGCTGGCTCGCCAGCCATTCGATGATGCGCACCCCGTCCTCGAGCTCCGCGCGGGTGTACTCCCCGGTGAGCACCCCTTCGGAATCACCGCTGCCGCGAATGTCCACACGCACCGAGGCATAACCGTGACTGGCGAAATACACGTGGTTCACCTCGTCGCGGGCGCGGGTGTAATCGCTTTTCCGATACGGGATGTATTCGAGAATGGCCGGAACCGGGTCGGATTCGGCCTGCTCCGGCATCCATATGCGCGCGGCGAGCCGCACGCCATCGGCCATGGCGATCCAGACGCCGTCGCGCTCCCGTACTGGATTGGGAAAAATCCGCACGCCTCTCATGGCTGCTGTTCCTTGTCTGTTATCGGCTGGATATCAAAGCGCAGTCGCCGCCGGCACAGACGGTAGCGCTCGCGCAGCATCTGCGGGTTATCGCCGCCCAGATAGAGCAGAGCCAGCGCGTAGCTGTAGGTTTCCTGATGGGGCAATTCCGACAAACGCGTGCCCGCGACAACGTGTGGCTCGAAGATTAAACCCGGCACCTGAGCGGCCAGCGCGTCGATGTCCGCGGCATTCGGCACGCGCCCGATCACGCCATCACGGTAATGGCGTAAAAAACAGCAGGCCGCGTAGGCGAACGCGCCACCGCCGTGTGGAAAGCTGGGCTCGCGGCCCAGGGCGACGTCCACCACGACCTGGTGATTGGACATCCCGTCGACTTTTTCGAAAAGATCGCTGTGATGCTGGGCGATGCGGGTATTGATCTCCAGCAGCCAGACCCGATCGGCCGGCGCATCCCAATAGAATTCGATATTGAAGGCCGACTGGTCGAACCCGATATGTTCGAGCACCCGACGGGCGATCACCTGCATGCGCCGGACCACGCGCCACGGCAGCCTGGAGGGATACTGATAGCGCAGAAACGTCGAGCGGTTGCGTGCGCGAATGGAGTCGATGACGCCATGAAAATGTACCGCGCCCTCGTGCACGTAGCCTTCCAGCGTGCATTGCCGCCCGCCGATCAGCGATTCGGCGATGCAGTAATGGCCGCCCACGGCCGCGATCTCGGCCGGCAGCGTCGCATAGTCCAGAATATGGTCGAACGGCTCGGCGAATATGCCGATATGTTCCCGGATCGTGGCCAGGGCGCGCTCGAACTCCGCGGCGTTGCCCACACGAAAGCCGAGAAACGAGCCGGCCGATTTCACCGGCTTGATCCAGAACGGATAATCCAGCGTGAGCGCCGCGACCGGGTCGTTGCCGAACGGGTCCACCAGCTCGAAGTTGGGGATATGTTCGGGAACGACCTCGCGCTGCACCACCCGGCTCCAGTACTTGTGCTCGCAGCGCAGCAGGCTTTCCAGGGTGGGCGCGCGCAGCCCGAAGCGGCGGGCGATGATCGGGATCATCGTGCTGACCGGAAAATCCACGTACCCGATCACGGCGTCGGGCCGGCCGTCATAAGCCGCGATTTGCGCTTCGGCACGAGCCAGCATGTCGGCAATGGGGAAATGCGTGGCTTCGAGAATTTCCTCGGGATCGAGCAGCCCGATGAACCGGCACTCGGATGCCGCACGCGTGTGTTCGAGCTTGCGCCGGTTGAAGTCGTCAAGGCCCAGCACGAACACGTTATGGCGCTTCATGCGAACACTCCGCGGGCGCCGCTATCCGGCCGCATGGACGCAGCGTCCCGCCACGAAAGTACGGCGCGGGTGCAGGTCGGAATCGAGCAGCGTGATGTCGGCATCGAAGCCCACGGCCAGACGCCCCTTCTGCCGATCCAGCCCGAGTACGCGGGCCACGTGCCCGGAAATCAGGCCCAGGGCCCGATCGAGCGGCAGCACGGCCTCGTGCACGAGCCGTTGCCAATCCGCGAGCAGCGCGGTGTTGCCGGCGACGCGCATGCCGGCATAGTGACCGCGCGCGTCGAACGCGGGCAGGCTGCCGTTGCAGTCCGAGCTCATCGTGATCCGTTGCGCCGGGACCCCGAGCGCCAGCAAGCGGGAGACCGCGTTGAAAGCCGAAAGCTCGTGGTCTCCAGGGCAATCGTCGAATGCGGTCACGTCCACGCTCGCACCGAAATCGGTCGCAAACGCGGCCGCTTCCTCGAGCAACGCATGGTGCCGGTTGACGTGCGTCGGGATCACCTGGTCGGCGGGGATCTCGGTCTCGGAAAGCAGGCGCCGCAGCGGCTCGAGCCCGCGCTTGCCGTCGCCGACATGGAAGTGGCAGATGCCACGCTTGCCCGCCAGCATCGCGCCGACGCGGGCCTCGGCCACCAGACGCTCGATCTCGTCCTGGCGCGGCTGGCTGGAGCGATGGTCCGAGATCGCCACTTCTCCGACGCCGAGCACCTCGGGTATCCAGGCCAGGTCGCGCTGGAGGTCGCCGGTCAGCGTCGGCGGCGGCACACGATAGGCGCCGGTATACATATACGCCGCGATGCCTTCTGCGCGCAGGCCGCGCACCTTGGCGAGCAGGTCCGCCGGGCTGCGGCTGACGCTGTCCGTGCCGAGCACTCCAACCACCGTGCCAATGCCCCGGAATGCGATCTCAGCGGCCGTGATCTCCGGGCAGCGCGTGCCATAGCCGCCTTCGCCGCCGCCGCCGGTTACGTGCACATGCTGGTCTATGAAGGCGGGCACCGCGGTTACCTCGGGGACCTCTACCAGCTCCACCGGCCAGTCGGCCGGGGCGGATAAGTTGCGGCCCAATGCCGCGATCCGGCCGTCCGCGATCAGGATATCGGTCGCGTCACTCGGCTCCGGGGCGAAGATTTCCGCCACCCGCAGCAAGGTGAGCAATGGCCCGTCCCTGTTCTGGTCGATTGCCATCTCTACGATTCAATGGCGGGGGCGGCACGCAGGACCCGCTCTCTGAGCTGCTCAATGGCGGCGTCGATATCAGCCAGCAGCAACACCAGCAGGTCGCCGTCGCCGGCCTCTTCCAGCGCCTGCGCCACCGCATCGTGTTCGTCCATCACGATCTCGACCCGGCAAGCGCCTTCCCGTCTCGCGCCTGCGTTTAGCAGTTCTGCCGCCTCTCCAAGCTCACGTCCGCGCGGTTGGGTGTCGCAGATGAACAGCATGTCGTACATGCGTGCGAGTTGCTGGCCCAGCGCTTGGATATCATCGTCGCGGCGATTGCCCGGCGCGCTGGCGACACCTATCCGGCGATCAGCCGGCAGGCTGCGCACCAACTCATCCAGCGCTTCGAGTGCCGGCACGTTGTGCCCATAGTCGATCAGCACACGGATACCGTCGACTTCGATGAGGTTGGTGCGGCCGCGATTCTGGCCGAGCGTGGGGTGGAAGGTCTGCAATCCCATCTGGATATCGGCCAGGGTCAGCCCAAGCGCGTGGGCCGCGGCCGCCGCTGCCAGGGCGTTGGCGACGTTGAAGCGCGCATGGCCACCAAAGCTGATCGGAACATCGGCAACCGCAATGATCTCGGCCTCTACCTGGCCGTGACACATCATGATGCAACCGTTATGCACGCGGAAGGCGACCCCTTGCTTGCGAACATGATCGCGCACCGCCTGGGAATCGGGATCGAGGCTGAACATAACGACACGGCCGCGGGCCCACTGTCGGCCCTCGAGCGCGCGCGCGTCATCGGCATTGAGCACGGCCGTGCCGCCCTCGCCTATGGCGTCGATTACCACCGTTTTGCAGCGGGCCAGCTCGTCGAGCGTGTGGATGTCGCGCTCGCCCAAATGGTCGTTAGCGATGTTGAGCAGCACGCCGACGTCGCATGCGTCGAAACCCAGGCCGCGACGCATGATGCCGCCGCGCGCCACCTCCAGGACGGCGTGCTCGACCGTCGGCTCGCGCAGCACGATGGCGGCCGCCTGCGGACCGCTGTAGTCACCGCGCATGATCACGTGATTGTCGATCTCGATCGCACCGGTGCAGGCCATGCCCACCTTGCGCCCGGCCTGGCGCAGCAGGTGGGCGATCAGGCGCACGGTGGTGGTCTTGCCGTTGGTGCCGGTCACCGCGGTGATCGGGATGCGGCCGTTGGCCTCCGGATCGGGGAACAGCATGTCGATTACGTGTCGGCCGATGTCGCGGCCCGGGCCGTGCGTGGGCGAGAGATGCATGCGAAAACCCGGCCCGGCGTTGACCTCGACCACAGCGGCGGATTGTTCCTCCAGCGGCTGGGTCAGCGTCTCGGCGAGCAGATCGATGCCGATGATGTCGAGTCCGATCAGCCGCGCGATGCGCTCGGCCGCATAGCGGACTTCCGGGTGCACGTCATCGGTTACATCCGTGGCGCTGCCGCCGGTACTCAGGTTTGCGGTGGACTTCAGCCAGACGATTTCACCGGCGGGGATGACGCTTTGCAGCGTAAGGCGCTGTTGCTCGATCAATCGGTGCGACTGCTCGTCGAGATCGATCCGGGTCAGCAGGTTCTCATGGCCAATGCCGCGGCGCGGATCCCGATTCTCCGTGTCGACCAGCGCCTGCAGCGTCGTTTGACCGTCGCCAATCACATGCGCCGGGCGACGCCGGGCCGCGCCGACTAGTTGGCCGTCGATGACGAGCAGGCGGTAGTCCTCGCCCTGGATGGTTTGCTCGACGAGCACCGCGTCATGGCGTCGGCGGGCCGCGTCATAGGCTTCACGCAGCGCCGCGTCATCGCCGACGCAGGGGCTCACCCCTCGGCCATGGTTACCCACCAGCGGCTTAACCGCCACCGGATAGCCTACATCCAGGGCCACCTCGAGCGCTTCTTGCACCGAAGCACAGACGCGGCCCCCCGGCACCGGGATCCCCGCATCGCCGAGGATCTGTTTGGTCCAGCTCTTGTCGTCGGCAATGCCGTGGCCGATCAGGTTGGTGCGCGAGGTCACCGTGGCTTGAATACGCTGCTGCAGATAGCCGTGGCCAAGCTGGACATAGCTGCTATCGTCACTCGGGCGCGCGGTGGGAATGCCACGGCGCTTGGCCGCATCGACAATAGCGGCGGTCGAGGGGCCGAGCATGTGCGCGTCGCGCACGACCTTGAGCCGCGCGATGATCGCGTCCAAGTCGATTGCATCGGCGCTGAATAGCCGCGCCACGAAAGCGACGGCCTCCTCGCCGGCCGCGAGGCCGCAGGCTTCATCGCGATAGCGGTAGACGATGTTGTAGACGCCGCTCTCGTATGAGTCTACCGTTTTGCCATAGCCAACCGAAAAGCCGATCAGGTTTTGCAGCTCGAGCGCGACGTGCTCAACGATATGGCTCGCCCAGGTACCGCGCTGCATCCGTTCCAGAAATCCTCCGGGCCGGCCGACCGAGCAGCGATGCGCTTCGATGCTGGGCATCAGCAAACGGAGCCGATCGGCCATGCCGAAAACGGTGTCGCTCGGGCGCTGCTCGAGCGTGCCGATGTCCAGGCGCATCAGGATGGCCGGATAGCGGCTGTAGTAGTTCGGCCCCCGCAGGGCGCGGTGCTCGAGTACGTTCACGGCGGACTCGCAAGGTTCACTCTTGCCTGGACCTCCTCCGGCATGAGATAACGGCGCTGGTCGATGTCGAAACCGTGGCCGCTGATGAGCGCGTGCATGGTCATATTTTCGATTGCCACCGCGTCGCCGGCCGAGAGCTCGGCGACGTTCGAGCGGACCAGATCGCGGCTGTCGACTAGGATGACGTGTCCCGGACCCACCGCTTCGAGCACACGAGCCGGGTGCACGATGACCGCCGCGTCCTCGCCGAGCCCCACGCCCAGATCATGCGGGTTGGTTGCGCCGACCTCCATCAAGCGCGTGAATCGCCCGCGGGCAAGAAAATGCGTGTCGATGATCAGCCCATCGACAAAACCCAGCCCGGAGCTCATGTTCACCGCCCCTTTGCGCAACGCGTCCGCCGCGCTGCCGTTGTAAATCATGGTCGTGGACAGGGCCATGGCGCCGGCGCTGGTGCCGGCAACCACCGCACCGGCCATGAAGCGCTCGCGGATGGCCTCCAGCAGGCGCGAGCCGCCGAGCACATTGGTCAGCCGAAGCTGATCGCCGCCGGTGAAGAATATGACGCCGCTGGCCGCGACCGCGGATAAGTGCGCCGGACGCTCGGCATCACCACGCGTGCGTACGGGCAGCGAATACACGCGGCCCGCACCCAGGCGCGTGAATGCCTTCTGGTAGACCGCCAGCACCTCCTCCGGAGCGCCGCTCGCGGCGGCAATCACCGCAATTTCGCGCTGACCCTCCGGCGCGAGCGAGGCGACCTTCGACAGCACGTCCAACTCGGAAGTCTTGTCCTCGGCACCGCCAACGGCAACGAGATATCCGCGGGAGCCAGCAGGATTCGAGGCCATGGTTTTTTTGCTCGTCGCGCCGGAGACGCCTTGCATCGAGTGGACCGTTCCGGACTTTCCGGGCATGCGATTCAACATACACGCTTATTGGCCAGCCTTGCCAGCGAGATGGCGGACGAGGCGCGCGTGTATCGCGCGCAACGGCGAGTATGCACGCAACAGAAAGCCTAGCCAGGCCTAACGCGCCAGTCCGCTGTGGCGCAGCATCGGCTCGACACTAGGCGACCTGCCGCGGAAGGCGACGAACAGCTCCGTGATATCCTCGGTGCCACCCTTTTCCAGAATGTTCTCCAGGAACGCGCGCCCGGTCTCGCCGTTGAATATGCCTTCTTCCTCAAAGCGCGAGTAGGCGTCGGCCGAAAGTACCTCGGCCCATTTGTAGCTGTAGTAACCCGCCGCGTAGTCGCCGGCGAAGATGTGGGCAAAGCCGTTGGGGAAGCGGTTGAGCTCCGGCGGCCGGACCACCGCGACGGCGTCGCGTACCGCCTCCAGCAGCTCAAAGATCCGGCCCCCGCCGGCGGGGTCGTACTCGGCGTGCAGGCGCAAGTCGAACAGCGCGGACTCGAGATAGCCCACCATCTTCGTGGCGGACTGAAAGTTGCGCGCCGCCTTCATACGTTCATGCAGCGCTTCGGGCAGCGGCTCCCCGGTCTCGAAGTGAGCGGCGAACAGGTCCAGCGCCTCGCGTTCCCAGCACCAATTCTCCATTAACTGGCTGGGCAGCTCGACGGCGTCCCAGGGCACGCCGCTGATGCCGGCGACGCTCGGTACGTCCACGCGCGTAAGCATGTGGTGCAGGCCGTGGCCGAACTCATGGAACAGCGTGATCACCTCGTCGTGGGTGAGCAGCGCCGGGTGATTGCCCACCGGCGGGGTGAAGTTGCAGGTGAGAAAGGCCACCGGCGCCTGCACTGCGTCGGCGGTGCGCAAACGCGCCCGGCACACGTCCATCCAGGCGCCGCCGCGCTTGTTGGCGCAGGCGTAGAGATCGGTGTAGAACTGGCCGCGCAGGGTGCCGTCGGCAGCGCGAATTTCATAGAAGCCCACTTCTGGGTGCCAAGTGTCCACCCCCTCGCGCGCCTCGATGCGGATGTCATAGAGCCGGCTGACGATCTCGAACAGGCCGGTTAGCACCCGGGGCACGGCGAAATACGGCCGCAGATCTTCGGGCGAGAGGTCGAAGTGCTCGCGGCGCAGCTTCTCGCCGTAGTACGCGGTGTCCCAAGCCTGCAGGTCTTCGACTGCGCCAGTCTCGGCGGCGAAGCGCTGCAGCTCCTCGAACTCCGCTCGGGCCTGCGGCACGCTGCGCTGCGCGAGATCGTCGAGAAAACCCATGGCCTCGTCCACCGAGCGCGCCATCTTGGGCTCCAGAGAGAGTTCGGCGTAGCTCGCGAAACCGAGCAGCTGCGCCTGCTCGTGGCGCAGAGCCAGGATCTCCTCCATCACCGGGCCATTGTCCCAGCGTCCGGCGAACGGGCCGACCTCCGAGGCGCGCGTCGTCCAGGCCTCGTAGAGCTCGCGGCGCAGCTCACGCTCGTCGGCGTAGGACATCACCGCGAAGAAGGTCGGGGAGTCCAGCGACAGCCGCCAGCCTTGCTCGCCCTCATCCTCGGCGCTCTGACGCATGACTTGCTGCGCGGAGGCGGGGATACCAGCCAGCGCCGCCTCCTCGGTGACGGTGCGGTGCCAGGCGTTGGTGGCATCGAGCAGGTTCTCCTCGAATTGCGCCGACAGCGCGGTGAGGCGCTGCGCGATCTCGCCGAAGCGCGCCTTCTCCGCTTGCGGCAACGCCACGCCGGCGAGGCGGAAATCGCGCAGCGCGTGCTCCACGGTCTGCCGGCGCGCGGCGTCCAGCGCAGCGAAGGCGTCGCTCTCGCGCAGCGCGCGGAATGCCTCGTAGAGCCCCGTGTTTTGCCCGAGCTCGGTGCTATAGGCGCAGAGCTTGGGCAGGCAGGCGTTGTAGGCCGCGCGCAGCGCCTCCGAGTTGACCACCGAGTTCATGTGCGAAACCGGCGCCCAAGTGCGGCTCAGGCGCTCATTGAGGACCTCCAGCGGCGCGACCAAGTTATCCCAGTGCCAGGGTTCGCCCGCCGCCAGGATCTCCTCGATGCGGGCGCGGTTGTCGGCCAGCAGCGTATCGATGGCGGGCTCCATGTGCTCTGGGTGGATCTCGGAGAAGCAGGGCAGGCCGTCGGTTTCAGGTAACAGGTGAGTCATTAATCGCCCTCTAAAGTGGTAGCGCTTGGTAACCTATCATCGGCGCGCGCTGCACAAATACACGCCGTCATTGCGAGCGTAGCGAAGCGCTCTGTGCTGGGAAGTTGCGCGGGTGCTCTAGATTGCCGCGTCGGCTTCGGCTCGTCCTAAATGCTTAGACGCGTTTATTCGCGGTTTGTTGCGCAGGCGGCCTGGCAGACTAACACGGTCGATGATTGCCGGTGGGTGAGGCGATACACTAGCCTTTACGCGGAGCTACCTGTTCTGCCGGCGCCCCCCACACGGATAGCGACCACGCACATGACCCTACTAGAGGACACCGAAACGCTGACCGATCTGAGCGCAGGATTCGACGCCGCGCTGGAACGTTTGGTGCAGGCCCGAACAACGGATGCCAAGGCGGCGAATAGCGAAGTACTCGAATACGCCGCCGCGCTGCTAACGCGCAACGGGGGGCCGCAGGCGCTGCATGCGCGCGTGGCGCGATTCGAATGCGCCGGCGTTTTTGCCGGCACCGACTGGGGCCGCCCGAGCATTTTGCGCCCGGCGCTGGCCGTGCGCTCGCTACGCCAAGGCGACCCTGCACAGACAGCGATCGAGGCACTGAGCGAGCTGCGGCTGCTGGCAGTCGCAACCGGGACCTACTTCCACCCCGGCATTGCCTCGGAACAGGCCCGCCACTTCCTCATCCAGGTCATGGCGTTGAACCTGGATCTGCTCTCCGGCACGCTCAACGAGGCCGACCGCGAACGCCCGCATCGGCTGGGTGTGGCGGTACAGGCGCTCTACCAGTATCTGCTCGCCCACATGGGCTACGAGAGCGTTCTCGACAGCCTAGTCGCCGAGGTGTGGCGCGTGCTCGGCCAGCGCCAGATCCAGGTGGACGACGCGCGCCAGATGGTCATCCAGATTGCCGCCTGTCTCTATGATCCCGACATTGAGGCCGCCGCGGACAACGACGATGCCGCGCGCCTGGTCCGATCGCTGTTCGCGCCGGCGCCCGGCTGCGCGGAGGATCCCGGCCTCGAAGTCTATGCCCAACGCCTGCTCGAAATGAACGCCGAAGCCCTCACGGCCGAGGCAATCAGCTTTGCCAAGGCCATGCACGATACAGGCTTGGTCTCGGTCTATCATGCCGCTTTCATGCGCCATCTGCGGGCCCTCGAGGACGCCTTCGGCGACGCGCTGATCCCCACGGCACTAGGACTGAGCGCTACCGGCCACGACGCCCTGCGCTGTTATCAGGAGCTTGTCCATACGCTTATCGACGAAGCCGTCTTTGCCGAGACCAGCCAGGCCGTCTACGGGTTGGCGCAGTTGCTCGAGCGCGGCGTGCTCTTCTCGCCGCCGGTGGCGGCCGGCCTGTGGCGACAGATCCGGCTCGAGCTGTCGGCCGAAGCCTCGGAGAACCTGCGTCTCGCTTTTGGCGAGGCGCGTCCGCCGCGCGTATTCTTACTGGCGGGCGTGATTGGCTTGCTGGGTCAGCCGCTGGGCGTCGGCCAGGGCAACAACCCGACCTGCCAATCGGTGATCGGTCTGTCCATGTGGGCCGACAACGATCCCGATTACCTGTTGCAACTCGTGGCCTGGGCGGCCCGTGATGATGAAATACTCACCCGGTTCGAGGGCGAACGGGTGTCTTCCAAGTGGCTGGAGGCCGGCCTGGCGAAAGCGCGGCCGCTCGATGTAGACGCGGTATCACTGGTGCTGGTGCCCCACCTCGACCGTATCTATGCAGAAATGTGGCGGCTGTGTGGCGAGCGCGACGATGACCTGCACCGCTGGATCAATCCCGAATTCTATGGCTGGTGGGTCGGCCAGGGCTTTCGTGTGGTAGTCGATATACATACCGAAAAGCTCGCCGACTACGAGGGCTTCCTGCGCCAGTTCTATGCCTCCTATCACCCCTATTACAACGGCAACATGCCGGTCATTCATCCGCAGCCCGCAGGCATCGCGGTCACCGACAGCGCGGCCCGGTATGTGGGCCGGCATGCGATCACGCTGCCTCGGGTCGCCCTGGACCCCAAC
>JAKDMQ010000008.1 GCA_030452265.1 Nitrococcus sp.
GTGTTGCTCGTCGTTCATTTGGAACAACCAAACTTCTCTCCTCGCGCCTTGCCTGACCGGCTGTTGGGCAGCAACGCGACGCCGTGGGTGGATGTCAACAGGCCCGACATTCAGAGCGAGCGCCACACACTAGTTGGGGTTCAGTGCTGTGGATTCAAGGCATGTCCGAGCAGCTTCGCGGTCACATCGACGATTGGAATAATCCGATCATAGGGGATCCGCGTTGGGCCGATGACGCCAAGCACGCCCAGCACCTCATCATCGGTCTGATAGCGCGAGGTCACCAAGCTTAGGCCATCAAAGACCTCATAGCCCGATTCCTGGCCAATAAAAATCTGAACCCCCTCCGCCGTCAGGCAGCGGTCGAGCAGATGAATAATTTCCCGTTTCTGATCGAATGCCTCGAAAAGCTGCTTGAGCTTCTCGATATTGGATAGCTCGGCGAATGTCATGAGATTGGTTTCGCCAGCTATCACGTAGTCGTCATCCTCATCCTCCGGCCGCGTGAACTGGCGCCGTGCCACCTCTATCGCCACGCTCATCAGCTCGGTCATCTCTTTGCGGTCATTGTTCATGGCGTCGAGAAGCGCAGCGCGGATCTGCTCGATATCTTTGCCGACAAACTCCGCATTGAGGTAGTTGGAAATGTGCTCGAGCTCGGTTCCGCTGTAATCCCGGTCCGTGTGCAGAACCCGGTTTTGCACCTCCCGTTCATTGACCACCAGGATTGCCAATACCCGCCGCTCGGACAGAGGCAGGAACCCGAGCTGTCGAACGGATCCCATGTGGCGACGCGGAATGGTCACCACCCCAGCCAACTGCGTCAGCCAGGAGAGCAGATTGGAGGCTGAATCGATCAACACCTCAGGGTTGCGGCCGCGGTCAAAGTGGATTCGCAGCTGCTCGACCTCGCGCTCGCGCAACGGATTGACGGTGAGTAGGCTGTCGACGAAGAACCGGTAACCCCGATCGGTCGGCACCCGCCCGGCCGATGTATGGGGTGAGCGCAGGTAGCCCGCCTCCTCCAGATCCGCCATGATGTTGCGAACCGTGGCTGGACTGAGATTCAAGCCCGACTCACGTGTCAAGGTACGCGACCCGGTCGGCTGGCCCTCGCGGATATAACGCTGCACCAAGGCTTTCAGCAACTGCTGAGCACGCTCCTCGAGAATCGGATCCGCCGGCATCCTACTCATGGATACCGCCAGTGATAACGGTTTGCCGGTCCGAGATGGGGAAGTTTTGTATCCCATGATTTTTCAAGCATCCAATTGGCACTCTCTAAGCTAGAGTGCTAACGGCAAGCTAACAGCCGCCCTCCGGGCTGTCAATAAACCGCCCGGCCACAGCGTGACGGCAATCACCAATCTTCATCCGCGGCAAGCAGATTACGCGTGTGGTGAAGGAAATTGGCCGGCTAAGGCCAACATGATAACTTGGCGGCGAATGACGAGGAGCGGCTGCGATGCAACGTTTTCACACCATTGGAATCATCGGCAAAGCCAACGATCCCGATGTCGCGGATACTATCAGCCGTATCGCTCGGCACCTCCAAGGTATCGGGCTTTGTGTCCTGTTGGATGCCGAAAGCGCGCGCGAGGTACCGGGCCATGACTTCGTTCGGCGCGGGCGCGATGACCTGATCCATGAGATCGACCTGCTCATCGTTGTCGGTGGAGACGGCACGTTGCTTCATGCCGCGCGCCTGCTGGTCGATCACGAAGTACCGATCCTCGGTATCAACCGCGGTCGCATGGGATTTCTCGTCGATGTCTCCCCGAGCCACCTCGATGAAATCGACGCCGTGTTCGCCGGCGAGCTCATTGCCGATGATCGAATGCTGCTGGCCGCGCAGATCTGCCGCGGCGAGGAGACCCTGAGCCGCGGTATCGCACTGAACGACGTGGTACTGCATAAATGGAATACGGCACGGATGGTTGATTTCGAAACCTATATCGATGGCGAGCTCACCAATCATTATCACTCCGATGGACTGATTGTCGCCACACCGACGGGTTCCACGGCGTACGCCATGTCGGGAGGCGGCCCTATCATGCATCCAAATTTGGACGCCATCGCACTGGTACCGATATGTCCACATACTCTGAGCAACCGCCCATTGGTGATCAGCGCCCAGAGCACGATCGAGATTGCCGTGCATCCCGGCTCTCTAAAGCAAATCCGGGTGAGCTGTGACGGCCAGGAGGATCTGGGCTTGGTGAACGCAGGGCGTATCGTTGTGCGCAAACACAGCCGCAAAGTGCACCTGATCCATCCCCCTGCGTATCGCTACTTTGATATTCTCCGGGCCAAGCTTCGTTGGGGAGAGCCCAATTTCGGCTGACGAAACAGCGCATCACCGCGCCGAGGAAATAGCCCCATGCTGCGGCGAATCCAGATACGGAATTTCGCGATCGTCGACGCCGTCGAAATCGCCTTCGAGCACGGTATGACGGCGCTTACCGGAGAGACGGGCGCGGGAAAATCCATCCTACTCGATGCGCTCGGTAGCTGCCTTGGTGAGCGCGCCGAGCGCTCGCTCCTGCCCGCCGACGCCGAGCGCGCAGAAATTCATGTCAGCTTCGATCTAGAGCATGCCCGGCAAGCCCGCGAGTGGCTCGAACAACGCGATCTCCACGCCGACGATGAGTGTATCGTGCGCCGAGTTTTGCAGCGCAGCGGCCGCTCCCAAAGCTACATCAATGGCCGCCCCGTGCCATTACAGGATCTCACAGCGCTTGGCAGATGGCTTGTCGGCATTCATAGCCAGCATGCTCATCAATCGCTGCGCCGGCGCGATAGTCAGCGTGAGATCCTGGACGCCTTTGGCGACCACGCTACTCTGCTACTGGAGATAGGTGGCTTATACCAAGAGCATCAACGGCTGCGTGGCGAGATTCGGCGCTTACAAATCGCAGGCGAAAACAACGATGGCCAAATGGAGCTTCTACGCTATCAGGTCAGTGAGCTGACGGCCTTCAATCCGAGCGCCCATGAGCTCGAGGAGCTAAACCTCGAGCATCGCCGGCTGGCCTCGGCCGAGGAGATCATCACCACCTGTCAGTCAGTCATCGCCGTGCTCTATGAAGACGAGCAAGGAGTGCAGAGTGTGCTCGGCGGGGCCATGCGCCAACTCGCCGGGAAGAGCGAGCTGGACCCGGCTATCGCCACGGCCCATGAGTTATTCAATGACGCTCTAGTGCAAATAGGTGAGGGCTGCGAGACCCTGCGCCACTTCAGCGCCAACCTCGAGGTCGACCCTGGTCGGCTGCAACAGGTGGAGCAACGGCTTGGGCAATTTACCGACCTTGCCCGTAAGCATCGGGTACGCCCGCAGGAGTTATCCGAGCGGTTACAGGTTCTGCGCAACGCGCTCGACGAACAGGCACTGGCGGGTGAGCGGCTCACTGAGCTGACTAGCCGGTTGGCGCAAGTCGAGCAGGACTATCGCGCCGCGGCCGGCAAGCTCGGTCGCGCGCGGCGCAAGGCAGCCAACGTCCTGCAGGAGCGCGTCACCTCCATGATCCGCGAGCTCGGCATGCCGGAGGGCGAATTCAGGATTCAGCTCGACCAGGCGGCACAGAACCTCCGCCCACATGGTATAGATAGCGTGTGTTTTGAGATCCGTACCGGATCCGAGCAGCCGTTTGGCTCGATCAACAAGATCGCCTCGGGGGGAGAGATCTCTCGCATCGGGCTTGCGCTCGAGGTTGCCACGGCGCGCACGACGCGCATCCCAACGCTGATCTTCGATGAAGCCGACAGCGGCATTGGCGGTGCCGTTGCCGAGGTGGTTGGGCGCAAGCTGCGCGAGCTTGGCGCGCACCACCAGGTGCTCTGTGTCACACACCTGCCCCAGGTCGCAGCACAGGCCCATCACCAGGTTCGGGTGAGCAAAAGTGCCATAAACGGGCGCGCCCGAACCGCGGTCGAGCCCCTTGATGCGGTGAGTCGGACCCAGGAAATCGCGCGCATGCTCGGCGGCCTGGAGATCACCGAAAACACCGTCAATCACGCACGCGAGATGCTACAACGGGTGGATTGAGCCAAGTGCCATGAGCTCACGTAGGGCACGCAATACGCCAACTACCCAACCCGCTCCGCGGGGTAAGCGTGCCGTGTTCTTTACACTCGCTTGCCATCAACGCTTGACGCGGCACTTATGGCAACGGCCATATAGGATCATTGAATGCGCCGTTAGATCGAATTCATGCTCCTGGGCGATCAATTCCTGCCGCTCCTCGATGATCGAGTCCATGAACTCTTCGATTCCGCCGCATTCGATGCATACCATGTGGTCGTGGTGCCCACCTTCATTGAGCTCGAAGACGCCCTGGTTGCCCTCGAAGTTGTGGCGCTGAACGAGCCCCGCCGATTCGAACTGCGTGAGGACACGGTAAACCGTGGCGAGTCCAATCTCCTCACCTGAGTCCAAGAGACGGCGATAAACATCCTCGGCGGACATATGCTGACGCCGATTTCGCTCCAGGATCTCGAGTATCTTCGTTCGCGGCAGCGTAACCTTAAGGCCGGCCTTTCTGAGGTCTTTGGATTCCAAGAACGCCTCCCCGACTCGTATGCAACCGTTGGAAGCTGCGGTATCATGCGCCTCGGCTTGACGTAAGGGAACTCTTCCGGTGCGCACAACGCTCATATCGACAGCGCTATTATACACCATTTTTTTGCCGCTCTCGGGGTGCTCCCTATCACAGCTGCCTTTTGTCTACCGCCCGGCCCTGGAGCAGGGCACCGTGCTCAGCAAGGAGAAGATCGCGAAGTTGCGCCCCGGCATGACACCGCAACAGGTCAAATTCCTGCTCGGAACACCGACCATTCAGGATCCGTTCCATGCCCACCGCTGGGATTATGTATACCTGCGCGATCCCCGCGACGGCGGGCCGTTGGTGGAACATCGCCTAACGCTCTTCTTCGACCAAAGCCAGCACCTGGAAGCCGCCCGAGGTTATGCGCTACCTCCTGAGAGTGCGCTGCGGCGCGGCCCACAAAAAAAGGCTCGCCTATCCGCGCGCTAATAACTCGCCCTCAGTGCCGCTATTGCGTTGCTCGCTTGGCACGCTGGCGGCGCATCTCCTTGGGATCGGCGAGCAACGGCCGGTAAATCTCCACTCGATCCTTGTGGCGCAGCCGCTGCGTCAATGCAACGGGCCGACTGAAGATTCCAACCTTTTGGCGCGTAAGGTCGATTTCGACAAAGCGCTGCTGAATCCCCGAACGGCGGATCGCCCCCTCGACGGTAATGCCCGGGCTTGCTTGCAGTGCAATGATGACCTGATCGTCCGCATTGGCATAGGCCACTTCTATGCTAATGAGCTCGGGCTCCTGAAGCATCTCGATCCCTCCAGCTCAGCGCTCGGCGGACAACGGGCGGGGCATCGCACTAGAAAAGGCGTTCCAACGCCGCATCAACTCGACTCTGCAGCGCCTCGCCCCCTGGCAACCCATACCACTTCGCAGCCAAACGTTGGGCTTCCTGGCGAGGCAATGGCTCACCGCCGCTGCCCATGCCCTCGGAGAGCCGTTTGACTTGAAGCTCCAGGCGTAGCGCTTCATCGGCCGGCGCAGACTCGATTCCTGCAAGGATCTCCAGGCGCACGCAGATCCGACGTGATGCCTCTGGATCGGCTCCCTTGGGCTTGCCGGCTTCAGCCGCCGCCCAACGCTGCCGCAGCGGCTCGAGCAGCCATCCTGGAAGCTCCATAGCCTCCGCCGGCGAAATGGGTCCAGTCTCGCCAGCCTCCCAGGCTCGGCTCAGCTCGGCCAGGCGCTTGAGCTCGGCAAGCTCATGCCGCGCCGCCACCGCCTCGAGTTGCTGGAACCGTTCGCCGAGAGCGTCGCTGACCGCTTCGAAGCGCTCATTCATGGCTCGACCGCCCCGCCCATGCGGAAGGGTGAGTGAGCGGAAGACAGACCGCAGTCGAGCCGCCTCTTTGCGCAAAGTCTCGCCGTCGGTGGGGCCACTCTCCCCCACCAGAGCTTCGAATTGCACGCAGATCTCCTCCGCCTCCTGCACTAGCTGATCCCGGCGCGAACGGCGGCGAGCACGTTGCGCATCGCGGTCAGCGAATATACCGTCGCATGCGCCGCGAAACGCCTTCCAGAGCGCCCGATCGGCGGCCGGTCGCGCTGGCCCGAGTGCCTTCCAGTCCTGCTGCAGCCGTTTCACCTGTTCGGCAGCCGCCTCAGGATCGTCGTGCTCGAGTAGCGCCCGAGCCTGATCCACCAGCTTCGCTTTACACGCGCGATGCGCGGCTCGTTTGACCTCGATGTGGCGCGTCAAGGTCGCCATGAAAGTCTCAAAGCGCTGGCGCAACGCTCCGAGCTGCTCGCGGTCTACCGGGCCAAAGTGCCGCCACTCCTCCCGCGCTGTATGGCGAATCTGTTCCAAGGCGCCGACGGCGATTAGATCCCAATCGGCTCGCTCGCAAAATTCCGCGAGCTGGGTGCAGATACGCTCACGCTCGGCCGAATTGATCCGCCGACGCTGCGCTTCGGTTTCAAACCACGCCCGACAGGGCGCAAAGGCCCGGTCGGCGGCACGGCTGAACTGCGCCCATAGCGCCCGCGACTGGGTCGAGTCGGAACCACCGGTTGCCTTCCACTGCGACTGCAGTTCGCGCACGCGCCGGGCGCGCTCCGGTGGGGTGAGCTCCTTGGCCTCGGCGAGCGCCTCCATGGCGTGGCATAAAGCCTCCTGTTTTGGCAGCACCGCAAACCGTCGCCAGTCCCGCAGCTCCGCGACGCGCGTCATGGCATGCCGCAGCCGGCGCTCGATTTGGCTTGGCAACGCTCCGCCAGTGCCTTCCGCGAGCTGCCCGGCGCGCTGCAGCAGACGCCGCGCGAGCCGCAGATGTCCCTCATCAAGCGCGTCCTCGAGCTCGTCGAGCTGGTGCTGCAGTCTCTCGAGAGCTGCATTGCGCACTTGCCGGTGCCGGTCTTGCTCGCTTTCCTCATGCGCGGCGATGAGCCGCCGTCCCTCTCGCAGCAAGGCGGGGCTCCGGAAATCGCCCGGCCAAGCGATGCGCCGCTCCAGGACGCGCACGACCTCATGGCCTGCGCTTTCTTCGCAAGCGAGCGCCGCCTCCAGTGCCGCGCACGCTGCCAGATAACGCTGTGCGGCATCCAACCAGGCTCGAGCCTTCGCCGGGCTTCGAGTTGGCTCGCGCGCGGATTGCTGAGATGGCCGTGCGAGGAGGCGTCGCACTTCCGCAACGGCCTCGGGTGAGGGCTCCCGATTAAAGATTATCTGGTCAATTTCGTCGAGCACGGTCTCGATAGACTCTGCGTGCTCCGCCTGTGCGGTCGTTTCCGCCGCGGCAGGATCCGCGGAAGTCGGCGCTGGCCGCGAAATGTGAGCCAACGCGTCGAGCGCCGCCGCTAATCGCTGCTGCAGCTCCGCCGTCGGTGTATCATCCTGAGCTTCCCAGCGGTTGAGCAGCCGCCGGCGTTCGGCCTCCATTGCCGAGCTCCAGGGTTGCCGCGCCAGCGCCTCCAGCGCAGCCACCACCTCCATGCGCTCGCGCGCGACCGCCGCCAACCGCATGTGCAGACGATGGAGCTCATCCAGGCGCGCACGCGCAAGACGAGCCAGCTTGCCATCGGCCCGCCGCAGCTTGCGCTCCAGGCGTTCCAGCACGGCTTGGTCACGAACGCGCTCGATAGCGATGCGCCGGATTCTCGCCGCGGCCTCACTGGTGATGATCTCCTCCAGCACCAGCGGATCATCCAGGCGCTCCAATGCCGCAATCCGGATGGGCTCCTCGCGGCCAAGGCGCGCCACCCACGCCAATACGGGGCTCTCCTCACAAGCATGCAACGCGGCTAGGCGGGTGGGATAAGCAAGCGCTTCACAGCCCTCCGCCAGAAGCCGGCAGTAGCGAGTCCGGGCGACCTCGCGCACCGTGGCATCGGTGTCCTCGCGTGCCCGTTGGCACAGCGTCTCGAGCTCGAAGAGCCGTTTGACCGCCGTTGCCCGCACGACGGGCGAGGGATCGTCCACCGCGAGCGAGCTCAAGGTGGCATACTCGCCGGAATCGGTGGTCGAGAGAGAGGCCGCAGCCTCCTGGCGGATCTTGGGGTTGCGATGCTGCCAACGAGGTCGGCGAAATCGGTCAAACCACATGGAGCTACGGATCCTACTGATTCAAACTAGGGTCTGCCCGCCTGCTGCCGCATGATTCGCGGCGGGGCTAAGCAAAACCTATCACTTACGCGCAATCGCTGCTCGGCTCAAGCCAATCCGAGGGCCAAATGCCCTGATTGTGCACCGCCGGCGCGCTCGCGCCTAGGGCCCTGACTCGCAGCGCGGAACGAGGCTAGCATAACGCGGGCCAGCGAACCCGCGCGAGCTTCCGAGCAATGCTGTGAGTTCCCCAAGCGATCGAGCGAACCCGGGTGAGTTCGAATCAGCCGCGGCGCAGCTCGCCGACCCGATCCCGGGGGTCAAAGACCGATCGAGAACATGCTCTCGAGATCATGGCGAGAGTAAGCCTTAAAGGCAATCAGGGTCTCGGTGGACTCGATGCCGTCGAGATTCTGCATGTGCTCGGTAACCAGGTCCGCCAGCGCTTCGTTGCTGTGCACGCGAATGATCACGACCAAATCATAGTGCCCACCTACGGAGTACACCTCGGTGACACCGTCCATCTCCGCCAGCACACCCGCTATCTCGTTGACCCGGCCGCGGGCGGCGTTCAGCAGCACGATCGCGGTTACCATGAGCTTATTACCTCCCTAGGGCCTGTTGACATCCACCCACGACGCCGCGCCGGCGGCCATTTTTTCGCAAGACAAGGCGCCACGAGCACAGCGTAGCCAGATTTGTTTGTGGGTGTTTTTTAACCCGGCATGGGTCAAAATGACCCACCTGCTTGCCCTTTGTCCATACCATTGTGCTGAACAACTCGAGGCGTGGACCACGGCCAAGCTAAAAGCCCCAACGTAATCGAGGCTACAAATGATTATTGAGCTCTCATGAGATATTCTACCGATGAATCCGGGTCAGACAAAAAGCTCCGCAACTTGAACCTTGAAATCGGGCAGGGATTTCACCGAGATGCGGGTCGAAAGCGGCGGGGTGCGCCGGATGGTATAGATACCGTCGACCGGTTCTTCATAGATTTCGAGGGCGTTATTTTTGAGGTCGAGCAGCCAAACGACTTCGACGGCGTGTCGAGCGTAAAGCGGGATTTTGACCTCGCGGTCAAATTGCAGGGAGCTGTCGGCGACTTCGACCAGGAGCAATACGTCGGTGGGTCCGGGCATCACGGAGGCGTAGGAGTCATCGCGATGGCGCAGGATCGTCAGGTCGGGTTGTGGCTCGGAGAACTCACCGAGTCGTAGCGGGTTTTGAACGCTGATTACGACCTGGCTTGCGAGCTGCCTATAAAAAAGAGAGCTCAAATAATTGACGTGGCCAGCATGTCGGGTCCCGATGGGACTCATTTCGATGATTTCTCCCTCGATCAACTCTACGCGATCATCCTCGGCAAAGATGCCGGCTCGGCCCATCTGGTGGTAACCGTGAACCGAAAATCGATGGCGCTTAGGTTTTGCGGACATCACTGTTGTCATCGTATTTCCCGAATCTGGCAGACGATCAATAGCGACGAGGCATTCATAAATCTACGTGCCATATATTCACAGGTCAACGCGGGCGCGGCGGGATTCAGGGCGCTCATGCCATCCGCAGCGCGATAATCAGATCCATCACATTGGTTCCAGTAGCACCGGTCCGGATGAGATCGCCGCTGGCGGCGAGGAATCGTCCGCTATCGGCATCGAGCAGTGCCAAGTTGACATTGCCACCGGTGGCCGAGCCTCGCGACACGGTTTGCCCGTCGATCAAGGCGCCTGCGTCCTCGCTGCAGCCATCGGCGCCATCGGTACCGGCGGCGAGTAGCCAAATATCGTCCCGCCCGGCGAGCGCCATAGCCGCCGCTAGCGCCAGAGTCTGCATCCGACCACCGCGTCCGGGGTTCTCCGGCAAGCGCACGGTCGGCTCCCCACCCCAGACGTGCACACCGGGGCTTAGGTATACGAGCTCTTGCGCAATGCGCCGCCCAGCGGCCGCGGCATCTCCTGTTATGAACTCCTTGTGATTGGTCACAGGCAGCCCGAACGTCTTGGCGGCATTCGCCGCAGCCGAGCGCGCTTGCCTATTGGTGGCAATCAGCTGCCATTGAATCGCCTGAAACATGGGGTCACTTGGCTTTGGAGCCGGCTCGGCCGTTGGGCAGAGATCACGCAGCGTCGGCGGTAGTGTTTCCGAACCGCTCGGCGCGCCATCCGGGATCAACAGCCCCGAGCCAATGACCGCCGGATCATCGCCGGGCACATCCGAGATGAGCAAAACGGTTGTCGGCCGCCCCGCGACCCAGCGCGCCAGACGCCCGCCCTTGATGCAGGAAACGGCCTTGCGGATGCGGTTGATCTCATGGATATCGCAGCCGCTCGCGAGTAAACGCCGGTTGAGCTCGGCGAGCCGCTCGGGGCTAATGCCATCGGGGAGCCGCTCGACCAGACTGGAACTGCCTCCGGAAATCATGACCAGTAGCGGCGCGTGCTCGGGGGTAGTCTCCAGGAACCGGATCAGGCGCTCACCCGCGGCGAGACTGCGGGCATCGGGTAGCGGATGGGCCGATTCCAGCTGCTCGACTCGGGGATCATTATCCAGCTCCGGATCACGATAGCCTGTTCGGGTGATGACCAAGGCGCGTTCGATCGCGGCATCGCATGCCTCAACGGCCCCCTGGGCCATAGCCGCGGCCGCCTTGCCGATCGCAATGGCGTGCGTGGCATCGCGGCAAGGATGTCGCTGCAGCCAGCGGCCGACGCACTCGCCGCCGCGCACCGCATCGAGGCCCGCGTGATAGAGCGCCAACAACGTCTCACGGGGACTCATCCAGCCCTCGCGGCCGCAAGCCCACGGCCGAGATCGGCACGAAGATCCGCTCTGTCTTCCAGGCCGACCGAGAGCCGGATCAGACCCTCGGTGATACCGGCGGCCAAGCGTTGCTCGGGCGGATTGCGCCCATGGGTGGTGCTCGCCGGATGGGTAATGGTGGTACGTACATCACCCAAATTGGCGGTAATAGAGAGCAGGCGCGTGTGGTCGATCACGCGCCAGGCAGCCTCGCGCCCGCCTTCGACCTCGAAAGATACGATGCCGCCGAAGCCATTCTGCTGGCGCGCGGCAAGCTCATGTTGGGCGTGTGTCGCAAGCCCTGGATAATGCACCCGACTCACGCCGGGCTGCTCGGCAAGCCAAGCGGCGAGCGCGTGCGCATTCTCGCAATGGGCGCGCATGCGCAGAGCAAGAGTCTCGAGTCCCTTGAGAAATACCCAGGCATTGAACGGGCTCATAGCGGGGCCCGCGGTGCGCAGAAAGCCGAATACCTGCTTGCCCACCCGCTCGGCATCGCCAATCACGGCGCCACCCACGCAGCGCCCTTGCCCATCCAGGTATTTGGTGGCCGAGTGAATGACTATATCCGCTCCAAGCGCCAGAGGCCGCTGCAGCACCGGGGTACAAAAGCAATTATCCACCACTAGAATAGCAGCATTGGCATGCGCAAGCTCCGCCAAGCGGGCGATATCGGCGACTTCAGTCAGTGGATTGGAGGGGGTTTCCAGGAAGAGCAGCCGCGTCTCGGGGCGCAGCGCCGCCTCCCAAGCGGCGTAGTCGGTGAGCGGGACGAAATCGGTCTGCACTCCAAAGCGGCTCAGGTGATTGCCGAACAGTGATATCGAAGTGCCGAAAATACCGATGGAGGAAACGATATGATCTCCCGCATTGAGCAGCGCCATGCACGTCGTCAGGATGGCGGACATGCCGGATGCCGTGGCCACGCAGGCCTCACCGTCCTCCATAATCGCCAGGCGGTCCTGAAAGGCGCGTACCGTCGGGTTGCTGAAACGTGAGTAGATATTGCCCGCTTGCTGCTCGGAGAACTTTGCGGCGGCCTCGGCCGCGCTTTGGAACGTGAAGCTGGAGGTGGGGAAGATCGGCTCTGAGTGCTCTTGCTCGTTCGTTCGCCGCTGCGCTGCCCGCAGGGCTTGGGTTGCGATTCCAAATTCCCGAAAGTCGATGTCGGTCATAGCTCAACCTCGCGCTGGCGACGGATCGCATCGTATGGGGTGCGGCGCAGCGAGAGACAAAGCCCGGAGACGCAAAACCCGCCATTGCGAAATCCACGCGGCGGGCCGATCTCGCTTTAGCCGAATTTCTAAGGCGCCCGCAAGCTGAGTTTCAAACCAGCGCCGTTTCGCTATCTTCCATCCTACGAGCCGGCGATGTCAATCCGCCGTATTGAAGATCCCGCTAAGGCTCATGGCATCCTCGCTGCGCTCATATCGCTGCCTGGCGGCGTCGCAACGCAAAGCCTCAAGCGCGCGAAGATAGTCGGGAGTCACGTCACCCGTGACGTATTCGCCGGAAAAACAAGAGCAGTCGAAACGCTCGATCCTGTCGTTACCCTCGCGCACCGCCTCGATGAGATCGGACAAGTCCTGGTAAATCAGGTGATCCGCGCCGATGGCATGGCAGATCTCCGGCTCAGTACGTGCATGGGCGATGAGCTCCTTAGCGGCCGGCATATCGATGCCGTAGACGTTGGGATAACGCACGGGGGGCGCCGCCGAGGCGAAATAGACCTTGTTCGCGCCAACGTCACGGGCCATCTGCACGATCTGGCGCGAGGTGGTGCCACGAACGATGGAGTCGTCGACCAGCAGCACATTCTTGTTGCGAAACTCGAGCTCGATGGCGTTGAGTTTCTGGCGCACCGAGCGCTGCCGCTCGGTCTGGCCCGGCATGATGAAGGTGCGGCCGATATAGCGATTCTTGATGAAGCCCTCGCGATAGGTTACACCCAATTCGTTGGCGAGATCCAAGGCGACCGTGCGGCTGGTATCGGGGATGGGAATAACGACGTCAATATCATGGCTCGCCCACTCGCGGGCGATTTTGCGGGCAAGCATGCGGCCCATTCTAAGCCGCGATTTGTACACGGAGACGTCGTCGATCATGGAGTCGGGGCGCGCGAGATAGACGAACTCAAAGATGCAAGGGGTGAGGACCGCGTTCGTGGTGCATTGCCGGGTGTAAAGCCGTCCACTCAAGTCGATGAACACGGCCTCACCCGGCGCCACATCGCGCACTAGCTGAAAACCGAGCACATCGAGCGCCACGCTCTCGGAGGCGATCATGTACTCGCTGCCAGCCTCGGTGTCCCGCTTTCCGAAACACAGCGGGCGGATGCCATAGGGGTCACGAAAGCCGAGCACGCCATAGCCGTTGATCATGGCTACGGCGGCATAGGCGCCGAATACACGGCGGTTAATGCCGGCAACGGCCATGAAGATGTCGTTCTCATCGATTCTGAGCTTGCGCAGCTCAGCAAGCTCATGGGCAAGGATGTTCAGCAGCACCTCGGAGTCGGATGCCGTATTGATGTGGCGCAAATCCTCCAGGTAGAGCTCGCGCTTTATCTCCTCGGCATTGGTCAGATTGCCGTTGTGAGCGAGGCTGATACCGTACGGCGAGTTCACATAGAAAGGCTGTGCCTCGGCCCGGCTGGAGCAGCCGGCCGTAGGGTAGCGCACGTGGCCGATGCCGACATTGCCCTGCAACTGCAACATGTCCTCGGCACGAAATACATCCCGCACCAGGCCGCTGCGCTTGCGTAGATACAAGCGCCCGTTGTCATAGGTCATGATGCCGGCGGCATCCTGACCTCGATGCTGAAGCACCGTGAGCCCGTCGTAGAGTGCTTGATTGACGGGACCCTGGGCCACCATGCCGATCACACCGCACATGTCACTTGATCATCCCTTGCGTGAGGCCAGACGATTTCGGCGGCGATGGTGATGATGATGTAGGGCCTCTCATCGCTCGGGAGCCTGGCAGTACTCGCCCCAGTACTCGCGCAACGGGGTACCGGTAACCGGCTCACTCGCGGCCGCGACCGGGCTATAGAGGCGCAAATCCTGCAGCCACTGACCTGCCCCCAGGGAACACACCCAAGGCCGAAAATGCGCCGCCAGCACGGAGTCCTGCCACCAACGCTCACGAGGTACGCTGGTGAGCCCCGCCATGAGCACCAACAACGCCACGACCAGCACGCCGCGAAGACCGCCGAATACCATCCCGAGAACCCGATCCGTTCCGCGAAGCCCCGTCTTGCCCACCAGTGTACCCGCAAGATAGTTCACGAGTGCGCCCAGCAGCAAAACAGCGATGAACAAAGCGGCGAAAGCAACCAGCAAGCGAAGCGTAGGCGATTGGAGGTAGTCGTTCAGGAAAACCGCGAGTGGGGGCGCAAATCGCAGGCTGATCCAGAATGCGGCGACCCAGACCACGATGGATAGTACCTCGCGGATGAATCCCCGCATTAGGCTGATGGCCGCGGAAACCGCGATAACACCGAGAAAAACGTAATCTAACCAGTTCATGCGTAGTGCCGTGCGATTAGGAGACGGGGTCGGTATTGCACGTCAACATTGCAGCCGGGCATGGTTCGGATCCGCCCCTGCCCGCAACAGAGCCCGGACCAGGTCGAGGTGTCCATTTTGCACGGCCAGCAGCAGTGGAAAATTGCGATCCAGACGATTCACCAGATTGGGATTTGCCCCTGCCTGCAGTAGGGCCTGCACCGCCTCTACGTGCCCATTTTGTACCGCCAGCAGCAACGGAAAGTTGCCGTTGTTGAGTTTTACTACGTTTGGGATTGCTCCCGCCCGCAGTAAAGCGCGGATCGCCTCTGCGTGCCCATTACGCGCGGCCAATAACAGCGGGAAATTACCGCTCTGGCCTTTCACCTGGTTTGGGTTGGCCCCGGCCTGTAATAAGGTTTGAACTGCGTCTGCGTGCCCCGCCTGTGCGGCCATCAGCAGCGGGAAGTTACCATCCCTAGGATTCACCTGACCCGGATCAGCTCCTGCGTGCAGTAGCGCTTTGACCACGTCCGCGTGACCGTTCTGGGCGGCCAGCAGTAGAGCGAAAACCCCGCTTTGCGGATTTTCCTGGCCAGGACTCGCCCCTGCCCGCAGTAAGGCTTGGACCGCATCCGCGCGACCATTCCGTGCGGCCAGCAGCAACGGAAATGCTCCGCTCTGGGGTGCGATCTGATTCGGATCCACTCCTGCCTGCAATAGCGCTTGAACTGCGCCCGCGTGCCCATTTCGGGCGGCTAAGAGCAGCGGGAAAGCCCCGCTCTGGGGATTTTCCTGGTTCGGATTCACCTCTGCCTCCGGTGATAGGCGTAGCGGCTCGAGATCATCGCGGCATCAGCGCGAAGTCAGCGTGTGATGATGGGACCGTAACGGGAACGCGTCTTGCCATTACGCATCTCTGATTCGATTGCAGTCATTATGATCATTCTAGATTTAATTTAGCCACCGAAACACACCGACAACACGGAATTCAAGAATCTCTTTTTCAGTGTCTTTCGTGCTTTCCGTGGTTGACATTCTCGAGAGGCTTGTCTCGGCTGCCCATTGCTCAGTTGATTCCAGTGTCTCGCAATCAGGCCGATCCAGAGCGGGAGAGCTTGATGCAGCCGGCTTATTTCTCCACCACCAGCCCTTTTATGCCATGCTCCTCATGCAGTCGGGTGGCGAGTCGCTCGGCTTCGCCACGGCCGGCGACGGGGCCGACACGCACCCGAAAGAGCGTTTTGTGCTCGTATGGCGCTTGCTCGATGTAGGTGTTGAAGCCACCCTCGGCGAGTTTTTGCCGTAAAGCCTGGGCATTATCCCGATTCTGGAAACTGCCGACTTGCACCGCCCACGCCAAAGTCGCTGCCGCACCGGCGGAGGCTTTGGATTCATTTTCGACGCCAGCGCGCTCGCCTACCGCAGCGGCAGACTCGGGCCGCGCTGACGATTGCGAAGTCGAAGCGGGGCGCCTGGGCTCATCGGCTGGCACTGGCGATGACTCCAGCGCCCCGCTAGCAGAATTTGGCCGCGCTGCGCTTACCGGCGGCGGGCGCTCGGCAAGCTGGTGGCCGGGAGCGGGCTCCTCGAGCACATCGGCTTTGGGAATGTGAGGCACCGGTGCCACCCGCGGGCGTGGCGGAATCTCAACCGGGATCCCGGGGCGGTCGCGATCGACGGGGCCTTTCAGCAACATGGGGATGAAGATCACCCCCAGCGCGACCAGGATCACCGCACCAACCAGCCGTTGCTTGGCTCGCTGCTCCACGTTCCTTCTCCTCGAGGCGCTGGAACATTCCTCTCAGTTTAACCGCCGCAAGCAAAGTCGGGAAGGCGCCTAGGTCCAGAGTCTCATCACCCAGGACAGCCTAACTCGCGCATAACCTGCGCAATCACGCGGAAGGAGCCGAAAGCTACGATACAGTCATTTATGCCGGACTCGCCGCGCACCCTGGCTACCACCTCAGCGGCTGGTCCAAGCGCGGCGATCCGTGCATCACGTGCCCGCAGGCTATCCGCGACGCTCGTCGCCGCCAGCGCATCAGCGTCGGCCAAGTCAAGCAAATACCACTGATCCACTATGGCGAGCAAGGGCGTGGCGATGCCGTCGAGATCCTTGCGCCGCAACAACCCGAACACGCAGCGCAGCTCGCCCGGCCGCGGCCGCGAATGCAGCAGCGCCGCCAGACGCGCCGCCGCCGCGGCGTTGTGCGCAACATCCAACAGCCAATCCGGCGGACCGACAACCCATTGGGCGCGCCCCGGCAGTCGGACTCCAGGCAGTGCACGGTACGCGGCACTCGCTAAACGCGCGGCCGGCTCGCCGAGCGCCTCCAGACCCGCCAGGGCAGCGGCCGCATTGGTTAGTTGATGTTGACCCGCCAAGCCCGGCAACGGCAATCCAGGCAAGTGAGCGCCGCGCCCGCGCCACCACCAATGCCCAGCTCCGCTCCCCGGCCCAAAGTCGAAGTCCCGCCCCAGGCGGCGCGCATCACTTCCAAGCCGCGCCGCATAGCCCGTCACCGAGCACGGCATATCCACGGAGCCGAGTATCACCGGGCGCCCCGAACGCATTATGGGAGCTTTCTCCCGGCCGATGCTGTCCCGGTCATGGCCGAGCCAATCGGTGTGGTCAAGCTCGACGTTCGTCAGCACGGCCACATTTGCCGACAGGATATTGACCGCATCCAGGCGTCCACCCATGCCGACTTCGAGCAGCCAGATATCGCATTTGGCTGCTCGAAAAATGTAGAACGCGGCCAAGGTGCCGAATTCGAAGTAGGTCAGCGAGATATCCGCGCGCGCCTGATCCACGGCCGCGAAGGCCTCAACGATGGCCTCATCCGCCGCCTCGCGGCCGCCGATGCGAATCCGCTCGTTGTAGCGCTGTAAATGCGGTGAGGTATAGGCGCCCGGATGGTAACCCAATGCCTGTAGCATGGCATCCAGGTAGGCAACGGTAGAACCCTTGCCGTTGGTGCCGCCGACGGTAATGACCTGGGCACCGCAGCGGTCCACGCCCAAGCGCTTAGCAACCGCTGCCACGCGCTCGAGCCCCAGGTCGATCACGCGCGGGTGCAGCCCTTCCTGCCAACGCAGCCACTCTCCCAGGGTGGAGAAGCGCATAGTAGGGCCTGCCGCGAATTAGGTTACGACGCTGAAATGCTTCACGTTCGGCGACGGCCTATGGGTCAAGATGGCAAGCAGATTCGCCAGCCGCTCGCGCATTTCACGCCGATCGACGATCAAATCGATGGCCCCGTGCTGGAGCAAAAATTCGCTGCGCTGAAAACCATCCGGCAAGGTCTCGCGCACGGTCTGCTCGATCACGCGCGGGCCGGCGAAGCCGATCAGCGCCCCCGGCTCGGCAACGTTGACATCGCCAAGCATGGCAAGGCTTGCCGAAACCCCACCCATAGTGGGATCCGTCAGCACTGAGATAAAGGGTATGCCCACAGCGGACAAACGTCCTAGAGCGGCACTCGTTTTCGCCATCTGCATGAGCGAAAACAGTGCCTCCTGCATCCGCGCCCCGCCGCTCGCCGTAAAACAGATCAGCGGCAAGCGCTCCTGCAAGCTGGTATTTGCGGCACGAACGAACTTCTCGCCCACCACCGAGCCCATTGAGCCGCCCATGAAGCGAAATTCGAAAGCCGCGGCCACGACCGGGATGCCGTATAGCCCCCCCTGCATGACGACCAAGGCATCCTTCTCACCGGTTTCCTTCTGCGCCTGGGTCAGCCGCTCCTTGTACTTCCGGCTATCGCGAAAACGTAACGCATCCACGGGCTGCACGTTCTCGGCGAACTCGTAGCGCGTACCCTCGCCCTCGTCCAAAAACAACTCCAGGCGCTGGCGCGCGCCGATGCGCATATGGTGTGCGCACTTCGGACAAACCTCGAGGCTGCGCTCCAGCTCCGGGCGATAGAGCGCGCTGTTGCAGGCGTCGCATTTCGTCCACAGACCCTCGGGAATGTTGCGGCTACGGCGGTTGTTGGCCTCCGTACGGATCCGGGAAGGCATCAGCTTCTGAAACCAGCTCATGCTAATTACGTCGCTCATGGCTCAGGCGGTTTCCGTAACGGATGTGTCCATAGCCCGGCGCATCTCACCGAGCAGCTCCCGCACGATGGCATACATGGCCTGTGGCTCGTTCTGATGGGCTTCGATGCGCGCGACGATCGCGCTGCCGACCACCACCGCATCGGCAACGGCGGCAATACGAGCCGAAGCGGCTGCATCCCGAATGCCAAATCCCACTCCCACCGGCAACTGCGTAACAGCACGGATGCGCGCCACGTGCGCGGCGACGTCATCGACATCGAGGCTCTCTGCGCCGGTGACCCCTTTGAGGGAGACATAGTAGATAAACCCGCGCGCCACCTCACAAATGCGCTCGATGCGCTCGGCGCGCGTGGTCGGCGCGATGAGCCAGATGGGATCGAGCCGGTTCGCCTGCAGCGCCTGGACCAAATCCTGGCTCTCCTCCGGCGGCAGGTCCACGCACAGGACACCGTCTACCCCGGCGGCGGCCGCCTCGCGGGCGAAAACGTCATAGCCCATCTGTTCGATGGGATTGAGATAGCCCATCAGGACCACGGGCGTGTGTGCATCACCCGCGCGGAACTCGCCGACCATCTCCAGAACGCGCCGGATATTGACCCGATGCGCCAGTGCACGCTCGCAGGCCGCCTGGATGACCCGGCCATCGGCCATGGGATCGGAGAACGGCAAGCCCACCTCGATGATATCGGCACCGGCCTCCACCAGCACCTGCATCAGCGGCACAGTAGCGTCTGGCTGTGGATCTCCCCCCGTAATGTAGGGGATCAGTGCCTTGCGCCCGTGCTCGCGGCAATAGGCGAAACGGCGCTCGATGCGGCTCATAGCTCCATTCCTTGCAGGGCGGCCACGGTGTTGATGTCCTTATCTCCGCGGCCGGAGAGATTCACTACGATAATCTCATCTCGCCCCATCTCGCGGGCTAGGTGCTCCGCGTAGGCGAGCGCATGCGCGCTCTCCAGGGCAGGCATGATCCCTTCGGTGCGTGTAAGGGTGTGGAATGCCGCGATCGCCTCGCGATCGGTGGCGCTGACGTATTGGGCGCGGCCGTTGTCCTTGAGCCATGCATGCTCAGGCCCCACGCCGGGATAGTCCAAGCCGGCCGAGACCGAATGGGTGGCAAGAATCTGACCGTCGGCATCCTCCATCAGATAGGTTCGATTGCCGTGCAGCACCCCCGGCCGGCCGGTCGCAAGCGGCGCCGCATGGCGGCCAGTATCGAGCCCTTCACCACCGGCCTCGACGCCATAGAGGCGGATCGCGCTATCGTCGAGAAAGGGGTGAAACAGACCCATGGCATTGGAGCCGCCACCCACGCAGGCAATCAATGCATCGGGCAGGCGGCCTTCACGCTCGAGGATCTGCGTTCGGGTCTCGCGCCCAATCACCGCTTGGAAATCCCGCACCAGCGCCGGGTAGGGATGCGGACCTGCCACCGTGCCGATGATATAGAAGGTCTCGTCGACGTTCGCGGCCCAATCTCGAAAGGCCTCGTTGAGGGCGTCTTTGAGGGTGCGCGTGCCGGCCTCGACGGCGACGACGCGGGCGCCGAGCAATCGCATCCGGTAGACGTTGACGGATTGGCGCCGAACGTCCGCCGCGCCCATGTAGATCACGCATTCCAGGCCCAACCGGGCCGCTACCGTAGCCGTCGCCACGCCGTGCTGCCCGGCACCGGTTTCCGCGACGATGCGCGTCTTGCCCATCCGAGCCGCAAGCAGCGCTTGGCCCATGGTGTTGTTGATCTTGTGGGCGCCGGTGTGATTGAGATCCTCGCGCTTGAGGTAGATCCGGGCTCCGCCGAGCTGCTCCGACCAGCGCCGCGCGTAGTAAAGCGGGCTCGGGCGCCCGACGTAATGCGCCAGATCCGCATCCAGCTCCTCTAAAAACCGGGAATCCTCGCGGTAGTGCGCATAAGCTTGCGTCAATTCTCCGAGCGGCGCCATCAGCAGCTCCGGTACGAACTGCCCGCCATAGCGGCCAAAATGTCCGCGCGCATCCGGGAGCTCCCGGTACTCGATTGGCAGCTTATCCGACATAGCAACCTTGGACACGAGCCACCTCGCTAACGAATGCATTCATGAGCTCGGGATCCTTGACCCCGGGTGCGGCCTCTACCCCGCTGCTGACGTCCACCGCCCAAGGGCGTGTTGCCTGGATCGCCGGCGCGACATTACCGGCATGCAGCCCACCGGCTAGCACGATAGGTCCTCCCAATGCCCGCGGCACGAGCTCCCAGTCGAAGGTGCGACCGCTGCCCCCGGCTTGGCCAATCCGGTTGCTATCGAGCAGAAATCCAGCGGCGTCCGGGTAAGCACGGGCATAGGTTGCCGGATCAATACCCGCACCCATGGGCAGCGCCTTGATATAGGGGCGATGGAAGCGGGCGCAATAGGCCTGCCCCTCCGCGCCATGGAATTGCAACAGATCGAGCGCCACGCTCGCCAGAACGTCATCCACCATTGCCGCTGGCGCATCCAGGAAAAGACCGACCACGGTGACAAACGGCGGCAACGCCGCGACGATATCACAAGCGGCGCGCGGGGATAACCGCCGCGGGCTGCGCTCGTAGAAGACCAACCCAACGGCGTCGACACCAAGCCGCGCGGCGGCAAGGGCATCATCCGGGCGAGTTAACCCGCAGATTTTAATGCGTGTACGCAACCAACGATTCCGTATGGATCGAATCGAGGCCCAAGAAACCGGAAGGTAATGTTACTCGGGCGGCGAGCGTTAAGCAAAAACCGGTAAGGCGCCGCGCTCAGGAATCGCGAAGCGCTCGGGATAGCGCACGGAGACCAGATAAAGCCCCCCCGCCGGCGCGGTGATGCCACCGGCAGTGCGGTCGCGGGCCTGTAGGATCTCCCACGACCAGCGCGGCGGATGCGCACCCGTGCCGATGCTAAGAAGAACCCCCGCGATATTGCGCACCATGTGATGCAAAAACGCATTGGCCTCCACGTCGACATAGAAGTAATCACCGCACCGGGTGATGTCCAAGCGATGCAGCGTGCGCACGGGGTGGCGTGCTTGGCAGGCCAGAGCACGGTAAGAGGAGAAGTCATGCTCGCCCAGAAGATACTGCGCCGCGGCGCGCATCGGCGCGAGCTCGAGCCGCTGCCAAGTCCAAGCCACGCGCCTGCGCTGGAGCGCCGATTGCACCGGGCGGGATAGGATCACGTAACGGTAGGTTCGCGCCGTCGCGGCGAAGCGGGCGTGAAATTCCGGCGCCACCGCGCGCATCCAGATCACCCGGATAACGTCTGGCAGATTGGAGTTAACGCCTCTAATCCAGGCCTGCGGCGGGCGCGGTGAGTCCGTATCGAAATGAACGACCTGTTGGGTGGCGTGCACGCCCGCATCGGTGCGCCCGGCACAGTTGACACTGACCGCATGATCGGCAACCCGCGAGAGCGCCTGCTCCAAGGCCGCTTGCACGGACGGCCGATGCGACTGACGTTGCCAGCCGCTAAAGCGCGTGCCGTCATATTCGATGCCGAGGGCAATGCGCATAGCAAAGTGATGGACCACTCGAAGTAATGCTCGCGGCCTGCTGCGCCGGCGCCAGGAAAATAGCGGACAAACCAGCATTTTCTGGGGGCAGCGGCCGGAGCATTTCGGATCGGGTGGAAAATAGTGGTCTGTCTCCTATTTTCCTCATGCCCACAGCTCGGACAAGCGAATATCGATGGCGTCGAAGGGCGCTACCGATACCATGTCATCGTCGCGAAAAACACCCAAGGGCCGCCAGCTTCCATCGGCAAGCGCATAGGCTTCCAAAGTGTAGGCTTTTGGATCCACGAGCCAGGCAAACTTGACGCCGTAATGCGCATACATCGGTGCCTTCTCCTCGCGATCAGTACTCTTCGTTGATGGGGAGACAATTTCACATACCCAATCCGGTACTATCGAGATCTTGTGCCCTTGTGGAGGTGAAGGCATGCGTTCCTTGCGCCAACCGGCGATATCTGGCACCAGCACGGCCCGATCCAAAACAAAATGAACCTCCGGCTCATCGATGATCCACCAGCCTCCCGGTCCACCCCGGCCACGTCCGTAGGGCCCCTCGATATCCGCTCCCAGCCGCGAGGAAGCAAGTATATGCGCCCATCCGGGCCTGGGCTGGGTGCGCAATTGGCCATTGATGATCTCACCCGTTAGTCCTTCCGGCAGTGCCAGCAACTGCTGGTAAAGTGAAGGCTTTTTTGATGCATTTGGATGCATAGACCCTTTCCTCGTCGGCCACCATCCACCAAATTGCTCATTACGTATTCGGGGTATAACACCCGTAGGGCATCGCGCCTAGTCCGCGGCGAAGCCTCAACGCACTGCATGTAACCCTATACCTTTAGTGGGAGAACTGCGCATTTGCGCTCTGTTCTTACCCCGCAATGTAGGCTGGCGGGCGCTGGCACCCCTTCTTAAGGAGATTGGGTGGCCGTAGTCTCGGTGACTTGACGCCGTCCCCATAAAAAGTATTTAATTGGACTGTTAATCTAATGATCGAGGCGATTCTCGCATGCGAGCCAGGGCACGCAATTCATCACCATATCGCATGCTTTCTCGATCATTGACCCAATCCCGTTGGGGTAGCGCAGCGCGACAACCCGCTCTCGCTCGCTGCACGCGCGACTCAAGCTCGCTGCACGAATGGCGAGGTCGGCCGCGGTGAGCCACTCGCCGACGATGCTGCTTGCCTATCCGTTCCGGTTGTTCTTTTTGCTCACCGGGATGTTCGCTGCCCTAGCCATAATAGCGTGGGCCGCCATGCTGCTCGGTTGGCTGCATCTGCCGGCCGGGATCTCGCCACGGCTCTGGCACTCCCATGAGATGCTCTACGGGTTCGTTCCAGCCGCCATTGCCGGCTTCTTACTAACCGCGATGGCCAATTGGACCGGTGCTCCGCCACCGAGCGGCCAACGCCTGCTTGCGCTCGGTGCGCTCTGGCTCGCCGGGCGCACCGCCATGGCACTAGTGGGCTCGCTACCGGGCTGGCTGGTGGCAGCCGTGGATCTGAGCTTCCTGCCGACATTGGCGCTATACGCGCTCGTGGTGCTTCGCCGGGGCGGCAATTCGCGCAATCTGCCCCTAGCCGCGGTGCTGGCCATACTCGCAGTGGGCAACGCGCTCATGCACCTAGCCCTGCTCGGAGCCACCCCTAGGCTCGGCCACATGGGCGAGCTTGTGGCGCTCGATACCATCACGGTGCTCATGGCCATGATCGGCGGGCGTATTATCCCGGCGTTCACCGGTAACTGGTTGACCCGCCACGGCGAGGATTCCCCGCGCTCGCGCCCGCGTCTGGATCAGGCGGCGCTCCTCGCCACGGTGCTGATGCTGCCGGCTGACCTCCTCGCCCCCGCGAGCCTCGGCGCCGGCCTGGTCGCGCTTGTAGCCGGTGCGCTGCATTTATTCCGGCTCACTAGCTGGCAGGGCTGGCGCGCGCGGCGCGAGCCGCTGCTGTGGATCCTGCACGTCGGCTACGCCTGGTTAGCCCTGGCGCTGGTACTGAAAGGGCTGACCCCGCTGCTGCCGGCACTCGGCGCGAGTGCTTGGTATCACGCGCTTGGCGTCGGCGCCATGGGAACCTTGATCGTTGGCGTGATGACGCGAGTTAGCGTCGCGCACACCGGCCGGCCGCTTGTCCTGGTACGCGGCGCGCAGCCGATCTATTGGCTGGTGATTGCAGCAGCCGTTCTGCGCCTTAGCGCGGCACTGGGCGCGGGCCTATGGGCGCTCTACGCCGCCGCCGTGGCGTGGGCGGCTGCATTCACCCTGTTTCTCGTGTGCTATGCGCCGATTCTGAGCCAGCCACGGGTGGACGGGCAGCCAGGCTGAGTGCTCGGCGCACGCCGTCCGGCCCAAGGAGTAGACAATGCGAATGACTTCCTTCACCGACTATTCCCTGCGCGTGCTCATTTACCTGAGCCTCAAGGGGAGCGAGCTCACCACAATCTCGGAGATTGCCGAACGCTACGCAATCTCGCGCAACCACCTGATGAAGGTGGTCTACGAGCTCGGCCGGCTCGGTTATGTCGAGACGGTCCGTGGCAAGCACGGCGGCATGCGCCTGCGCCGCGAGCCTGGGCACATAAACGTGGGCGAGGTCGTGCGGCGCATGGAGAATAACCTCTCGCTGGTAGAGTGTTTTGGGAGCGAGAACTCTTGCCGCTTGGCACCTTCCTGCGTGTTGCATGGCATACTCGATGAGGCATTGCAGGCCTTTCTCGCCGTGCTCGATCGCTATTGTCTCGCTGACTTGCTCAGGCCTAAACGCGAGTTGGCGGCACTGCTCTCCATCGACATTCCCATGCGGCAAGCTCCCAACAGCACTGCACCGCCAGCGCAGAGGTAAGGCCCGCGTTCACTTGAGTTGGTCCTACACCGCCCGTAGCCGCAAGTGCCCCGAAGAGGGGGCACCGATTCATTCGCACGAAGCCCGCGTGGCTCGCCCTCTGGATCCATTGGGCTGATTGGAGCAACTCGATATAAAGAGGTATATAATATCGTTATTAAAAGGGTAGCCGGAGAAACTCGCCATGGACAACGTCATCGACCGCTTTCGGACCGGGCACCACAACGCCCATCACCTGCTTGACGTCTTCGCAAATCAGCTACGCGCCTTCGAGCATGGCAGGATGCCTGATATGCTCCTGATGCGCGACATCGTCGACTGTCTCAACCGCTACGCGGCCATCGGCGAGGATGCTTACGAAGGCGAGCTGATCGATGCGCTAACCCGCGCTGATGGCCGCTTCGCCTCGGCGCGGTTGGTGCTTACCACCGAGCATGCGGCAATCACCGAGCTTGGCGGGCGTTGCCAGAGGCTCATCGAGGACATGATCGGCGGCATCGTGCATTCACGAACGGAACTGCTCGCTCCGGGATGGCGTTATCTGCGCAGATATCAGGCTCACCTCTCACGGGAGCGCTCCTACCTCCACAACCACCGCCGCGATTCCGGCGCTGCCGGGCCAGCGCAACACCTTCATCAGTCGCTACCGAAGGATCCGCTGACAGAGTTCACGGATCTCTGCAACCGCGTCACGCACGCCACGGCCCACCTGGCCACTGACGAGTTTGGGCTGTCGGTCTGCGCGGCTTGCGGCACCGATGCCGCCGCGGCCGGCGGCAAGCTGTTGACGAGTGAGCAAGACCGGGCATAAACGGCGCGGATCGCGTTCGGTTCGCAGAAGCTCAGCGCGTGGAATTATTTTACGGCCACCCAGCCGCCTTGGCTACGGTGGGTCTTGTAAGGGTTGGCTTCGCCGGCCGGCTGGCGGGAGAAGCGTCGATAGCTCCATTGATACTGGCAGGGTCGCAGTCGAATCGCGGCCTCGATGACCCGGTTCAAAGCCGCTGCCGCTTGCAGCGGATCAGGGTCGCGGACAGCCTCATCCACCGCTCCCCAGTGCAGCCGATAGCCGCGCCCGTGCGCGAGGCGCTCGGCCCAGCCTATGACCATAGGGGCTTGGCTGCGGGCCGCGAGCTTGCTGAACAACGTCATGGTTTTCGCCGGCACCCCGAAAAAGGGTGCGAAAACGCCTTCTCTCCGCGGCTGCTGATCCGGCAGGATGCCGATTGCGCTACCGGCGCGCAGAGCCCGATACAGCGCCCGAATTCCGCCCGGACGCGCCGGCCAGAAACGCGCGCCGCTGCGCCCACGCGCGCTCCTGATCAAGTCCTCCAAATCGGCCTGCCGTGGCGCCCGATAGAGCGCGTGCAGACTCGTGCGCTTTGCCACCCACACCTGCAGCAGCTCCCAGGACCCGAGGTGGGGCGCGATGATCAGCACGCCGCGACCGCTTGCGATCGCGGTATCCAGAATTTCGCCGCCCTCAACCTCCCGAATTAGACGTAGCAACCGCCGCGGTGGCCGATACCAAAGCGCCCCGAGCTCGAGCAGCGCCTTGGCCGATTCGCGCAAAGCGCAGCGGACCAAGGCTCGCTTGCGACGTACCGGCCAGTCGGAGAAACAAAGCTCGGCGTTGACCCGGGCGATGTGGCGAGCGTCGTTGGGAATCAGAGCGGCCAAGGTGCCGGCCAAAGCAGCGACCGCGTGCAGTAAAGGCAGCGGCAACCATGCGAGCAGGCGCAGTAGATGCTCGATCAGATCGGCGCGCGACAAGTGCAGCTCCGGCGTGAAGCGACCTCGAGCGGCGGCCGGGAATAGGGCCCATTGACATCCACCCACGACGCGGCGCCGTCCTGATTCGTCACTCCCGGCGGTGGTGTTCCCTGAGTGCCGGGTCGCTCGGGTCGAAGTCCTCGAGCCGATACTCGGCGCCGCAATACGGGCACTTGCCCTTACCCGTCTTATGCATTGGGATGTAGACCTTGGGGTGGGAGTTCCACAGGTACATCCCGGGCATGGGGCAGGACAGCGGCAAGTCGTCCACCGTCACCTCGTAGTGATTGGCGGCGCTGGGCTCAATCAAATCGTGACGATCGTGGGTCTGAGGATCAGGCACTTACGGGCCCCTCGTTCGAACGGCATCAGCGCACCGCTACCAACCACTGCGGGTGGGCATCGCGCCGACCTTCTACTTGGTCGAAGAACAGGCTTTGCAGATGCTCGGTGACCGGGCCACGCTCGCCCGCGCCAATCTCCCGCTCATCCACCGCGCGGATCGGGGTCACCTCGGCCGCGGTGCCGGTAAAGAAGGCCTCATCCGCCGTGTAGACTTCATCGCGCGTGATGCGTTTCTCCCGCACCTCGTAGCCCGCTTCCTGGGCCAGGGTAATCACCGCATCGCGGGTGACACCCGCCAGCGCCGAGGCCAGCTCCGGGGTGAAGATAGCTCCATCGTTGACAATGAAGAAATTCTCCCCCGAGCCTTCGGCGACGAATCCGTCCACATCCAGCAGCAGCGCCTCGTCGTAACCGCACGTGACGGCCTCCTGCAATGCCAACATCGAGTTGATGTAGTGGCCGTTAGCCTTGGCCCGGCACATCGTCACGTTGACGTGATGGCGGGTGTATGAGGACGTTCTGACGCGGATGCCGCGCTGCATATTCTCCTCGCCGAGATAAGCCCCCCATTCCCAGGCGGCCACGCTGACGTGAGTGCGCAAGTTTTCCGCTCGCAGTCCCATACCCTCGGCCCCGTAATAGCACATGGGTCGTATGTAGGCGCTCTTCAGGGCGTTCTCACGCACGCAGTCAATGCAAGCCTGGTTGATCTCTTCCTGCGAGAATGGCATGTGCATGCCCAGGATCTTGGCGGAGCCAAACAGGCGCCGAGTATGCTCGCGCAGCCGGAAAATGGCGGGGCCGCTTACCGTATTGTACGCACGCACGCCCTCGAACACGCCAAGGCCGTAGTGGAGGGTATGGGTGAGCACATGAACCCTGGCCTCGCGCCAAGGCACGAGATCCCCGTCCATCCAGATGACTCCGTCGCGATCGGCCATGCTCATCCCGCGCGCTCCTCAGAATTCGTTGGCCATCAAAGTCTCCTCACTCCTCACTCCTCACTCCTCACTCCTCACCCATGATCTCGCACCACAAATCCGCGACTCGACCGCGCTCCTCTGGCAGCGCTTCGCCCGCTATGCAAGCCGGTTCCTCCTGCAATGTCAGGCGGTGCACACGAGCGCGGTAGGCCCGATAAGCATCCGCGAGCAACCGTGCGTGACTCGGCGCAATCCAACCGCAGGAACTGAGCTCGTCCAGGAGTCGAATATTGTCTGTATAGCGCAGCAGGCCCGGGTTATCCACGGCACACGCAAGGGTTCCATATTGCACCATAAATTCGATATCGACGATACCGCCGCGATCCTGCTTGAGGTCGAAGGTCCCCGGCTGATTAGCGGCCTTCTCGGCGCGCATGCGCGCGCGCATTTGCCTCACCTCCCGGCGCAGGCGCGGGATGTCGCGCCGGCGCATCAGCACCTGGCGGCGTATGGCGTTTACCTCCTCGGCCAAGCGCGGCGAGCCGGCGACTACGCGTGCGCGAACGAGTGCCTGATGCTCCCAGGTCCAGGCCTGATGCAACTGATAATTGGCAAAGGCATCGAGGCTCGAGGTGAGCAACCCGGCCTTGCCGTTTGGACGCAGCCGCATGTCGACGGCGTAGAGAATGCCTCCCGGAGTCGGGGTGGTCAAAATGTGAATGATCCGCTGCACCAAGCGCGCGAAGAACACGGAATTGTCCACCCGGCGCGTGCCGTCCGTTAGCTGTTCTTCGCCACGCGCCTCATGGATGAATACGAGATCCAGATCCGAGCCGTAACCGAGCTCGAAACTGCCGAGCTTGCCATAGGCGAGGATGACCAATCCTTGTTGCACCCATTCGCCGCCCACGCGCCCGCTGGGTTGCCCGTAACGCTCGCTCACATCCCGCCAGGCCAAAGACAGTACCGCCTCGAGGATCACTTCTGCGATGTCCGTGAGATAATCACTGACCACCATCAACGGCACGGCGCCAGTGATGTCCGCGGCCGCCACGCGCAGGCTGTTGGCCTGTTTGCAATGGCGTAGCGCCTCCATCGGCTGCTCGAGATCCGCGCCCGATACGTTATCTAGCCGCTGCGCGAGCTCACGCTTGAGGGCATCACGGCCGAGTGGGGCATAGAGCGTGCGCGGGTCGAGCAGCTCGTCCAGCAGCACCGGATGGCGGGTGAGCAGGCGCGCGATCCAAAGGCTGCCCGCGCAGAGCTGGACCAGCTGCGAGAGCGCCAACGGATGTTCGTTGAGCAACGCGAGATAGGCGGTACGCCGCGCGATCGACTCCAGCAGCGCGAGCACGCGGGGCAGGGTTGCATCCGGGCAGCGCCCAGCGCCCACGGCCCGAACCAGCATGGGCATGAGCCGATCGAGGCGGCTGCGCCCTTGCGCCGAGAGCGCCCGGCAGCTATAGCTCTCGTGCAACGCATCCAATCGCTCGCGCGCCTTGGCCGGCTCGCGATAGCCGGCGACGTAGAGGCGTTCGGCCGCCTCATCCGCTTGCGCCCTGCCGAGCCAGACATCGGCCAACTCGGCCTGCTCCTTATCGCCCCCGTCCTCACCCTGCGGCGCCATGAACACCTGGTCGAAATGCTCATGCACCTTCTGCCGCCAAGCCTCGAGCCTGTGCTGCAAAGCGTCGTAATCGGCATATCCCATGGCGTGAGCCAGGCGTAGACGATCGAGCGCCTCGCTTGGTAGATCGTGCGTCTGGCGATCATCCAGCATCTGCAATCGATTCTCGATCCGGCGCAGGAATCGATAGGCTTCGCTAAGCTCATCGCGGGCAAAGCGCGGTAGCTGACCCTGCTCGGCCAGACAGTCCAGGACGGGCAACAGCCCGCGCCGGCGCAGCGCACGCTCCTGGCCGCCGCGGATGAGCTGAAAAACCTGACCGATGAACTCGACTTCCCGGATTCCGCCGCGACCCAGCTTGATATTCTCCTCCAGACCCTTGCGCTCGACCTCGCGCGCGACCAGCGCCTTCATCGCGCGTAATGACTCCAGCGCTCCATAATCCAGGTAGCGTCGGTAGACGAAAGGCGCGAGGTGCTCCAACAGCTGTCGACCGCGCTCGGAGTCGCCGCCGACCACCCGCGCTTTGATCAGGGCGTAACGCTCCCACTCTCGACCCTGATGCTCGTAGTAGATCTCCATGCCGTTAAAGCTCATGACCAGCGGACCGCACTGGCCATAGGGGCGCAGGCGCATATCCACGCGGTAGACTTGACCGTCCGGAGTTTGTTCGTCGAGCACGGCGATGAGCTGACGCCCCAGTCGCGTGAAAAACTCCTCGTTGCTGAGCCGTCGAGAACCGTCTGTGCGACCCGCTTCCGGATAACAGAAGATGAGATCGATGTCCGAGGAGAAGTTGAGCTCTTGCCCGCCTAGCTTACCCATCCCCAGGACGACCATCCGCTGAGGCTCGCCGGCGTCAGCGCGCGGCCTCCCGCATTGATTGCATAGCCATTCATGCAGGCAGGTGAGCGCCTGGTCGATGCACGCATCGGCAAGTGCCGAGAGCTCGCGCAAGGTGTCATCGAGCTCTGCCCAGCCGGCGAGATCCCGCCAGGCAATGCGCACCATCTCTCGACGCCGAAAAGCGCGCAGCGCGGCCTTCAGGGATGCGATCTCAGAGACTTCGACCGCGCGCTGGCGCAGCCGCTTATAGTAACCATCGGCCGCGTACGGCTGCAGCAGGTCAGCGCTGTCAGCGAGCTCGCCTAGCAGCTCGGGGTAGCGCAGGCAGGCACGGACGACGAATTGGCTGCACGCCCACACCCGTGGTAGCGAGGCGAGCACGGGCTCGGCCTCGAGGCGCTGCGCCGGCTCGCCAAGCTCTTCCAGAGCGGCGCGTACTGCTTCGCACAAGGGCGCGGGCAGGCCGGCAATTGCATCACTAAGCGCGCTTTGCGATTGCTTGACGGATGTCATATATAACGGAGCTTACTGGGCGCTTGGAGTATCAAGCAACTAGCAGGCCCTAGTTCCAACTGCAACCCAAGCGCCTTCAACGGCGCGCGTGAGCGGGGTTTGGCGCCGTAACCCGCTGCATGAGCACCGTTGCAAACGGCGCAAGGCTGGTCTAATGTCCACGGTGGTTCGTGAACTGGCCGACGCTTTGCGCCGCGGGGCAATCGGCCTCGCTTCGGTAGCGCCGCGGAGGAATCCGCCGCTCAGCAATCGACCCACGGGGCAAGCCAGCGGCTTGCATCCGTCACCGGGTTCCGGGCATGACCTGGCGCTCCGGCGAATTAGGACAACATGGCAGATGACTGGCGAGTGACTGAAGATGAAATCGATCTATGTGGGGAACCTGCCTTTTACCGCATCCGAAGATGAAGTGCGAGATCTATTCGCGCAATACGGCGAGGTAAGTGAAGTGCGGCTCATCACCGACCGCGACACGGGGCGCCCACGGGGATTTGGCTTCGTGCGGATGTCTCCGGCCGAAGCTGACGCGGCTATCGAGGCCCTCAACGGGACCGAGCTCGGCGGACGTACCCTGCGTATCAATGAAGCACAGGAACGCCAGGAACGGCGGCCCCGGCAGCCGGGTCGTGGCCCTCGTCGCTTCTGATAACGTCGCAAACTAGCCATTGAAACCAGCCCCCAGCGAGGGAAACCGTTGGGGGCTTCGTGTGTTAGTGGGCGCATCCCAACCGATAAATGCATAATACTAGACTTGACCCCACCGACACAAGTGATGCAGCACAACCTCGGGCCGGCAGTTGAATCGCACGTCGACGATAGAGGAACCCGCGCCCACCGAGGTATAGCCGTACAGCGTGCGGTAGCGCCAGGCGCCGGCGGTAAAACTCCGCGGGCACTCGGCGTTGGTAAGCAATGCAATTCCGCCTGGCAGTCGGATCTGGCCACCGTGGGTGTGACCGCAGAGCACGGCGTCAAAGCCGCTATGGGCCGCCTGCCGGAATAGCTCGGGCGAGTGGCACAAGAGAATGCTGGGAGCCTGGTGTGGAACCCCATCGCAGGCCCTCTCTAGATTGTCCGTACGAAAGAAATGAGGGTCGTCGACTCCAACGAGACAGAGGCTCTTACCGCCACGCTCGAGGCGAGCCCACTCATTGAGCAACAGCCGAATACCCATGGCCTCCATTGCCGGCACCATGTGGATAGAGTCGTGGTTTCCTAGGACGGCATACACTGGATCACGCAAGTGGCGGCGCAGGTAGTCAAGACCCTCCAGTGCCGGTTGCAGCGGACCGTACGTACGATAACGATAATCTCCGGTCAATACGCAGACATCGTAATCGATCCCGCCTACCCGCTCGGCCAAAACCCTAGCGAATTCCGGATGGGCATCGATGTGTAGGTCCGAGAGCTGCAGCAGCCTCAAGCCTACCAAAGGCGCGGGCAGATTGCGGATCGGCAGGCGATGGTGGACGAGCGCAATATCCCGGGCATTGCGCTGGCCGCGGCGATAGAGGCCGGACAAACGCAAGGCGAGCCGCAGCAGCCGGCTCAAGGAAAGCGCATTCTCCGGATGGAAATAGGTGCGCCCGCGCCCGAACACGGGCGCTTCGCCTTCTGATTCGATGCCAAGACGCTGACGTAGGTGCACGGGGTCCACACGTGCGCTGAGCGTATCCATCGGTCCGAGACGTTGTAAAGGCTCGTGCATAAGGTTCTCGTTTGAAGCACCGGCATCTTCGCCGTGATACGCCCCGATAGGGTCAAGTCTGGTATTGCGTATTCCACAGGTGCGCAAATCATCTAAGTATCTGGGATGCGCAATACTAGACTTGCCGCCATTCATTCCGCGGCGCCCCGATAGACATCGAAGCGTGTGCTGCGTCCAACAATCTGATAGTCTGGCCGCTCTCCCGCCAGAGGCTCGGCATGCCGAGGGCGCTTGACCACTACCCGCTCGGTTGCGGTTTGTTGGGCGACTTGTAACAAAGTATCGGCAGTATCCACTACCCCCAATAGTACTTGTAGGACCTGCATCTCCTTTCTGGGAGCCGCGCGCTTGATTTGCCGTGGATACATGGGATCGAGATAGACCACCTGCGGTCGCTCCTTGCGCGTGCACGTACGCAGCCAGGCCGCGGCATCGCCCGCGATGAGACGCATGCGAGCGAGGGAGCTCAGAGTGGGCGCCCGGCGGGCTGCGCGCTCGCACGCATCCTCCAGCAACGCAAAGACTACTGGGGATCGCTCGATTAGGGTTACGCGTGCACCGAGCTGCGCCAGGATGTAAGCATCACGCCCCAGCCCGGCGGTGGCATCCACCACTTGGCGCGAGCCATGCCGCGCCAGCCCGCAGGCGCGGGCGATGGCCTCACCTCGAGCGCTGGCACGATCGGCTCGATACGCCTGCTGGCCGCCGCTGAGCTGCGCGCGAACGGCAAGCTCCCGACCGGCCGTGCGCAATCGCAGCCACAACGCCTCAGGGCTGCACGCAAGATATAACCCCCGCGCTGGAGGGCATTCGATGAGTTTTGCATCGAGCCGCCGCGCGAGCGCCCGGGCCGCGGCGTGGCATTCCTCGGCGGTGGGCAGGACCCCGACTAGGCCAGCAGATCCAGGCAAGCTACTGATTGGATTGGTTGTGCCTAGGCGAGCGGGTGTGGTAAGCATGCGCAATTCGTAGTTTTCCCATTTTGCGCAAGAAGGTTTCGCGCAATGAAGGTAGCGCCAAGCGATGGCTGATAATACCCAAGCCGCGATCGATCCGGCGGAGCTCGCGCGCGTAATCGCCGAGATCGCCGACAAAAGCCAGCAACTGGTCCAGGATTTCCTGACCCGTGAGGAATCCGCCCATCATCTCGCGCTGGCGGATACCCTGCAAATGAGCCGGCTGTTTCAGGATCTCTACGCCCGCATGATGGCCGATCCGCTGCAGTTGGCTCAGAGCCAGGTCGCATTCTGGCAGGATTACATGTTGCTCATGCAGCGCTCCACGCTGCGCATGATGGGCTTCGATGTCGAGCCGATGATCCGCCCGCATGAGAAAGACCGGCGCTTTAAACACGAATCCTGGGAGTCGAACCTCTTGTTCGACTTCATCAAGCAATCCTATCTGCTCTCGGCCGACTATATCCACCACATCGTCAAGAATGTCGACGGCCTGGATGACAAGACCGAGAGAAAGATCGATTTCTACACCCGGCAGTTCATCGATGCCTTGTCGCCTTCCAACTTTCTCGCTACCAACCCGGAGATTCTGGGCAAAACAATCGAAAGCCGCGGGCAGAACCTGCTCAATGGGCTCAATAACCTGCTGGAGGATCTGGAACGCGGCGGTGGCACTCTGAACATTCGCATGACCGACCCGGATGCCTTCGAGCTCGGTCGGGATCTGGCCCTGACACCAGGCAAGGTAATCTATGAGACCGACTTGGCTCAGCTCATCCAATACGAGCCGGCAACGGAGAAGGTCTACAAGCGGCCGGTTTTGTTCATCCCGCCCTGGATCAATAAGTACTACATCCTCGATCTGCAGCCGAAAAACTCCCTGGTCAAGTGGCTGGTGGAGCAAGGCCATAGCGTATTTGTCCTCTCTTGGCGCAACCCGAGCGCGGAGTTCGCGAACAAGGCCTTCGACGATTACCTGCTGGAAGGACCCATCGCGGCGCTAGGTGCCATCGAGCAGTCTGTTGGTGTGAACGAGGTCAACCTGGTCGGTTACTGCCTGGGGGGAACGTTGCTCGCCTGCACCCTCGCCTATATGGCGGCGCAAGGGGACCGCCGCGCCCACAGTGCGACGTTCCTTACTAGCCTCTTGGACTTCGAGAATCCGGGCGAGCTCGAGATCTTCATCGATGAGGATCAGCTGCGATCATTAGAGGAGCAAATGCAGCGCCGCGGTTACCTGACCGGCGCGCAGATGGCCCACACCATGAGCAGCCTGCGGGCGAACGACCTCATCTGGTCGTTTTTCGTCAATAATTACCTGCGCGGCGAGGATCCCTTTCCCTTTGACCTGCTGTACTGGAACCAGGACTCCACCAACATGCCGGCCCGTATGCACGCGTTTTACCTGCGCAACATGTACTTGGAGAATAGACTGCGCGAGCCGGGCGGCATTACCCTCGCCGGCGAGCCCATCGATCTTGCCAAGATCCGAGTGCCGGCTTTTTTCCTCTCCACTCGGGAAGACCACATCGCGCCCTGGAAGGCCACCTATCAAGGCTTACGCTTACTAAGCGGCAACACGAGATTCGTTCTGAGCGGCTCCGGGCACGTTGCCGGTGTCATCAACCCCCCGGCCAAGGAGAAATACGGTTATTGGACCAACGCCAACACTCCGGAAGACCCGGACGAGTGGGTGGCGGCCGCGGCGTATCACACAGGCTCCTGGTGGCCATGCTGGGTTGGCTGGCTGAACCAAAAAGGCGGCGCCAAGGTAAAAGCCCGTCGCGTCGGCGCGGGCAAGCTCGAGCCTATCGAGGATGCACCGGGCAGCTATGTCCGAGAGCGCCATGATTGACTACCGCCCGGCGCGGCAAGCCGCTCGCGGATGCTGAAAATCCCTGCAGGCTACTTGGGAGACACCACGCGCACCGGTGCCTCGGAATCGATGCCAAGACCGCGACCGGTCGCAGCGTCGATCAGCAGCTCGCTGCCGTGGCGCTCGGCCGGCGCCAAGGTACAGCGGAATTCCCGCCAATGCCTGTTGCTGATCAGCAGTCGCGGAGCGGACTCGGGAACCTGCCCGATGCACGCGTGCAGGCACTCGCTGTAGCGCACGGAACGAATCTGCCCCACCCGGGCTTCCAAGGTCGGACCGCCGTCGAAGATATCCACGTAACCTTCGTAGTGAAATCCTTCCTCCTGCAGCAGACCCAACGCGGCCCGCGTGTGGTCATGGACGCGGCCGATCACAGCCTGTGCTTCGGGTCTTAGCAAGGGCACATAGATGGGATTGCGCGGCATCAGCTCGGCGATAAAGGTCTTCCCTCGCGTCCCGGAAAGATAATCGGCGCGGCGGAATTCCATTGAGAAGAAATGCTGCCCCAGGCAATCCCAAAACGGCGAGCGCCCGCGCTCGTCGCTGACACCACGCATCTCGGCCACCACTTTGGGCGCAAAGCGCTCGCTGAACTCGGCGAAAAAGAGGAAGCGGCACTTGGACAATAGCCGACTATTGCCGCGTCCGCGGTACTCCGGATCCAAGTAGAGCGAGCCGATCTCGGCGCAGCCCGTGTAATCGTTGGTCAAATAGAGGGTCGGTATCGATTTGTATACACCGAGCTCGCGCGAGGCGTGCACGACGGTGCTGAGGCGAT